>CAZQWO010000001.1:0-65426 GCA_964597015.1 uncultured Dehalococcoidaceae bacterium
GAAGTCCCTGATTCCCCACAGGACCTGGCTATATTTATCCCGCCTGTTGGCCAGCGGCATTATCATATGGCTGTACGCCTGGGCCAGCGCCGAGCCGTGTCCGGAGAAGTTTTGCTGGCTCTCTTTATCAGCGTCGATGATGGTCTGATAGACCTCCAGCGCGTACTTTTCCAGCCAGGAGAGCAACGTCGGCCCGAAATTGAAGCTGATTCTGGCGTAGTTGTTTACAATCCTGGCAATGTAGCCCTCGCTATCAAGGATGCGGGAAACCCCGTTGGGCGCGTAGCACTCGGCGGTGATGCGTTCGTTCCAGTCGTGGAAAGGGTAGGCCGAGTCCTGAAGCTCCACGTATTCCAGCCAGGCGTTTTCCCGCGGCGGCTGGTAGAAGTGACCGTGCACGCAGATGTATCGTTCCATATTTATTGCTCCTTGATAAACAGCACCGCGGACGCTGGTTTGCCCTTGATGGTGATTTCTCCTTTGGACTGTAATGTCTCGGGGATGCTGCTGCCGCCACCTCCCCACGCCGCCTCCGCCGAATCAAATCGCCTCTGCCATCTCCCCTCCGGCACTGGCAAACTCACCGCAGATTCACCTTCCCCGCAGTTATAAATTATAACCGCTTCGCTTCCTGGCTGCCAGCGGTGCAGCCAAAGAATCTTTGCTTTCTCATCGCCGGTGACCTTCATCGCTTTCTTGTCCGGGTTGCGCAGGGCAGGCACCTCCCGGCGCAGGCGGATAAGCTCCTGATAATAAGCGAATAATGTCCGGTGCTGGCTTTCGTGGCGCAGGCGATGATTGAGGCAGGCACTTTCAAAAGTTGCCTCATTTTGCGGGTCGGGTATCTCACCCTGCCAGCGGAAGGCGGCGAACTCCTCGCGCCGCCCCCGGCGCACCGCCTCAATCAGGGCTGGCTCCGAGTGGCTGATGAAGTAGGGGAAGGGCGTGGTCTCGCCGTATTCTTCGCCCATGAAGACAAGGGGGACGAAGGGCGAAAGCAAATAGAGGGCGGCGGCAAGCTTCAACTTCTCAAAGGAGACCAGCCCGCTCAGGCGGTCGCCCTGAGCGCGATTGCCCACCTGGTCGTGGTTCTGGGTGAAGACGACGAAGCGGCGGGCGGGGATGTCTTCTGATGAGGTGCCGTGCCGGCGCCGGCGGTAGGCAGAATACTGGCCGGAGTAAACAAATCCCTCCTTAAAAGCTTTAACCAGCTGTCTGAATTTCCCGTAATCCTGATAGTAGCCGGCTTTTTCGCCGGTGAGTAGGACATGAACCGCGTGGTGAAAGTCATCATTCCACTGGGCATCAAGTCCGTAGCCTCCCGCCGTGACATCGCGGATAAGGCGGACATCGTTGGCAGCGCTCTCCCCGACGACATATACTTTTCGCTTCAGGTTTTTAGCTTCATTATGCACCGAGTGCGCCAGTTCTTCTATGAAGGTGAAGGGGGACATATCAAGTATGGAATGGAGGGCATCCAGCCTCAGGGCATCAACGTGGAACTCCCGTATCCAGTAAAGCGCGTTTTCAATGAAGAAGCGGCGAACCTCATCGCTATCGGGCCCGTCAAAGTTCAGCGCTCGCCCCCACGGCGTCTGGTAGCGCCCGGTGAAGTACGGCCCAAAATCGGCAAGATAATTGCCCTCCGGCCCGAGGTGGTTATACACCACGTCCAGAATAACGGCCATCCCCTGACGGTGGCAGGTGTCAACGAGCTGCTTCAAGCCCTCGGGGCCTCCATATGATTCCTGCACGGCGAAAGGGTATACCCCGTCATAACCCCAGTTACGGTTTCCCGGGAACTGCGCCACCGGCATGAGCTCCAGGGCGGTAACCCCCAGCTCCCTGAGCATATCGAGGTGTGGGATAATGGCGGTGAAGGTGCCCTCTGTGGTGAACGTTCCCGTATGCAGCTCGTAGATAATATAGTCCTCAAGCGGCGGGCCGGTCCAGCCTTCATCCTCCCATGAGAAGTTGCTGTCCACCACCTGGGAGGGGCCATGGACACCCTGCGGCTGGAACCTGGAGGCGGGGTCAGGGTGCTCAGTCTTTCCATTCAGGCGGTAGAAGTAAAGGCTGCCCGGCGTCACGTTTTCGACGATGGTGCGATGATATCCTTTGCCATCTCTTTCAAGGGAAAGAACACGCTCATCGGGCGCAGTAAGACGGACTTCAACCTTGTCCGCAAATGGTGCCCAGACAAGAAATCGGCAGCGTCTATTGCCGAGATAGGTGGCACCAAGTCGGTCTTGACCTTTCATTTGCCTCGTTTCCTTGGTTTGAAGAAAACGATGGCCAGCGACGGAAGGGTTATGGTGAGAGAATAGGGACGGCCGTGGCAGCCCTGCGATGAGGCTTTAATGCTTTTCGGATTTCCCTGGCCGCTACCGCCGTACTCGACAGCGTCGCTGTTCAGGACCTCAACCCACCGGCCGCCACAGGGGACGCCCACTTTATACTGGGTATGCATCGTCGGAGTGAAATTGCAGACGACGAGAACAGGAGTATCATCTGACTTCCCCCGACGTATGAAGCTGAGGGTGCTCTGCAGAGCGTCGCTGGTATCAATCCACTCAAAACCGGCCGGCTCGCAGTCAAGCTCATGCAGTGCTGGCTCGCTGCGGTAGACGCGGTTGAGCGCCTGCACCCAGTGCTGCACGGCGGCGTGCCGGTCATAGTCCAGCAGGTCCCAGTCGAGGCTGCCGTCGTGGCGCCATTCACTCCACTGTCCGAACTCGCCTCCCATGAAGAGCAGCTTCTTTGCCGGCTGCGCATACATGTAACCGAAGAGGAGTCTCAGGTTGGCCATTTTCTGCCAGTCATCCCCGGGCATCTTGCCCAAGAGGGAGCCCTTGCCGTAGACCACCTCATCGTGGGAGAGGGGCAGAATGAAATTTTCACTGAAGGCGTATAGCATGCGGAAGGTGAGGTCATTTTGGTGGTATTTGCGGTGGACGGGGTTTCGGCGCATGTACTGCAAGGTATCATGCATCCAGCCCATGTCCCATTTCATGCCGAAGCCGAGTCCGCCGAGGTAGGTCGGCCGCGATACCATGGGCCAGGCAGTGGACTCTTCGGCAATGGTCTGCACGTCGGGGAAGCGCAGATATATCTCCTCATTGAGCTTGCGCAGGAAATCGAGGGCTTCCAGGTTCTCCCGCCCCCCGTATTGGTTCGGTATCCACTCCCCTTTCTTCCGCGAGTAATCCAGGTAGAGCATGGAGGCAACGGCGTCCACGCGCAGTCCGTCAACGTGGTACTTGTCCAGCCAGTAAAGGGCGTTGCTGATGAGGAAGTTGCGCACCTCGCTGCGCCCGTAGTTGAAGATATAGCTTTTCCAGTCGGGGTGAAAGCCCTTCCGCATGTCGGCGTGTTCATAAAGGTGCGTGCCATCAAAGAAGCCCAGCCCGTGCTCATCGGTGGGGAAATGGGAGGGCACCCAGTCCAGAATGACGCCGATGCCCTGCTGGTGCAGGTAGTCAATCAGGTACATGAAGTCCTGCGGGGTTCCGTGGCGGCTGGAGGGGGCAAAGTAGCCGGTTATCTGGTAGCCCCACGAGCCGAAGAAGGGGTGCTCCATCACCGGCAGGAATTCCACGTGGGTAAACCCCATCTTGTTCACGTAATCAGCCAGAAGCGGTGCCAGTTCACGGTATGAGAGCGAGCGATAATTTTCGGCAGGCACCCTTTGCCAGGAGCCAAGGTGCACCTCGTAGACGGAGATGGGGGCAGCAAGCGCATTGCGACCACGTCGATTTGCCATCCATTCTCCGTCCCCCCAGGAGTAATCCAGGTCCCAGGTAACACACGCCGTCTTGGGTGGGATTTCGGTGAAAATGGCAAACGGGTCAGCCTTGTCAACCTGGTATCCCTTGTAGCGGGAGACAATGTGGTACTTGTAAAGGCGGCCCCTGCCCAGCTTTGGAATAAATCCCTCCCATATGCCGGACTGTCCCCGGGTTCGAAGAAGGTGACTGGTGTTGTTCCAGCCGTTGAAATCGCCAGCGACGGAGACCTGCCGGGCATCAGGTGCCCACACGGCAAAGTATGTCCCCTGCTCGGCACCGGCGGTGGCCGGGTGCGCGCCCAGCTTCTCATAAAGCCGGTGGTGTGAGCCTTCGTTGAACAGGTAGAGGTCGTCATCGGAAAGAAATGTCACCTCATAGGACACGGCTTCAGTATTCTTCAAGCCCGTTTGTGTTTCCTTTTTCCGTGTCATCACCGAGGTTCTCCTCTCCTTCGGATTCGGTCCACCATACGTAGTGTAGCAACTACCCGGGGCATCTGGCAAAGTTCGTCAAGGCGATAGCGGGCCTTGTGGCGCCAGTTGGGATAGATGTCATCAGTAGTGGTCGGTATGTTCTGTGGCCTGGTCTCAAGCCAGAGGTCTTCCATGTTAACCAGCACCATCCCGGCGTCGCTGGTGCTCAAAAACGCCAGACAGGCCTTCAGAACTTCTTCAGCGCTGGCCGGTGTCCTATCCAGAAATCCCTTTGCCTGCAACAGTCTGACCAGTGCTCTTTTCTTTTCCTCCCAGAGCCTTCTCTCGCGGTTAGCCGCTACCCTGCCCAGAAGACCAAGGGCTGCCCTTTGCTCTATGTCTGTCCCGTTCCAGACAGCGGCAAAGGGAAACATATCGTGGGTATTAAGGCTGGCGATGGAGTCGCCGGGAACGGGTTTGAGGATTTTCCCTTTGTCAGCGGAGGCGAGTTCGTAGTGCAGAACGTACATACGGTAGACACCATGCTTTTTCATCGCCGGTCGGACATAGTGAGGCACTGTGCCCAGGTCCTCCCCGACGATTACTGTCCGGCTGCGATGGGACTCAAGGGATAAAATGGCGTAGAGCTCATCAGGATGGTAACGCACGTATGTACCCTCGCTGGCAGCCATACCTTTCGGTATGCAGAAGAGGCGGTGCAGCCCCATGACGTGGTCAATACGCAGCACGCCGGTGGACCTGAGGTGGTGGCGCAGGTAGGCAATGAAGTAGCGGTAGCCTTGATTCCGTATCCTTTCAGGGTGCAACGGCGGGAAGCCCCAGTTCTGTCCCTTGCTGAAAACGGCATCTGGAGGTGCCCCCGCGGAGATGCCGGAAATGAAGGCATCGCGCTCCCGCCAGACGTCATAGCCCTCGGGGTGAATCCCAAGCGGGAGGTCCAGGTACAGCGTAACGTTACCGGATTGCGCTGTTTTTAACAGGCTGTTCATCTGTTCCTGTATCAACCACTGCGAGTAGAGATAATAACGTTTTGTCCCCTCGTCATAATCTCCTTCTTTGATAACACCATTCGAGAGCGGTCGAGGCCACGCTTTCCATGAGGGCCCATGCCGTTCTCTGGCGGCACGGAAACAGGCGTAGTCCTCAACGACCGGGTTGGTTTTAATGAAGCGTAAAAGCGCATCGCGACGTTTTGAGGGTACGGCGAACAGGCACCGACATAACTCTTCCAGAATCTGCCGTTTCTTTATCATAATGCGGTGGTAATCCACTTGAGAGGCGCTACGCAGCGCCTCAATCTCCTTCTGAAACGACGCCGAGTCGAAAAGGGCCCGGGCTTTCGGGCAACTCCCCAGCTCCGGGACACTCATAATGTCGAGGTAGAACTCATTCCAGAGAAGCCGGCTGGCCGGAATGTACGGACTCGGGTCTGTGGTATCGTCGAGAAAGGACGCGAGCATCGGCAGCATGCCGACAATATTTCCACCCATCTCGCCCACCCAAGAAACGAGAGCCTGGAGGTCGGAAAGGTCGCCGCTGCCCCACCCCTTTCCTCTGGTGAGGGCATACAGGGGTATAAAAACGCCCCATTTCCGATATGCTTCTGCTTCAGGGAGGTGATAGAACCGGGATGGGGCGGAGATGACCAGAGTCTCGGCAGTCTCACCGTTGACCTGGACCGAAAGCCGGTGGTATCCGAGTGGCAATATGCCTTTCCAGCGGAGCTCCTTTACTTCGTATTTCATCCCTTCCAGTTCTGCTATTTCCAGCGTCTTGAGGTCGCGGGCGAGATATGACTGTTCCCGGCACTCGCCGTTCTCCAGCGTCAGATGGCAGGTTAACGCAACTTCAGCCAGAGAGGCAGGAAGCCGTAAACTGAGTGAAGAGAGGTTGCCATTCCAGACCACGGTCACCGGCTCGAGGGGGCGCTGCCAGAGCTCTTTTCGCCGCGCCCGCAGGGCCGAGGGAACGTCCTCCAGCCTTTCCAGAGGAGCCCCCAGGGCTTTCAGGATGATAAGCAGCGCGTCCACGGAGGTTGGCCGGCGCTGGTGAAGAACGCTGTAGTATGCCGTTTGCACACCATAGAGGTAGGCAAGTTCGTGGAGAGGCCCTGTAGCCGTACCCATCTCACTCTTCAGCTTCCAGTATCTGCAGGACGCCCTGAAGTGGCAGATTAACCCAGTCTGGCCGGTTGTTCAGCTCGTAGTTTATCTCGTAAAGGGCTTTCTCCATGAGATACGCATCAAGGAGGACCTTTTTACCTTCCTTGGCTGCTGGCAGTATTGGTAAGTCAGAAATCAATTCCAGATAAGCCTTGAGAAACGCCACCGATACCCACAGGTACCAGGCTTTAGACCACTCCTCCAGTATGGGGAGGTCCTCCTCCCGAAGCACTGTGGCTGCCCGGCTGCGCAGCGCGGCGTATGCGGCGTAATGGAAGGAACGTATCATGCCCGCCACATCCCTGAGCGGGGAGCGCTTGATGCGTCGTTCGGTGAGATAGCGGGCAGGTTCGCCTTCAAAGTCAATGATGACGAAGTCATCGCCCGTATAGAGCACCTGCCCCAAGTGGTAGTCACCGTGGCAGCGGATGCGCATACCCGTGATACTTTGCCTGGTAATTCTCTGAAAACGCTGGATAATGGTGCTTTCCTCATCGAGAATCGTCCTGGCAATAGGCCCGGCATCATCCGGCAGCTTTGGCAATCGCTGCTGCAGAAGGCGCAACACCCGATTGGCGAAACTTCTCATCGAATGGAAGAGAGAACGCTGGTAGGCAAGAGAAAATGGCTCCGGCGTGAACCGGGCGTCAACACTGGCCGACGCCAGCATCAGGTGCAGCTCGGCGGTACGTTGCGCCAGACGCTGTGCTGATGTAAGGTAGGGGCCAATGGTCTCCTCCGCTGTCGACGGTATGCTCATTTCAATAATGTCTAACAAAGAACCTTTTATAAGCGGCGGCGACTCTACTTCCGGGTGGGCTAACGCCCGGTCGAAGAAAAAGCCGAGCTCATCCAGAGTATAGCGCCAGGCGTCTCCCTCGTTGGGTATATAGCCGTGAAGTATACCGAGTGTTACCGGTTCCGGGATGAACCGGTTGTGGTATTCAAGGGCGCCGGCCACAGGAGGCGCATTGGGGAAAGACGCTTTCTCGGTGAGAAACCGGCCTATCTCAAGTTCCGGGCTTATCCCTTCTTGCATGCGGCGGAAGAGTTTGAGCATCAAGCGGTCACCGTACATGATTGAGGTGTTGGTCTGCTCCGCCTTCAGAACAGTCTGAGACAGAGTTTCGGTAGCTGGCCCCAGTAATTTATGGAAAGCACGGGTTGGGAAGGCAGCTATCCTTCCCTCCTGTCCTTTCCAGCGTCGGCGCCGGGCTATGGCCTCAAGAAGAGCAGCGGTGAAATCATCCTCAATCAGGGCGTCAAAGATGACGCCTTCACTGTTTTCACCCCTGCGCTTTGACTCTAGCCGCGCGATTACGGACTGCGGCGATCCGCTTGTTATTTCACTGGCCCGTTCCCCAGAGGCGAAGGCAATGGGGATTAGGTAGGTTTCAGGGTCGCCCTCGGTATATTCTATATTCAAGAAAATAAACTGGGCGCTGGAACCATCACACGGTATGCTGACAAAGTCTCTTATGCTCGCAGCACGAGGGTGGCGCGCCTTGCCGCCAAACCAGCGCTTCTGACGCACATAGCTGAGCAGCACTGTGGCCAAAAAGGGCCGGATTTCACGTTTGAGCAGGTCCGCCCAGCCTCCCCTGATGCTGAGCACGGGTACAGAGAGCTCGGCCGGTATCGCCGTTGGGCTTATCACAACTGGCTGTCTCGATTCCAGGGAAAACCAGTAGAAGGCGAAAGGGCCTAAAGTGAGCGGGTAGGGAGAGTCCTCAATGGCGGGGAATTCGGACTGCCCGAAGGCCTCAACAGGTATCTTGCCTCCATCGTTAGAAAGGTCAAGGTTGGCATGCTGTGCCAGTCGGGAGAGGTTGGCCACCACCAGAACGGTTTCTTCCTGAAAGCGGCGTATAAAGGCCAGAACCTTTCGGTTATCAGCCTGTACAAATTCAAGGCTCCCCCGTCCGAAGGCCCGGAACCGTTTCCTCTGGGTAATCAAGTGCTTTGTCCACCAGAGCAGGGAATCGGCGTTATTCTGCTGGTTTTCCACGTTGATTGCCTGGTAGTTATATTCAGGGTCGATAATCGGTGGCAGGTAGAGCCGCTGGGGGTTGGCACTGGAGAAGCCAGCATTCTTCTCCGGGCTCCACTGCATCGGAGTGCGGACACCGTTGCGGTCGCCGAGGTAGAAGTTGTCCCCCATGCCGATTTCGTCCCCGTAATAGAGTACCGGCGTGCCGGGCAGTGAAAACAAAAGCCCATTCATTAATTCTATTTTCCGACGGTCGTTGTTGAGCAGAGGGGCGAGCCGTCGTCTTATGCCCAGATTTACCCTTGCCTGGGGGTCAAAGGCGTAAACCCGGTACATATAGTCCCGCTCTTCGTCGGTTACCATCTCAAGCGTGAGCTCATCGTGGTTACGCAGGAACAAAGCCCACTGAGAGGTGTCTGGAATGGCCGGCGTATGCTGCAGGATGTCCATGATGGGGAAGCGATCCTCCATGCGGATAGCCATGAACAGACGTGGCATCAGCGGGAAATGGTAAGCCATGTGGCACTCATCTCCATCACCGAAGTAAGCTATCGCGTCCTCCGACCACTGGTTAGCCTCGGCAAGCAACATGCGATTCTGGAATTGCCCGTCAACCTCATGGCGCAATTTTTTCAGGAAGGCGTGCGTTTCTTCAAGGTTCTCGCAATTCGTCCCTTCTCGCTCGAAGAGATAAGGCACGGCATCAAGGCGCAGCCCGGATACCCCCATATTCATCCAGAAATTGACGGCTCTTATAAGAGCCTTCTGGACCTGCTCATTATCGAAATTCAGGTCGGGCTGGTGAGAGTAAAACCGGTGCCAGTAATAGGCTTTGGCGATGGGGTCAAAGGACCAGTTTGATGATTCGAAATCCTTGAAAATAATCCGCGCATCCTTGTATTTATCCGGTGAATCGCTCCAGACATAGAAGTCCCGGAAGCCGCTTCGCTTCTTGGCGCGGCGTGCCCGCTGGAACCACGGGTGCTGGTCAGAGGTATGGTTGAGCACGAGCTCGGTGATGACGCGCAGGCCACGGGCATCGGCCTCTCGCAGTAAAATCCTGAAATCCCGTATCGTCCCGTATACGGGCTGGATACCGGTGTAATTGGAAATATCGTAGCCGTCGTCTTTGAGAGGAGACGGATAGAAAGGTAGAAGCCAGATGGTATTAATCCCCAGGTCCTGTAGATAATTGAGCTTCTCGGTGAGCCCGGGAAAGTCACCTACACCATCTCCATCACTGTCGTAGAAAGCCCGGGGATGGAGCTCGTAGATGATGGCGTCCTTATACCAGAGAGGGTCACTATCCTGCCAGAAATATTCTTTGTTTCTAGGTGACATTTTTAATTAACCTCGCTTTCTCCGGCTTCGTTTTTCCACCCGGAAAATATGAGCGGGTAGTTTCACAGGGTTGAGCTCCACGTAGTTGCGCGGGCCCTTCCATGTGTAAGTGGCATCATCGAGGAGGTCATGTACCTGGTACTGCTGGTCCTGAGCAATCCCCAGTTCATCGAGAGAGAGGGTTACCCAGCCCGATTGCTGGTATCGGTAGTCCAGATTCACGACAACCAGCACTACGTTTGAGTAATCCTGAGTGCATTTGCTGTAGCAGATAAGCTGGTCATTGTCCACGGCATGAAAACGCAGGCTTTGGTCGCTCTGGAGCGCCGGGTTTTCCCGGCGAGCTTTATTGATAAGGCTTATAATACCCTTCAAGCTATCCTGCCGTTCAATGTCCCAGCGTTTGATTTCATATTTCTCCGAGTCCAGATATTCCTCGCTTACGGTATCCTTGCGGCGGTTTTCGCAGAGCTCAAAAGCGGGTCCGTAAATTCCATAGTTTGCCCCAAGGGTGGCGGCCAGGACCAGTCTTGCTATGAAAGCAGGCCTGCCTCCGTCGCGGAGGTGATTGCTCAGGATATCGGGGGTATTTGGCCAGAGACTGGAGCGGTAGAACTCCCTCACCGGTGTCCGGGTCAGTTTGGTAAAGTACTGCTCCAGCTCCCACTTGACATTGCGCCAGGTGAAGTACGTGTAGGACTGGCTGAAACCGAGCTTGGCAAGCTGGTACATGATTTTGGGACGGGTAAACGCTTCGGCCAGAAAGATGACATCAGGGTGGTCAGCTTTGATACCGCCGATTAACCACTCCCAGAACGCGAACGGTTTGGTGTGGGGATTGTCAATGCGGAAGATGCACACGCCGTTTTCTATCCAGAACAGCAGCACGCTCTTCATCTCCTCCCAGAGCTCCTGCCAGTTCTCGGACTCAAAATCCAGGGGGTAGATGTCCTGATATTTTTTGGGCGGGTTTTCCGCGTACTGAATCGTGCCATCGGGTCGCCGCTGGAACCATTCCGGATGCTCCCTGACATAGGGATGGTCGGGAGAACATTGAAAGGCGATATCAAGCGCAACTTCGATGCCGTAATCGCTGGCCTTATGGACAAGTCTCTGGAAGTCATTCAGTGTGCCGAGCTGTGGCTGGATGGCTTTATGTCCCCCTTCCTCGGAGCCGATGGCCCAGGGAGTTCCGGGGTCGTCCGGTGCCGCGGTGAGGGCATTGTTCTTCCCCTTGCGGTTGGTGTGCCCAATAGGATGAACAGGCGGTAAGTAGAGGACATCGAATCCCAGTTCCGCGATATAAGGCAGGCGGGCTTCGCAATCCCGGAAGGTCCCGTGCCGGTCCGGCTTCGGGGAACAGGAGCGGGGAAACATCTCGTACCACGAACTGAAACGTGCTTTCTCGCGGTCAACTGTTACCACCAGTTCCCTGGGATAGGTAACGGCAAATCGCCGGTCAGCGTAACGCTCCATAATCCGGCCTACAGCGTCGCTCAGCGCCAGCCGCACTTTTTCTTTCTGGGCGACCTGCTTCGACTGCAGGGTGTCTATCCACTCCGCTATCAGCCTGCTGTCCCGGCTGGAGGCTCCTGGCTGTGCCCCCGCAATTATATTGGCACCAATCAAGAGATTGACCCCGATGTCCCTCTGGCGGGCATCCACGCGTTTAACCAGGTCCTGGCGCCATGATTTGAACTTGTCAACCCAGGCGATTATGGTATATCGGTAACACCCGATTTTTTCCACAGCGAAATAGCCACGCCATCGGTCGTTTACCAGGGACTCCATAGGCGTCTCGGTCCAGTCTGGCTCGTCCTCACCGCGGTGCAGCAGGCATGCCGAGAGGGATTCATGGCCATCGGCGAATATGTCTGCCTCTACCGTAACCTCCTCGCCAATCACCCGTTTAATGGGGAAACGCCCCCCATCGATTTCAGGCTGGACTCCTTCAATAATTACTCTTGTTTTACCTTCTACAATCGGCATGATGCAACTCAATCTGTAACGATTTATATTCTGCTATTATACTATATATTTCCGCCTATTTTAGCTACTGGATGTATATACTGCGGTAGAGTTGGATATATGCTCATCCTGCGGCGTTTCCGCGCAATCTGGCTAATTCGCCACGCAGGCTTTCTATTTCTTTCGACAACTGGGACAGGGCTTTCTTTTCCGTGTCACTTCCTTTAACCAGAAACGAAGCCAGGTTTGCCGTCACCCCGCTGAAAAAGGCCACTCCCCCCAGCATCAGTACAGTAGCCACCGCTCTACCGGCTGCTGTTACGGGCACCATGTCCCCGTAGCCGACAGTGGTAATCGTAACCACCGCCCACCAGAGCGCATCGCCGAAAGAATTAATGGAAGCCTGTTCCCCTCCTTCAACAGAGGCTGTCACTGTCGCAGCAATAATAACAAGGCCTATTCCGTAAACCAGCAGGAAATCAACGTGCACCAAACGTCTGAAGCCAATCCAGGCCCGGGAACCGAAAATAAATATCCTGATAATGCGTAGCGGCCGGAAAAAGGGCACGACAACAACCAGTACTTCAAGCCAGTGCCTGCGGAGATAGGGCAATCTGTGGGGAGCAATGGCTGTTTTGATAATCAGGTCAACCGCAAACAGTGCCCATATTAATGAATCAAGGGTAAGAAACAAACTTTCTTCCTGCGCGGAGAGCTCCCATAAGAAAGGACCAACCAGAAGCGGAATCATAACGAAAGACAGAATCAGCAGCGGCGCTTCGGTTATCCTCTCTATTCGCAGCAGTAAAGCTTCCCTCTGGGAAATATCCGGTCGGTGAATGTTCGCCAGTTTTTTCATGGCATCCTCCTTACTTTGGTTACAACTGCCTGGCAAGTTGTATGTTTATACTATAACTATACCTAATATTTAACCTCTCTTGCCACGTCAAGGCATTTGCTCAGGGCGCGGACGGGGTGCTTGTCTGCGGCAGACATCCCGGCGAGTGTCATTACCGGGACGGTAATATGCAGACGAAGCGCTGCATACCTCTCCTGAAGAAGATGCCGGAACAGTTTGGCATTATCGTTCTATCCATTAATATGGCACGTCGCTAACTTTGGTTAATTCCCGACAAACAAGTAAAAACACTGCCCGGCACAGCTTCTATATTTCTTCAGTTCAGTCAAGCAACGGGTAACCAAGTTAAGTATTAATAACTAGTCTTGGCCAAGAGAATAAGTGTAAATACCAATACTTTTGGAAGCTGAAAATAGGCAACATAGCGGAAGTCTAGAGGGATAGTCAGGTGTTAAACTGAAAATAGAAAAGGGGGGAAGTTAAACAAAGGAGGGCAAGAAGATGGAGTGGCAAATTATAGTAGCTCTAGTGATAGCAATACCGATCATCCTTATACCGGTAGTATTCGTCTGGTACCTGAATGCGGGAGGAGTCTACCATGCTCTTCAAGTATCTAGACAAAGGAGAAGAGCAGCTCGGGAGAGGATGGTGGAAGCTGCATCTGAGACTGATTCGAGGTAGTAATTGTCCGGGATTTTGATTTTAGCTGTTTTCAGTATGGCTATCACGGAAATAGAATCTATCTCCGATAAGCTGCCGCTATGGTTAAAGAATAATCATTAGGATTAGCTGATTTGTCCTTATTTAATCGAAGTAAGGGGTTGACATGAGAGGAAGTTTGCCCACTTGTCAGCCCCTCTCTTGTGCAGTAAAATCTGAGCAGAAAGGAGGGGATACTTTGTGGAACTGAACCGCAGAGATTTTTTGAAGCTATCAGGAACCGGCGTCGGTGCCGCCGTGGCTCTCAGCTTCCTACCCGACGGAACCGTGATGGCTGCCCCCAGAGAGTTTCCGCTAACAAGGAAGGTTAAAGAGACCTCTACCATCTGCTGTTACTGCTCTGTTGGTTGCGGAGCAATTGTAACGGCATATGAGGATGGAATCATCAAGATTGAGGGCGATCCTGACCATCCCATCAATGAGGGTGCACTATGTCCTAAGGGGCTTGCCATGTCTCAGATTCGTCAGGTAAATGGCAAGATTAATCCATACCGGCTTACCAAGCCACTCTACAGGGCTCCAAACGCTACCGACTGGGAAGAGAAGCCGTGGGACTGGATGATAGAGACAATCGCCAAGCGAGCTAAAGACACGCGCGACAATAACTGGAATACTGTGGCAAACCGAACCGACGCCCTAGCCAGCCTTGGTGGTGGTGAGCTGGACAATGAGGAATGTTACCTTCTGTCCAAGATGGACCGTGCCCTTGGAGTAGTCTATTTGGAGCACTGTGCCCGTATATGACATTCCTCTACTGTCGCCAGTCTGGCGGAAAGCTTCGGCAGGGGGGCAATGACCAATCATTATATTGACCTCAGAAATGCGGACTGCGTGATGATTATTGGCTCCAACGCAGCTGAGAATCATCCCATATCTTTCAAATGGATTACCAGGGCGATGGAGAAGGGCGCCAAACTCATCAGCGTTGACCCGCGCTTCACCCGCACCTCTTCCAAGGCAGATATCTATGCTCCGATAAGGTCGGGGACTGACATCGCCTTTATTGGTGGAATGATTAAATATGTACTGGATGACATGGAGAGAAATCCTGATAACTACAATATGGAATACGTGAAGCAGTATACCAATGCCGCTCTCATTATCAATCCTGAATTTACCTTCAATGATGGGCTATTCGGCGAAGTAAAGGACGGCAAATATACCACCGATGCCAAGAATACCTGGAAGTATGCCGACACTAAGACTCCCGCCGCTGACCTGTCCCTGGAAGACCCCGATTGCGTCTTCCAGCTGTTGAAGAAACATTATTCCCGCTATGACGTGGATACGGTCTGCAATATTACCGGGACACCAAAGGATGTTTACCTTGAGGTAATAAAGACTTATACCGCAACAGGCAAAAGGGATAAGGCAGGTACCATTTGTTATGCCATGGGCGCTACTCAGCATACATATGGCACCCAGAATATCAGGACCTATGCGATACTTCAGCTCTTGCTGGGGAATATGGGTGTGGCCGGTGGTGGCATCAACGCCTTGCGAGGTACATCCAATGTTCAAGGGTCAACTGATATGTGCCTGTTAAGTCATATTCTTCCTGGCTATCTTAATGTTCCGTTGGAAAGCGATACTGATCTTGAGGCATATTTGAAGCGAACTGGTAAACACCCGGGCGACACCATCACACCTCGGGGCCTGGCCGGGGACAAAAGCGCCAACTGGTGGGGCAATGCCAAGAAGTACATGGTCAGCTTGCTCAAGGCCTGGTACGGAAATGCCGCTAACCAAGATAATGACTTCTGCTTTAATTACCTGCCCAAGGTTGACCCCGGTGTAAACTATACTCACATCGGGATGTTTGAGGCGATGGGCCAGGGCAAAATCAAGGGGCTCTGGGTCTGGGGACAGAACCCGGCAGCGGGTGGTCCTAATTCTAACGGGGAGCGAGAGGCCCTGGGGAACTTAGACTGGCTTGTTGCCGCCGACATATGGATGAATGAAACCTCAGAGTTCTGGAAGAGACCGGGGGTAGATCCGTCTGGCATCAAGACCGAAGTCTTCGTTCTCCCTGCTGCCTGCTCCTATGAAAAGGAGGGGAGCATCAGTAATAGCGGTCGCTGGGCACAATGGCGCTACAAGGCAGTGGAGCCACCGGGAGAAGCCATGGCCGACCTGGAGATTATGAACCTCGTTATGCTGAAGCTGAAGGAACTTTATCAGGCAGAGAGCACCCCACAGGCCAGGCCAATCATAGACCTGGACTGGAATTACGGGGAGCATATTACTGCTGATGCCATAGCAAGAGAGGTCAATGGCTACGACCTGACCACCGGCAAGCTGGCCGCCAGCTTTACGGCACTAAAGGACGACGGTACTACCACGTCCGGCAACTGGCTGTACTGCAATCAGTACACCGAGGAGGACGGGAATAAATGCGCCCGGCGTGGCACGGTGGATACACATCCCAAGCAAATAGGTCTGTATTCCGACTGGTCCTGGTGCTGGCCGCTTAACCGGAGGATTATCTACAACCGGGCATCCGTTGACCTTGATGGGGTGGCTTGGGATAGCGAGCAGCCTGTTATCTATTATGATGCCGCAGCGAAGAAATGGGAGGGTGATGTTCCCGATGGAGGCTGGCCACCGATAAACCAGGCTAAAGAAGGAGAGAAGTACCTGCCCTTTATTATGAAGCCGGAAGGCGTTGCTCGTCTCTGGGGCTACGGCCTTGCAGAAGGACCGGTACCCGAGGTCTACGAGCCGTGGGAAAGCCCGTTAGATAAAAACTTGATGTCAGGTACCAATAACAATCCCTGTGCCTTCATTGGCACCTATATGAATAAGCGAGGCACATCTAATCAATATCCTTATGTGGGCACCACCTATCGCTGCACCGAGCACTGGCAGACCGGCATCATGACTCGAAACCTGCCCTGGCTGGTAGAACTCATGCCCAATATGTACGTGGAAATGGGCCAGGAACTGGCTGCCGAGAAGGGCATTGAAAGCGGAGATAATGTCGTTGTGAGCTCGGCGCGGGGAGCGATTACGGCAGTAGCTGTGGTCACCAGACGCCTCCAGCCACTCAGAGTGGCAGGGAAGACCATTCACCATGTCGGCGTTATCTGGCACTTTGGTTACAGTGGCATGGCGAAAGGCGACAGTGGCAACATTCTCACTCCCCACGTTGGTGATGCCAACACGACCATCCCGGAGTATAAGACATTCCTGTGCAATGTAAGGAGGGCATAATTATGAGTAAAGGAGTGCTGTATGACGCAACCAAATGCATAGGATGCCGGGCATGTCAGGTGGCCTGCAAGCAGTGGAATGAACTGCCAGCAGTGGCGACTACCAACACTGGCACATACGAGAATCCTCCGAAAATGGATGCCTACACCTTTACCAGGATACACTTTACCGAGACAGAATATAATGGCAAGTTCCGTTGGGTCTTTAACAAGCTCCAGTGCATGCACTGTGAGCATCCAGCGTGTGTAGAGGCCTGTATTGTAGGCGCTTTAGAGAAGAGGTCAGATGGACCGGTAACCTACGATGATAGCAAGTGCATCGGTTGCCGCTACTGCCAGGTTGCCTGTCCCTTTGGCATACCGAACTTTGAGTGGGATAAGCCGATACCCTGGATACGCAAGTGTACCTTTTGCGCTGACCGGCAGGGTGCGGGACTCAAGCCAGCCTGTGTCACTGCCTGTCCCACCGGTGCCCTCAAGTTCGGCGAGCGTGATGACCTCATCGCCGAAGCCAGGGAACGTATCGCGGCTGTACCGGGCAGATATGTAGACCATATCTATGGAGAGAAAGAGGTAGGCGGCACGTCCTGGCTATATCTCTCCCCCGTCCCCTTTGAGCAGCTGGGGTTTGCCAGTCACAGTTCCGAACCGGTGACTGTCAATGCGGCGCGTGCCATGGGTGCAGTTCCGCCAGTGCTCTTGGGCGTAGCGGCGGTTATGACTGGCATCTACTGGCTCACCAAACGCCGGCAGAAGATTAGCCAGACAGAGGATAGCGACAAAGAAAAAACAGGGGTGACGAAATGATACAGCAGAAACGCGCCTTTCCCTGGGGCATATCTGTCCTGACTATCCTGGTCATCCTTGGTATCATCCCCATAATCATTCGCTACATCAATGGGCTTGGTGCCGTCAGCAACCTGAGCGATGGCCGTCCCTGGGGGTTCTGGATCAGTTTTGACCTGTACTGCGGCGTTGCCTTGGCAGCAGGAGGTTTTACTCTGGCGGGGTGGGTCTACCTCTTTAACCGGGAAAAATATCATGCTGTAGCCAGGCCAGCGGTCCTGACTGCTTTCCTGGGTTACACGCTGGTTATCCTGGCTCTGCTGGTAGACCTGGGACAACCCTGGTACATCTGGCATGCCATGATATACTGGAACATCCGTTCCCCACTGTTCGAAGTAGCAATATGCGTGATGACATACACTGCGGTGCTGGCCCTGGAATTTAGCCCCGCGGTCTTTGAGGGCTTAAGCAAGAGCAACCTCCCCGTTGTTAGGCGATTCAACTGGCACATCCCTTTGCGAGTTATTCGGACGATTCAGATTCCCCTGGTAATTGCTGGCGTTGTTCTCTCAACTTTACACCAGTCCTCCCTGGGCTCAATGTTGTTGATGATGCCGGAAACATTGCATCCCCTGTGGTACACGCCGATACTGCCGATATTGTTCCTCACTTCGGCAATAGCCGTAGGGCCAGCTATGGTCATCTTCGAAACTACACTTAGCAGCAGGGTCTTTGGCCATAAGTTACCTATGGATATCCTTAGCGGCCTGGGCAGGGCAATTCCCTATATTCTCGGAGTATACCTGCTGCTCAAATTAATGGACCTGACGGCTACAGGAGAAACAGGCCTAATCTTTACTGCATATCCGCAAAATTTGCTGTGGTGGGGTGAAATAATCATCGGGGTCATTTTGCCCTTAATCCTCTTCTCCATGCCCAGTGTGAGACATAGTGGGAGAGGGGTATTCTGGAGCGCAGTGCTGGTTGTCCTGGGGCTGGTATTTAACCGCTTCAACGTGAGCATGCTGGCTCTGGCTATGCGACCGGGCTTTGCTTACTTCCCCCACTGGATGGAGGTCGCCATTTCGGTAGCGCTCGTCGCCGATGCCTTGCTCGTAATTTGGTTGGCCTACCGGTTTTTGCCCATGACTCATAGTGAAGAAGTAGTGGAGATGAATGTACAGTGACAGGATGGAGAAAAGTATGCTGCTTTGCGGATGGTGTCATTTATGTTTGGGGAAACAAACGTAAGGTTATTACCCCTGGGATACTATGCTGCTGGCATTTTACGCATTGGGGATGAAAACACTCTACTTCAGGCTGCATATTGAACAATAGCAAGTAGGGCGCAACTCCTGGATATCTTGTTGAATATCCGAGACTGAATGATCGATATCAGTATCCTGCGGCAATGGGCGGCCGTCACTCTTAATCAGCCGGTTGGGGGTTCGAGTCCTCCGCGGCTCACGTTCAACCAGGAGAATTTTTTCACCAATTTATGTTAGTATTGCAGTGAATTGCCAGCGCTGCATTTTTATGGAGGTTAATTCATTATGAGCGATGCTATCCGCGGCGGCTATTCTGGAACGACCGTCAGGGTCAACCTTACCGAAAACCGGATTTCAGCGGAAAAAACCGATGATGAGCTCTGCAAGAAATACCTCGGGGGAGCCGGTTTTGTCGCCCACTACCTCTGGAAGGAAATTGCCCCCAGAGTTGACGCCCTGGGGCCTGATAACAAGCTGATTTTCGCCTGCGGGCCTCTCACGGGCGTGCCATTTCCGGGAAACGGACGCAATTGCATTGGCGCCAAATCGCCGCTGACCGGCGGCGTGGCCAAATCAGAGGTGGGGGAGTTCTGGGGAGCTGAACTCAAGCGCGCCGGCATCGATGTCCTCATTGTTGAGGGTAAGTCAGCCAAGCCGGTTTACCTGTGGGTCAACGATGGCGAAGTCAGCATAAGAAATGCGGCACACCTGTGGGGCAAGAACACCAAGGAAACGCAGCAAAAAATCAGGAATGAGCTCGGCGATGACCGGATAAGAGTGGCCAGCATCGGGCCCGCAGGAGAGAACCTGGTTCTTTATGCCTGCGCGATGAACGGCCTGTATGATGCCGCCGGAAGGGGCGGAATAGGTGCGGTCATGGGCTCCAAGAACCTGAAAGCAGTCGCCGTCAGGGGCCATAAAGCACCAAAGGTCATTGATGCCAAGCCGGCCAAAGACATTGCGAAATGGCTGAAGGCTAACTGGGAGTCGATGCGGGGTTTCTGGGAAGTCGGTACCGGATTACCCATGGACGGCTTTGAGGCTATGGGCAACCTGCCGGTGAGAAACTTCCGCGACGGTCTCTTCCCGGCGGTTAAAAAGATAGACGCTCCGGCCGTTATGAAAACCATCGGTATCAAGATGGACGCGTGTTATGCCTGCCCGGTGCGCTGCAAGAAAGTGGTAAAAATGGACAAGCCCTATAAAGTGGACCCCGATTACGGCGGCCCCGAATATGAAACACTGGCTTCACTGGGCTCCAACTGCGGCATCGAAGACCTGCCAGCCATCGCCAGGGGCAACGAGCTCTGCAATGCCTATTCACTGGACACGATTTCCACCGGAGAGGTCATCGCCTTCGCCATGGAGTGCTTTGAGAACGGATTGCTCACCGCCAAGGATACCGGTGGCATAGAACTCAGGTTCGGCAATGCGGAAGCGATGCTCAAACTTATTGACCTTATTGCCCATCGTGAAGGAATCGGCGACCTCCTTGCCGATGGTGTTACCAGAGCCGCACAGAAAATCGGCAACGGTGCGGAAAAATTCGCCATTGCCGTGAAGGGCCTGGAGGCTGGTATGCACGAGCCCAGGGCAAAACCCGGGCTTGGCATCGGCTACATGGTGAATCCGCACGGCGCCGACCACTGCTTTAACCTTCACGACCATGCGTACTCAAATCAGGACAGCCTGCAGGTGAAAGATGTTGAAGCTGTGGGACTGCGCGGTCCGTTTCCGGTTGATGATATCGGGCCGAAAAAGGTCGAGCTTTTCCAGTACAGGCAACGCCTGATGGCCATATTTGATTCCCTGATAGTCTGTCTATTCTTTCCATACAGTCTGACACAATTAGCCGGGCTGCTTAACGCGGTTACCGGCCAGAATGTGACTGTTAAAGAACTGCTGGAAATTGCCGACCGAACGATAACAACCTTACGGCTTTTTAACCTCCGCGAAGGGTTTTCGGCGGCCGATGACAAGCTGCCCCAGCGCTTCTATGAGCCGAAAACTGACGGCGTGCTGGCAGACAAACCCCTTGACCCGGCCAGAATGGAAGAGGCAAAGCACTACTATTATTCCCTGATGGGCTGGGATGAAACCACCGGTGAGCCTGAAGAGGAGACATTAAAGGCACTGGGTATAAAATAATTTAGTTCGGAATCAGCCCAGCGCGCTGACCAGCGAGGGTGCTGGCTCGTCCGGTTCTTCCAGGTGGGGAATGAACGAGGCCTGCTTTTCCCACTCCAGCATACCCTGAAACCAGATATACTGGGCAGCCCTCGATGTTACCACCCTCATCTTCCTCAGCATCCGCATGGAATCGATGCTGTGCTCACGCCTGGCTTCAGTTATTCGCTGTGCTGATACCGGGCCGATGCCGGGCACGCGCAGCAGCTCCCCATAGCTCGCCCGGTTGACATCCACCGGAAACAGCCAGGGCTGATTTTCGGCAATGACCAGCTTCGGGTCCTTCCGTAACGACAGGTCTCCTTTCTCGCCGAGCGCCAGCTCGACCTCCGGCAGCGGGAAGCCATATATTCTGAGCAGCCAGTCCGACTGGTAAAGCCGATGGGCGCGCAGCGGATTGGCCGGCGGCCGACCTTCCAGCGGCGAGTTCCGCACCGGACGGAAGGGGCTGAAATAAGCCCTCCGCAGGTCGACTTCATGGTAAAGGGCAGCGGTGGTTCGCAGTAAATCCCGGTCGCTTTCACCGGCCGCCCCGATGACAAACTGCGTGGTCTGCCCGGACGGCACCAGCCTCTCGTCGGATGCGGTAAGTTTCTTAACCCAGCGCATCGGTGCCACGATATTATTATGCAGGTCCTTGCGCTTGCTCAGTCGAGAAAGGTGCTGGACGGTGGGTGCTTCCATATTTACCGAGACGCGGTCGGCCAGCTTACATCCTTCGGCAACGCAGTCGAACGACGCTCCGGGCAGTATCTTGAGGTGAATGTAACCTTTAAAACCATAGCGGTAGCGCAGGATTTCCACCGTCTTGACCATGGCCTCCATGGTGCGGGTGGGGTTATCGGCGATGCCGGAACTGAGGAAGAGCCCCCGTACCATTCTCCGCTCGTAGAGCTGCATAAAAACCCGGGCCAGTTCTTCGGGTAGAAAAGCGTGTCGCGGAACGTCCCTGGCGACGCGATTGCTGCAGTAGGCGCAGTCATTCATGCAGACGTTGGTCAGCAGTACCTTGAACAGGCAGACCGAGCCGCCGCCGGGCAGCGTTGAGCGGTAGATGAAGCGCTGCGGCGACGGTATAAAATCGCGCACGCCGCTGTAGCCGCAGATGTCAAACTTCGCCGCCGCCGTCAGGGCTCTTAGTTTATCTTCAACCTCCATCTTCCCTATCACCCTTTTAATAGAACACTTGTACTATAGCACAGAGGGAAAAAGGGGTCAATAGCTGGAAGAAGTGGGGGTGATACTTGTATCCGTGGCGGTGTCAGATACAGTCAATATTATGAAGTCGCGAAATCGCCGAAGGCGCTTATTTTTTCTCTTCTTCCTTCTTCTGCCCGGACAGCTGCTCCCGCTGCCAGCGGTGAATTTCGTCGAGCGCCGGCGGCGAAACGCTGAACACCTCTATATCTTCGGGGAACTGCGCCAGGTGGCCTTCCCGGATGAAGAGCAGTCCCGCCTGGTCTGCTTCCAGTGTCCCATCAATCTGCTTGACAATATGTTCATAGCGCTTGCGCAGCGCCTCGACGTATAGCTCAGAGACCTGCTGCGCCACCTTCTGGCTGATAAAGCCCGTGAGGATGAACCGCTCCCAGTCAATGCTCTCCTCGGCCAGGGCCCTGTCCTCAACGGCTTCAATCAGGGCACCGGCCTCGCTCTTCTCTTTAACGACCCGGCCGCTATCGGTGTTGAATTTCTGTATCGCCTCAAGCCCTTCCTTGCCCGCCTGATAGACAGACTCGTGATAGACGTGCCCCACTTTGCCGAGCTTGGCCTCCAGGTTCGCCAGCTGTTCGCCGACCTGCTGCCAGTAACGCTGGTACTTTTCCGCGTAATCTTCCGGCGCGTTCTTTCCCGTGAAAAGCAGTGGCACAAGATAAAGCTTCCTTTTACTGGCGAATTCCTTCGCTTCCGGTTTCTCAATCTTACCCAGCGGCTCTGCCATGGCGCACCATCCTTTCTCTCCACCCATTCTACCCTCTGTTCTCTCCCTGAACAAGAGGCACAGGCTGTGATATACTTATACTTTCAGAGAGGCGATAATCAATCATGGTCAAGGACTACTACCAGATTCTGGGCGTACCGAGGAACGCCAGCCAGGACCAGATTAAAAAGGCATACCGGAAGCTGGCGATGCAGTACCATCCCGACCGCAATCCGGGCAAGGAATCTTGGGCCAACGAGAAGTTCAAGGAAATCAATGAGGCCTTCGGCGTTCTCGGTAACCCGCAGAAGCGGCAGCAGTTCGACCAGTTTGGCACCGTCGGCAACATCGGTGATATCTTCGGCAGCCCCTTTACCAGGACAACTTTTGAAGACCTGATGAAGGACTTCGGCGGCTCCGGGCTGGGCTTCGATTTCCTGGACAATATCTTCGGTGATGCTTTAAGAGGCCGGGGATTTTCTTTCCGGACGTTCAGTCGTGGCGCTCGCGGCCCGGGAAGAGGCATCAGGTTTGAGGCGCCGGGCGGCATAAACCTAGAGGAGATATTCGGTCGGCCCCGGCCGACACGCCGCCCCGAAGTACGCTATGAGGTAGTCATTTCCAGAGAGCAGGCCGCTCAGGGATTGGAAAAAGACCTTGTGCGGAGGGGTAAAAAGCTGAGGGTGAAAATCCCCGCCGGCGTGAAGAACGGCGGTAAAGTGAGGCTGCGCAACGCCCGCCAACTCACCGATGGGCAGCCGGGTGACATTATTATAGTGGTCAGGGTAAAGTAGGATGAACTCCTGGGCTTAAAGAATGTAGGTTAGAACATTAGATACAGAACCAACCTCGTCAATCTAACAATGTAATATTAACAGGATATGTCACCTATCTCGTGGTAAATTAAATTCCGCCACTAATTGAGTTTGCTAGTTCAGGTAGTCCTGTCTTCTACGGGGGCTGTTGCAGCATTTTTTTTAACAGATTCAATCCCATTTATCGCGTTGGCTTTCGTCGTGTAACCTTCTCCTGAATCAGCAACTATCTGTCCGTTTTCGTGGCGAAGCCTCCACCGATACTCTCCTGCTCTGTCCTTGTAGAGCTCAAATGTTGCTGCCATAATACGTACCTCCTTTTACTTAAATTAAAAATGGCGCCAGCCACGCATTCTATTTAGCGGTCACTGACACCCCTTTTCCATCACCGCAACTCCATTAGTCTATGTTTTTCAGGTCTCTTTCATATCAGGTAAGTGCTATTATAGTCCCATCTGATTAAATGTCAATACTCTAAAATGCCGGATAAACAGTAAAATAGCTAATATAATTTCTTGCAACCCTGCCTTCCTTGAACTATAATGCTGTTTGGACTTTCCGTAGATAATATCACCGCAAACTGTTAAAACTGTCGTGTAAGGAGGGATGAGTATGCCCAAGTTCAGTGCCAATCTGTCCATGCTGTTTACCGAAGTTGGTTTTGCTGACCGTTTTGAACGGGCGGCCAGAGCTGGTTTCAAAGCCGTGGAATGCCAGTTTCCTTATGAGCTGCCCAAGGAAAATATCGCCGAGACGCTGGATAAATACGGCCTGCAAATGGTCCTGCACAACGTGCCATCGGGCGACTGGGCGGCCGGGGAGAGGGGCATCGCCGTCCTGCCGGGACGGGAGAGTGAGTTCCAGGATGGGGTGGGGAAAGCCATTGAATACGCCAAAGCGCTCAAGTGCCCCCGCCTCAACTGTCTGGTCGGCCTTACCCCGAAGGGCGTTCCGGCGGACAAGGTGCGCCAGACCGTGATAAGCAACCTTAAATTCGCCGCCGGGGCAATGCAGAAAGAAGGCATCGCCACGCTGGTTGAATCACTTAACAGCTATGATGTCGCCGGCTTTAACCTGACCTGCTCCGCGGAAGTATTTCAACTCATTGATGAAGTCAATCATCCCAACCTTTCATATCAGTATGACATCTACCATATGCAGGTCATGGAAGGCAACCTGACCAAGACAATCCGGGATAACATCAAGCGTATCGGTCATATCCAGCTCGCCGATGTGCCGGGCAGGCATGAACCGGGTACCGGCGAGATTAACTTCCCCAATCTGTTCAAGTTCATTGACGAGGCAGGATACACCGGCTGGATTGGCTGCGAATACAAGCCGGCCGGTGCTACTGAAGCTGGCCTGGGATGGGTCAAACCTTATCTAAAATAATAAAGGAAAAGGAGGAAAGATATACAAAATGGCAAATCTTGGATTCATTGGCGTAGGCATAATGGGCAAGCCGATGGCCGGTCACCTGATGGAGGCAGGCCATAAAGTCCACGTTTACGACGTGGTTGACGCGCCGGTCAAAGAGCTGGCGGCAAAAGGGGCCGTTGCCTGTGGCACCTGCAAAGAGGTGGCCGAGAAAGCGGATATCGTCTTCATGATGGTACCCGATACGCCAGACGTGGAAGCCGCTCTCTTCGGTAAAGGCGGCGTTATCGAAGGTGTCAAGAAGGGCTCGATTGTGGTGGATATGAGCTCCATCTCCCCGATCGCCACCAAAGAGTTCGCCAAGAAGCTCGCGGAAAAGGGCGTGGAAATGCTCGACGGCCCGGTTTCCGGCGGCCAGGTGGGCGCACAGAACGCCACCCTGTCTATAATGGTCGGCGGCAAGCCGGCGGTATTCGCCAAGATAAAGCCCTACTTCGAGCTTATGGGCAAGAACATCGTCCACATTGGCGGCAACGGTGACGGTCAGACCTGCAAGGTGGCCAACCAGATTGTGGTCGGCGAGACCATCATGGCCATCAGCGAAGCCCTTTTATTCGCCTCCAAGGCTGGCGCTGACCCGAGCAAGGTGCGAGAGGCGCTGCTCGGCGGCTTCGCGCAGAGTCGCATCCTCGACCTGCACGGCAAGCGGATTATCGAGCGGACTTTTCAGCCGGGCTTCCGCATTCGCCACCAGCAGAAGGACCTGAACAACGCTCTGCAGGGCGCCCGCAGCCTGGGCATGAGCCTGCCGGGTTGCGCGGTAGCGCAGGAACTTTTCAATGCCCTCGCCGCCCAGGGCGATAGCGACCTTGACCATTCCGCGCTGGTGCTGGCACTGGAGAAGCTCGCCAACCACAAGGTCGCCGGTAAATAGACAAGCCGGTTCTTAATTGAATACGGGAATCAGGAGAGAGGCGGTGCCTCTCTCCAATTTTTTTACCTTGCCCCGGATACCGCAAGACAAATGGCATGCGAATTTTAGAAAATATTTAGAAATCGGGCTCGCATCTTTACCTTTTATTTAGCATCATGGCCTTATCCTGTAAAGGCGAATAAAGCAAACGCATGTATGGAATAACGCTTATTACCTATGACTAAAGAGCTATTGTCATTTGCCATTTGGCTAGATAAGATAGCTTCAGTGAGCGTGCGTTAAACAGCTTAACGGGAGAAACAGCCATTGACGCCTGAAGTAAATATTGAAGAAGCTCAAATCGAGACGCCGCAGACCAGGCTGCACAAGCACCTGATCCAGCCGGAAGCGCTGCGCCTTATCCCTGAAGCTGTGGCGAGAAAGCACGCCGCCATTCCTCTGGAAATAAGCGGCAATGTGCTCCACGTTGCCATGGTCAACCCATCCGACATCATTGCCCTGGAGGCGCTGGCCACCCGAAGCCAGATGCACGTTGTGCCGGTGAAAGCCAGCGCGCAGGAAATCCAGGACGCCATAGATTTCAACTACCAGTCATATGAAGAAATTGAAAAACAGATATCCAGCATCTCGCTGGAAGAAGAGAAAACCGAGCCGCAGGTAAAGCTGGACACGGTAACCGATGCCCCGGTGGCCATGGCACTCGCCCTCATTATCGACGAAGCGGTTAAAGCCCGCGCCTCGGACATACATCTCCAGCCCCAGGAAGATAAGCTGCTGGTACGCTACCGCATCGATGGCACGCTGCACACCATGCTGTCGCTGCCGCTGTCAACGGCCACGCCGCTTATTTCTCGCATCAAGGTTCTGGCCAATATGAATATCGCCGACCATCACCGTCCTCAGGACGGTCATCTTTCGGTGCGAACCAAAAGCGGGCAGGCAATAGATATCCGCGTCGGCACCGTGGCCACGGTGTATGGAGAGATGGGTGCCTTGAGGCTCCTCGACAAGTCCAGGGCCATCATGACCCTGACTGACCTCGGTTTTCTGTCCCAGAGCCTGTCCAAGTACGAAGAGATGCTCAAAATCCCGTACGGCATGCTTCTGGCCAGCGGACCCACCGGCGCCGGTAAAACCACCACCCTTTACGCTTCCATAAACTGCCTGGACTGCGTGGGCCGGAACATTATTACCATCGAGGACCCGGTGGAATACCGGTTCAAGCACATTAACCAGATTCAGGTTAATCCACGTGCTGGACTCACCTTTGCCAGCGGGCTCAGGTCCATACTGCGCCTCGACCCGGACGTTATCCTGGTCGGTGAGATACGTGACGCGGAAACAGCCCGCATCGCCATTCAGTCGGCGCTCACCGGTCACCTGGTACTGTCTTCAATCCATGCCAATGATGCCGTTGGGGTGGTGTTCCGACTCCTGGACCTTGGTATTGAGCCTTTCCTGGTCGCCTCAGCGCTTATTGGTGTCATCGCCCAGCGGATGGTGCGGCGGGTCTGCCCCGACTGCGGGCAGATGACCCCGGTTCCACTCGTGGAGCAGATGGGTTATGAGAAAGAAATAGGCGAAGAACGAAAAGAGTTTCACAGCGGCAAGGGCTGCAAGTCATGTTCCAATACCGGCTACCACGGTCGGTTGGGGCTGTTTGAGATTCTGCAGGTCAGTGATGAAATACGGATGATGCTGCTCAACGGCACCACCACCGCCGAGCTTAGAAATCAAGCAACCAAGGATGGGATGGTGCCTTTAGTCAAGGACGGTATGTTGAAGGTTAAAGAGAATTTGACCACCCCTGCTGAAGTTCTCCGCAACGCATACTCCGTGGACTAGCGCTGCCCTGAGCCCATATTAAATCACCGCAAACATAGAGCAGGAGTGCCTCTGGGGAGAGACAGATGGTTTTCCGATACATCGCCTATAACGAAAAGGGAGAGGTAGTTAAAGGCAAACTGCCGGCGGTCAATGAAGAAGCCGCCAACGACCTGCTTGGCTATGCCGGCTATCTGGCAATTAGCCTCAAGCCTTATATTCCTTTCCTTAATCCTTTCCTTAATATCGATAAGCTGACGTCCGGTCTGTCGCAGGTTAAGCCCGGCGATATCATCCTCGTGTACCGGCAGATGGCCATGCTTCTGGAGTCGGGCATCGATATCGTGACGGCACTGGAACTGCTGCAGGAGCAGGCTACCAATCGGGCACTGAAGAGGGTCCTCGACGACGTAATCGCAGAACTGCGCGCTGGTCATCAGCTCTCCAGGGCGCTGAGCAAGCACCCCCATGTCTTTTCCCCCATTTACTGCAAACTGATAGGCGTCGGTGAGCAGAGCGGAGACCTTGAGACGATTCTCAGACAGGTGGCCGATTATATGGAAAAAGAAGTTACCACCGCCAAGGAGACCAAGAGCGCCTTGATGTATCCGGCGATTACTTCGGTAGTGACGGTCGTGGTCATCGCGATCCTGGTGACGTTTGTCTTACCCAGCTTTGGCAGTCTGTACAGCTCGCTTGGCGTTGACATGCCCGCATCCGCCCAGCTGCTCATCGACCTGTCCGGTAAGCTGAAGGAGTACTGGACCTATCTCATGCTGGGCACACTGGCGGCTCTCGGCCTGACTTATGTCTACATCAAAACGCCGAAAGGTCGCGCCAAACGGGACCGGCTGATTCTGCGCCTGCCATTGCTCGGGCGCGTGTGCCACCTGAACGAACTCGCCCGGATATGCCGGAGCATGTCGCTGCTGTTTCGCACCGGGCTGCCACTGACGGAAATACTCCCCCTGCTCATCCAGAGCAGCCGGAACCGGGCACTATCCCAGGCGCTGACCAATGTCCAGCAGGACATGATAAAGGGCGAGGGCATATCAAAGCCAATGTCCAAGAACCATCTCTTCCTGCCCATGATGGTGCAGATGGTAAGGGTCGGCGAGGAAACAGGCAACCTTGACGCCACACTGCTGGCAGTGTCCCGAAGTTACGAAGCCGAGGCCGAGGACAAGACACGCTCCCTCATCGCGCTAATCCAGCCGGTGATGACGCTGATTATCGGCATGATTATCGCTGGCATGGCCTTTTCCCTGGTTTCGGCGATGTATTCCATCTATGGACAGGGGTTCTAACCGGGGAATTGATTATGAGATTCTGGCAGAAAATTATGAATATCTATCGGCGGGAGTCAGGCATAACCTTTATGGAAACGGTTATTGCTCTGGCCATCCTGGGCACTGTTTCCGTTTGTTTTCTCCACGGCTTAACCACGGCTTCCAAATCCGTTTTCATCACTGATGAGCATTCCACCGCCGAAAGCCTGGCCCAGAGCCAGATGGCATGGGTGAAAGATGCCAGCTATTCCTACAACGCCACCTCATACTCCGCCGCGCCGATTCCCGGCGGCAAGGATTACCGACAATACTCGGCCACGGTGTTAGCCGAGCCGCTACATACGCCGGATGATGGCCTCCAGAAAATCACCATAACCATTGAGCGCTCCGGCAAAGGAATATTTAATCTTGCAGGGTATAAGGTCAACCGATGAAACGCGGTGAGAAAGGGTACACACTTATCGAATTAGCCGTAGCTGTCACCATCATGGTGCTGGTGAGCGGTGCCGCCTCCATAGCCATAATTCAGATTTTAAAGGGTACGGAGACGAACAATACCCATATGAACGCCGTGCGCCAAGTGCAGAATGCCGGTTACTCGATATGCCGTGATGCGAGAATGGCACAGAGCATTGATACGGATAATTTGACGGCACCGGATTTCCTGGTCTTCAACTGGACGGAATGGGATAGCGAAGACGAGGAAATATATCATTCGGCTACCTATTCTTTTGAAGGCCTGGCCGAAGGTATAGGTAGCCTGAAAAGAGCTCACTGGAGCAGCGCCGGGGCAAATGAACAGACCCTTATCGCACAGCATATTTATTACAGTCCGGCGAACCCGGATGACAGCAGTAAAGCTGCCTATCCGGCCCCATTGCTGACCCTGCAACTCACCTCCATCGTTGGGGATGAAATGGAGATAAGAGAATACCGCATCAAACATCGACCCAATATCTAGCGGGTGGAAAACCAATGCGTAGAATCTGGCGATTAATAATGAAAGGAGAACTGGGGCAGGCTTTCCCGATTACGCTGGCCTTCTTAATTATCGGCGGGCTGACCATTCTGCCCAGCCTGAACCTGACTTATTCCAGTGCCAAAACAAGTAACATGCTTCAGGACGGCATAAAGGGCACCTATGCGGCCGATGCCGGTATTGAAGATACTCTGTGGGCGCGGGCACACGACGCGGAGCCTTCCAGCCAGCTATCAGAAAATATCAACGGCATGCCGGTAAATATCCAGACCGTAGACGAAGGCGAATATACCCTTTATCTTGGTGAATTTATTGAACCCGGTGACCACAATGACTATCTTGACGTGGCCGGTAATATTACCTGGGATGCCGGAGCCGGTGCTTGCAAATATACCATTACCGTCATCTGGCAGCCGGAATCCGGATTACCGAAAATACATCTGGTGGGAGTTGGCGCCAGGATTCCTCCCGGCTACAGTTATGTGGCGGGGTCGGCGGCTGATTTTACGGAAAACCTGTCCACTGATGAACCGGATGAAACCCTGGATTCGCAGGGCGCGTACCTGCTGGACTGGGAACTGGACTCGCCATATCCCTACGTGACCGAGACCGAACCGGTGAAAACACAGATTTTCTACATAACCGGAAGCGGAGACCTGGAGGGATATTACGCCTGGGTGGTCGCCAACCGGAATGATATCGGTGCGGTGGGTGAAATCACCGGCACATTCTACGAAATCACCGCCACCGCCCTTAATCCAGAGAATAACCAGGCCTCGGCAACAATCGTTGCCAAGGCAATGATTGGCGGTGGAAACACGTATATTACATCACGGCATATCAGCAATTAATGGAAAAACCGGGAAGTAAGAATGAAGATTAGTAAGAAAAGCTGGTTGTCCATCGGCGTCGGCCTGTTCCTCATTGCCTTGGTGGGCCTGTGGACGGTCTATTCACAACAGTCCGGCGAGAAGAACCAGCTGAAAGAAGAGCTTGCCCAGGCCAAGGCAAGGCTGACCTTGATTCAGATCGAGCAGCTGGCGAACCAGCAGAGTGAGCTCGAGTGGCAACTCGATGAAACAATGCGGCAGTCTGAATCTGCCCGGGAAACGCTCTCACAGCCGATGAACAGCATAATCATCAGCGATATTTTATTCCGCACGGCCGAGGCCAACAGCGTGAATATCACCACGATAAGCTCCTCAGGGGCAAGCCAGATGACCCTGGCTGGCGTTCCCTGCCAGGCGCTGCCTCTCACCGCCAATATCGAGGGAGAAGTGGCCGACCTGGTTGCTTTCATCACCGAGCTCAATGGCGACCTTGCTACTATTAATTTAAAGGCAGTGAGCATGGAAATACCCGCTGGAGACAGGAAGCCCACTGCCAGCATTCAGATAGAAGCTTACACGTACGAAGGAAGTTAGGCGATGTCAGATAGAGTAATCACTTTATATATCGACGATACCAGCATCCGGCTTCTGGTAACCGGCGGCAAACGGATCAAGAAATGGGCGGATGTAGCTCTGGAACCGGGCATGGTGAAAAATGCCGTGGTGCTGAAGCAGGAAGAGGTTGCCACTAAAATAAAGCAGCTTTTCAAAGTCCGGAAGATAAACGCGAAGAGAGTTACCCTTGGCATCAGTGGGCTGCACTGCCTCACCCGGCCGATTCTACTGCCTCAGATGCCAAAAGACATGCTGCAGGAAGCAGTAAGGCGGGAGGCAAACCGGGTACTGCCGGTTTCTTCCGAGCAGCTTTATCTCCAGTGGCAGTCCATCCCCGCACCGGAGGGAAAACTGCAGGTCTTCCTGGTAGCGATTCCCCGTACTGCCACCGATGCCCTGTTCAGTACGCTGCGGCTGGCTGGCCTCAAGCCAGACCTGATGGACCTGAAACCGATGCTCCTGGCCAGAATGGTAAAGGATACCATGGCGGTTATCGTGGATGTTCAGCCAAACGAATTTGATATCGTTGTCATGGCGGGCGGAATTCCCCAGCCCATCCGCTCCGTCCATTTCCCCGATGAAGCACCATCTTGGGCGGAAAAGATGACAATGATTAAAGACGATGTCAGCCGGACCATTGAATTCTACAACACCAACAATCCGGAAATGCCACTGGCGACAACGCTGCCTATCTGGGTTTCCGGGGAACTGGCCAATGAAGCCGAACAGTGCCAGGTACTCTCCGATGGACTTAAGCGGCCGGTCCTGCCTCTGGCGCCACCGTTTGAGAGCCCCGATGGACTTGACCCGAATCGTTACACGGCGAATATGGGCCTGGTTCTCAAGAAAACCGCCCCAACAAACGGCACGGGACTTCTGGTAAACGAGCTCAATGTACTGCCCGCTGCCTACCAGCCCGAGCCCATTTCTCTCACCAGAATCCTGATGGTGCCCGGTGTGGTCGTCGCCATCAGCCTGCTCCTGTTCCTGGCGCTTATGATTCAAAACACTACCGCTGACACCGCCGAAATGCGGGACCAGTTAAATACTACCAATCAGCTCCTGCAGCAGAAAATGGCCCAGAAGCAAGAATATGCCGATGCTATCGCTGAGCTGCAGAAGAAAAATAAAAATGCTGAGACCTCTGGCGGTAATTTTGCCCTCGCCGTGTCTAACCTGAAAACACAGAGCAAAGCAGTGAACGGCAACCTGGAAATAACCGTTAACAGCCTGCCGGAGACGGTGAGCCTGAGTGGTATCAGCCAAGCTCAGAATTCAATGACCATCAGGGGACAGGCCCAGAGCGAGGAGCATATCCTGTCATACCTGAGAGGGCTTGAAGCCAGTGAGCGCTTCTCCAGCATTACCATTACCAGTCTCACCAGAACATCTGGCGGGAATATCGGTTTCAATGCCATTCTTAAGGCGGGAGAATAAGCTATGGATATTTTTAATCTGGTTCGATCGGCCGCGGAAAAGGGTGCTTCAGACCTGCATCTGGTGGCAGATAATGCTCCCATTTTCCGCATCAACGGCCTGCTTCAGCCTGAAGCCGACCTTCCACTCCTGACACCGGATGACATCACTCAGGCCTTCCAGCAAGTTACCTCGGAAAAAGAAAGGGCTGATTTTCATCGCCGGATGGAGCTTGACTTTGGCCATACACTACCTGATGTTGGCCGAATGCGCTGCAACGCTGGCAGACAGCGCGGCACCCTTACCCTTACCATCAGGCTCATCCCCCTGGTCATTCCCACTCTGGAAGAACTTGGTTTGCCGGCGATATGCCGGGACCTCATCATGAAGCCCAGGGGACTGGTGGTGGTCAGCGGACCCAGCGGCAGCGGCAAATCCACCACGCTGGCGGCCATGATTAATTATCTGAACTCCACGGAAAACAGGCGCGTGATTACCCTTGAAGACCCGATTGAATATATTTATGCCAACAACCGGTGTACCATCACACAGCGTGAACTGGGCAGTGACACCCTGTCGTTCGCTGATGCTCTGAAGCATATACTGCGTCAGGACCCGGATATCATTCTGGTGGGCGAGATGAGAGACCCGGAAACAGCCGCGGCCGTGCTTACTGTGGCCGAGACCGGCCACCTGGTCCTGACCACCGGGCATGCTACCAGCGCCGCGCAGGCGGTGGAAAGAATCATTGACCTTTTCCCCACCCATGAACGGGACCTTGCCCAGACCCGGCTGGCTTCCCTGCTCATCGGCATTCTATGCCAGACACTGGTCCCCAAATTGGATGGCGCCGGGAGGGCGGCCGCGATTGAGGTCATGCTGGCCCTGCCGGCCGTGAAAAACATCATCCGCGAGGGCAGAATTCACCAGCTGCCCAACACCATCGCGACACAGACCCAATCGGGGATGATGCTGCTGGACCATGCCCTGTTAAACCTTTACCGCAGTGGCATCATCAGCGGCGATAGCCTGTTTTCGGTATGTAACGACCGTGAAGAGGTGGCCAAGCTCATGGGCAAAGTCGGGGTGGAGTAAAGTCAACCAAAGGCCTCGCCTCCCCCGGCCACTTCCTCATCACCCAGTCCCCTCCTGCTCTCCCGGGAGGGGACTTTTTTATAAATCTTGACTAATTGAGGAAAAACGCTCAAAATACGGCGAAATGGATGTAATTCTGGCTATTGTCTTGGCCATGTTCGGTGCTGCCGTAGGCAGCTTCCTGAATGTGTGCATTGACCGCCTGCCCGTGGGCAAGTCAATACTTCGCCCGCCCTCGCACTGTGACTCCTGCCAGCACCCGCTTTCCCCCGCCGACCTGGTTCCTCTATTCAGCTACCTGTGCCTGCGCCGTCGCTGCCATTACTGCAATGCGCCCATTCCCTGGCGGCCCTTCTGGGTGGAACTGGGCACGGCGCTGCTCTTCGCCCTGAGCTACTGGTTCTTTGGGCTGAGCGTTCAATTTGCGGTCATTGCTTTTTACGGCAGCTTATTTCTGGTCATCGGCATCATTGACCTGGAACACCAGCTGATACTCAACAAAATCTCCTACCCCGCGATGGCGCTGGCGCTGGTTATTTCTATATTCCAGCCTCCACCGGGATTTGCAGATACCTTTTCTTTACCATGGCCTTTATATGGAATCATTAACGGCATCACGGGTGCTGCTATAGGATTGGTGTATATTCTGATTGTCTATTATATATACCTTTGGCTTCGTAAACGTGAGGGGTTTGGAATTGGAGATTTTAAACTGGTAATACTGATGGGCCTGGTAACGGGTTCAGGAATGATAATAGTAGCCATAACCCTGGGTGCGCTCATTGGTAGTGCCGCTGGCATTATTCTGCTTCTGATGAAGAAAAAGAAGTGGCTGGGCTGTCTTCCCTTCGGCACTTTTCTGGCCATCGCCACCATGCTCACCCTCATCTGGGGAAATGACATCCTCGGCTGGTATCTGGGACTGCTGCATTTATAGATTCTCACCGACGCCGTGTCCTGACCAGCCAGATAAAGAGCCAAATGAGTCATTTTTAGTCTGCGGTAACAGGCCACAGTGGTTTCTTTCAGCTAAATTTCTTTCCATAATGTTGACAAATAGCCGAATGATTAGTACAATAGTCCTGCCAATAAAGTAATGGAGGCCAGTGGTGAGGGTAAATCGGCGGCGTTCTGACATCGAGATTATTGCCGATATGTTAAAAGTGGGCGAGAATGGCGCGGGCAAGACCGAAATCATGTACAGCGCCAATATGAGCTATCGCCAGATACAGAAGTATCTCGGCTTCCTAGTGGGTCACGGCTTTATTGACAAGATGAAGATGGGCAATCCCTCTGTGACCTACCAGATAACAGACAACGGCCTGAAACTCCTTCATCTGATAAACAATATCAAAGAAATGCTTGAGCCGGATGAGGATTACAGTTTTTAGTCCTGGCATCGCATCGGCGATAATGACCTGAGGACAGCCGGGTCTTCGGGTCGTTTTTTAAATACAGAATTAAGGAGATGAGCGTGGCAGATAAAAGAATGTTAATCGTTGATGCCGACATCGCCAGAAAGATTGACGATAACCGCGGTGATATGAGCTACTCGGAGTTTCTGGACTTCCTGATTGACAGCCAGTTGAAAGCGCCGACCGGTAGCAACAATAATTACGTTGATAAAGATGAATTCAACCATTTCGCCGCGGGCATGAAAGAGCTGCTGCGCAATTTCCTGGAGTTTTTCCTCAGTTACGGGCTGGAACTGGGTAAACAGCCCCAGGACAAGACCTTTCAGGAGTTGAGCCACAAGCTACAGGAACTGGGCAGTTCCGGCAACAAAGGTAAAAACCTCTAACCCTCCCTCCCCCATTCCTTCGCGACCGTGCTTCCCTGACCAGACTAACCCACAGCTAAATAGAACTATGTTCTAGAACACAATCACTTCCCCACCCTATTTTTACGTGTCATAGTCAACTGATAGTGACGTTGGCTCGGGGGTGATTCGTGTTAAAAGCGGTCGAGCTTCTACAGCAGGGCAGGTCAGAAGAGCTATGGCAGATGTGCTGTGGCTACCTCAAGCTCTCTCTGGAGCAGTTTATGGATATACAGAAGAGGCTGCTCCTGGAACAGATAAGGTTGCTCAACGGGTGCACGCTGGGCAGAAAGCTCATGCGCGGCGCCAGACCGGAAACGGTAGAAGAATTCCGCGAGCAGGTGCCTCTGACGACCTACGCTGACTACTGCCCCGAGCTCAGCAAGAAAAGAGAGGCCCCGCTACCTGCCGACCCCGCCTTCTGGGTGCATACTTCAGGGCGTTCCGGCGATTATCCGAGCAAGTGGGTACCAATCACGCGGTCATTTGCTGAGGAACTGAGCTCCATAATGTACGGCGTGGGTATGCTTTCCAGCTGCAAGGAGTGGGGAGACACTTCCCAGATTAACGACCACCCCAAGTTCGTATACACGGTAGCGCCCCGACCTTACATGTCCGGTACCATGGCCGAAATGCTCGGCATGCAGACGCCGACGCATTACATGCCCCCGCTGGAAGAAGCCGAGGAGCTCTCCTTCGAAGACAGGATAAAGCTGGGCTTCAAGCAGGCCCTGTCCCAGGGGCTTGATTACTTCTTCGGGCTGTCCATGGTCCTGGTGGTGGTGGGGAACAAGTTCAGCGATCCGTCCAATAAGGTTGACATTCGTCCCCTGCTCACCCAGCCCAGAGCCCTGTTTCGTCTGGCCAGGGGAATGGCCAGGAGCAAGCTGGCACAGCGCCAGATGCTGCCCAGGGACATCTGGCCGGTGAAGGGCATTATAAGCAGCGGCCTTGACAGTGGTGTCTACCGTGACAAGATAAAGGCGCTCTGGGGAAAATATCCGCTGGATATCTACTCCGGTACCGAGGGCGGCATCATCGCCACGCAGACCTGGGACTACGAGAGCATGACCTTCGTTCCCAGCCTGAACTTCCTTGAGTTCATTCCGGAAAAGGAACACTTCAAGTGGCGTCTTGACCCTGAATATCAGCCCAAGACGGTGCTTCTTGACGAAGTGGAGGCTGGTGAAAATTACGAGATTGTCATCTCCAACTTCCATGGCGGGGTGATGACCAGGTACCGTCCCGGAGACATGATTCGCATCACCTCGCTACGCAATGAGCAGCTGGGCATCGAAATCCCGCAGATGACATTTGAGCGGCGCGCCGATGACCTGCTTGATTTCGTCTTTATCCGGCTCACCGAAAAGACAATCTGGCAGGCAATTGAAAATACCGGCACCGCCTACGAAGACTGGACCGCCTTCAAGAAGGAGGGACAGCCAGTGCTCAGTTTGCACCTTGAGCTGAAAAACGGCTACCAGGGCAGCGAGGCGGAAGTCGCCACCGCCATACGGGAACAGATTATAAGGTCGGACAGCCAGAGCAAAGACACGGAAGCGCTGTACCGCAATGACTTTGCCGCCATGATAGACTTCAAGGTTGAGGTGAATGTGCTGTCGCCCGGGGCTTTCGCCCACTTCACGGAGCAACGACGGGCGGAGGGGGCCGACCTGGCACACCTCAAGCCGCCGCACATAAACCCATCTCAACGAGTGCTGGAGCTTCTGACGCAGAAACCAACGGAGGCGGTCAGGGTCAGCTCCGGGACCATGGTTGAGACAGCCGCGGTCAGGTAGTACTTTAGTCCACAGCACTTTGGTCAAACGACTTTAGTTTTGCTTGACAGTCTCCATGAATGAGGTAATAATTACCTCGTAATGAATGTTTACACCCTGTTCCCGTTAATCGCTGTAATTGCGTATATACCGCTGCTGATTACCACGTTGAGCAGCCGCCCCTGGCAGACGCGTCACAAGCTTTTCATCGTATTTCTGCTTGTCGCCATGAGCTGGAGCCTCACCTCTGTTTTCCTGCGCAGCAATTTTTTCCCGCAACATAATTTCTTTCTACTTCAGCTTATTCTGGTTACCTATGCCTTTACGGCGATACAATTCTATGTCTTTCTCTCTTCTTTCTTTGTCCCAGGTGAAAAGCGCTGGCTTCCCCTCGCTTACGCAACTCTGGCCCTGGTCATCATTTTAATTGCGCTGGGTGTTATGCCGGAAGGGATTCACGCTGAGGGAGACAGACTCTATCTTGATTACGGAAAAGGTATTATCTTTCTGATTGCGCCCCTGATGGTCCTGGGGGGCAGAGCCGGGTTCCTCTTCTGGAGAAGGCTGAAGATTCTGGATAATCCCATGCTTCACAGTCAGATACTCTCCCTGCTTCTGGGCCTCTCTATGTTTGTTTTCTTCACTTTTGCGTCCCTTCTCCCATGGGGAAGAGAATATGCCGTGTCTCACCTTGGCAACGCAATTATGGCCGTCATCTTCAGCTACGCGGTTATCAGACATCAACTGGTCGACATCAGGATAGTTTTACGGCGTGGTTTGGGCTGGGTAAGCCTGGGGTTTATCGGCATTCTCTGTTATGGATTATTACTGGTTATCCTCAATGCAACCCTCGGCCTTAAGTTAGATGTGGTCACCGCTTCCTCGGCCACAGCCATTGCGATTGTCGTCGCCATAATCATATTCAAACTGCGTAACCTCCTCTTTGCTACTCTGGGGAAAGCCCTGCAGGGACAGAGCTATGACTACCGCCAGAAGTTATCTGAATTCGCCCGCAGGATACACAATGTCTTCAGCTTGAAAGAACAGGGCGGCGAACTTCTCTCGCTGGTCACCAAGGCCGTTGGCTGCCGGCGGGCCCGCCTCCTCTTCGTGGAAGTGGGCGGGCAGGATTTTACCACCCAGTTTGTTGAGCCCAGGGTAAAAGACGACTCCCTGTATCAGTTCAGCCTGAGCAGTAAAAGTCCGATAGCCGATTACCTGCTACGGGAACGCAAGCTGCTGACCAAGGAGCGTCTGTCCATTCTGCCCGAATTGCGGGGGCTATGGGAGGAGGAGAAAAGCGAAATAGATGCGCATGAGATAGAGCTCTTCATGCCGTTAATAAGTCGGGAACGACTCATCGGCATTCTGGTGCTGGACAAAAAAGCGTCCGGCCGGTACTCTCTGGAAGACCTCCGCCTGCTTGAGGAGGTTACCAACCAGGTAGCGGTCAGCATGGAAAAGGAATACCTCCGCGAGCGTCTCCGAGAACGTGAAGAGGAGCTATCGGTGATAAACCGCTGCAGCGCCATTATCACGTCAAGCATGAATATTCAGGAAATCTATGACAGCTTCATTGGTGAGTTGAAGAAAGTGGTGGACATTAGCTGGTCATCCATCGTCCTCATCGAGAACAGCCATCTCAGCCTCCTGACTCTTTATTCCGATATAGGCTCGGCCTGGAAGCTCGGTGAGCAAATTCCCATCAGAGGCACGGGAACGGAATGGGTAGCCATTAATAAAAAGGCTTTACTGGAATCCGACCTGAAACAGGGCGGGCAGTTTGTCACCGCAAAGTATCACTACAAGCAAGGGATACGCACCATCGCCTACCTCCCGCTCATCGCGAAAGGATTGGTCATCGGCAGTTTCATTGTCGCCACCGTCAATCCGAATGCGTACTCTCAGAGACATCTAACGCTTCTCGAGCAACTGGCTGCCCAGATTGCCATGTCAATAGAGAACTCCCGCCTGTATACTGAAGCCGAAGAGAAGGCACGGATTGATGAGCTTACTGACCTGCTGAATCGCCGCTCCCTGAATGAACTGATGACTACGGAAATTAACCGGCACTCACGCTATGGCGGCGTCTTCTCGCTGATTATACTTGACCTGGACAATTTCAAAGCCTTTAATGATAACTACGGGCACGTGGCCGGCGACAAGCTGCTCAAGGAAATTGGCGGTGTCCTTAAGAGCACCATACGGAGCACTGACCAGGCTTTCCGTCACGGCGGCGATGAGTTTGCCATTCTATTGCCGAATACACCTATTGACGCCGCCTCTCAGGTGGCGGACCGTGCCCGCCGTCATGTTGCCGCCAATGTAAAGGCGGGGCATATCACCATAACCGTCAGCCTTGGCCTGGCAAACTGGCCTGCGGACGGCACGGCTGCCGATGAAATAGTGGCGGCGGCTGATGGTGCGCTTTACCGCGCCAAGCGTGCAGGCGGCAATCGTTGTTACTGTGCTTCGGGAACTTTACTGGAACTGGAAGATAAGCCACTCAGATTAATAGATAGCAAGGACGGCTATATGCTGAGCGCCATCTTTGCCCTGGCGGAAACTGTTGATGCCAAGGAACATCATACCGAAAGTCACTGGAAAAAAGTGAGAGAGCAAGCTGTCTACCTGGCCACAGCCATGGAGCTTGATGAAGAGGAAATTCGCCAGCTTGAAACCAGTGCTTTACTGCATGACATTGGTAAAATCAGCATCAGTGAAAAAATATTGAATAAGCGCGACCCGCTGACGGCTGGAGAATGGGAAGTAATCAAAACACATCCTCAGGTCGGGGTTAATATCGCCAGCCGTGCCCCGGAACTGGCCCCATGCCTTCCCGGCATCCTGCATCACCATGAGAGATATGATGGGACCGGATATCCAATTGGTCTGAAAGGCGAGGAGATACCTCTGGAGGCCCGCATTCTGGCCATAGCTGATGCTTTTGCTGCCATGACCACGGTACGGAGCTACTCCGAGGCCCTGTCAACTGAGGAAGCTTTAGAAGAACTGAAACGAGGTGCCGGTACCCAGTTTGACCCGAATCTGGTGGAAATTTTTTATGCCGCTACTCAGAGCACCTCGCAAACACCGAAGGATATGGAAAGCGAGGAGGTAGCCTCACCAGAGGCTGGCTCTGCAGAAAATTAACTGGTAAAATAGGGTGCTGACAATGAACAAAATACAGGTAATTATCGTTAGCCAGCAGGTGCTTTTCCGGCAGGGAATAGAACACTCTCTTTCCAGAACAAAGGATATTCAGATTTCGGCCACGGCTGATGTTTCAGATGAGGTGCTGTCGATAATCGATAACCTGCCACCTGATGTCGCCCTGCTGGATATTGACACTCCGTCTGACAACGGGCTGAAGCTGGCGCGCCGAATAAAACAGCGCCTGCCGACAATCGGCGTGGTGGTGCTTACCTCCGGCCTGGATGACGCCCAGCTGTTCCAGGCACTCAAAGCTCAGGCGGTTGCCTATTTAAGCAAGGAGGTCACCGCCAGTGAGCTGGTCAATACCATAAGGCGCGTTTCCCGGGGTGAGCACCCCATAAATGAAAGCCTGACTGCCCGACCCAAGCTGGCCGAACAGGTGCTAAGGCAGTTTCAGGAACTGTCGCTGCGCAGCGAAGCGGAGCAGTTCATCGCCCCGCTTACTCCGAGAGAGATGGAAATCCTGAAATACATTGCTCAGGGCTATCTGAACAAGCAGATTGCCGCCGAGCTGGACATCAGCGAACAGACAATTAAAAACCATGTTACCTCCATTTTGCGCAAGCTGAATGCTAACGCCCGTACGGAAGCGGTCGTCGTCGCCATCAAGCAGGGTTTGATTTCCCTCACCTAATGAGCAGCTTCTACCGCAAAGGTATCTGTCATCTTCCTGTAACTTAATTCTTTATGTCTAGTCTTGACATCGGGCGCGCCGCGAATTACCATTGAAACGGATAAAGGTGCAGCAAAAGGTGTAAAATGCGTTACCGCTACGAAAAAGAGGCGTACCAGTTTCTCGCCGTTTACCGCTTCCTGGGGTTTGCGCTGGCGGTGCTCTTCTCACAGGTTACGCCGGTAATGAGCGCATTACCTCAGGTTCAGCTCATCACCATTTTCAGCACGCTTGGTATCTATACCATCCTGAAGGTTTTCTCACCCCTGCGCTGGCAGGCGAGGGGCACCATGACCTACCTGATACTGAGCGGCGATTTTCTCCTCTGCATCCTGCTCGTCATCTACACAAATGGCCTGAACAGTAGCTTCCTGCTTTATTCCCTGACTCCCATCATGACCGCAGCCCTGCTCTTTGAAGAAAAACTTGCCCTTGGTCTCGCTTCCACCGCATCCATTGTCCTTTCGCTCACGCACGTATTCCTTGCCCAGTTCACATCACGATTTGCCTGGATTATGCAGGGGTATAACCTCACCCTCCTCATCGTCTATACGCTCTTCTCCCTGGTTGTGGCCACGGTGCCATACCGCATAAACCTGAATATACGGCGCCGCATCGAAAGGGATGCCATAATTGAAGAGCGGCGCCGTATTGCCAGAGAGATACATGACGGTGTTGCTCAGTCATTAAGCTATCTCAACCTGAAGACAAAGTCGGTAAGTGACCTGCTTACGTCAAAAGATACCGTGCAGGCAATTGCCGAGCTAACTGAAATCCGCGATGTGGTGCAGGATACCTACGAGGATATCCGGGAGTCAATCGACCAGTTAAGCACCGAAATAAAAAGCGTCTCCATTCTGGCCGCTCTGGGCAGCTATGTCCGGGAGTTCAGCAGCAACAATGGTATTCCGGTAAAGTTTGAGATTGCCAAGCCCTTTGCCCGGCTTTCCCCGGTTGCGGAACTGCAATTGCTGCGCATCGGCCAGGAAGCGCTGACCAATGTCCGGCGTCACGCGATGGCCAGCAGCGTTAAGGTAACGCTGAGAAACACCGCGGACGCGGTGGAAATGATAGTCAAAGACGATGGCCAGGGTTTTGACCTTAAAGTACTGGAGGAATACCCGCCCGGCTATCACGGTTTGGCCATCATCAAGGAGCGGGCCGAGGGGCTTGGTGGCAAAGTCTGGATTGAGACTACTCCCGGCCAGGGTACAGAAGTAAAGGTCCATCTACCGGTGGAGAAAGTGAGGATGTGAAATGGAACCAGTAAAGGTACTGGTCGTAGATGACCACGCCCTTTTTCGTCGTGGCATTGTCGCCGTTCTGACAAATCAGGAGAATATACGTGTGGTGGGGGAGGCGACCAATGGGCTTGAGGCAATCGAAAAAGCGGCAGAACTGGTGCCTGATGTTATCGTGATGGACCTGAATATGCCGCAGTGCAGCGGGCTGGAAGCAACGCAGGCGCTCCAGGCCAAGATGCCTCATCTGAATATCCTGGTTTTAACGGTCTCCGATAATGAGGCTGACCTTTTCAGTGCCATCAAGTTCGGGGCTACCGGTTATATCCTGAAGAACACGGAGCCGGAGGAACTCGTCCAGGCTATTTATCACATCGCTCACGGTGGCGTTATTATTTCCCCCGTTATGGCCATAAAACTGCTTGCCGAATTCAGAGATTCGACTACCGGTGCCCCGGCCAGGGTGACCGCCGATGAAGAGGCCAAGCTGAGTCCCCGGGAGGATGAAGTGCTGCGGCTGGTGTCCCAGGGCGCCACCAACAAGGAAATAGCTGACTCCCTGTTCATCTCGGAGAACACCGTGAAAACGCACCTGCGCAACATAATGGACAAGCTCCACCTGGCAAACCGCAGCCAGGCGGCCGCTTACGCCGTGAAACGAGGCCTTGTGCCCGACAGCCAGAAATAGCCGGTTATCAGGCAACAAGTACTGTGTCCACTCACCCGAAAGGATTAGTACCCCACGCGTGAAAATCACCTCTTCGCAGGATTGTAAGTGAAATCGCCATGCTCTATGATGCAAGTGTTGCCTCGTAATTTCTTTTTAGCACAAGGTAATAATCGCGAATAAGGAGGTGAAGAAATGAGGTTACCAAAGAGAGGCGAGAAGGGGTTCACACTGATTGAGTTGCTCATCGTGGTCGCCATCCTGGGCGTGCTGGCGGCGGTGGTCATCCCCAATGTGGGCCGGTTCATCGGCCGCGGTGAAACGGAGGCGGCGCAAACGGAGTTTGCCAACGTCCAGGCAGCGACGGTCGCCATGATGACCGACAACGAGGTAAGTGTGCTGAGAAATGCCCGCGACGGCGCTGCCAACGCCACCAGAAACATGAGCATCTTTCCCGATGACAGCGCAGTCGGCGACAAGTACCCGGACGCCAATGGAGTCAACTTCTCAGCCGGTGACGGCATCGGCTTCGTGCTCTACCAGCACGATATAGACGCTGACGCCGCCAACACCAGCCTGGTCAACTACGTTGCCACGCAGTACACCAAGGGCACCTACTATGTTAATGCGCAAGGCACGGTAACGCAGCACACCACCGGGTATGAGTAAAGCAATCTTATTCCTATAGAGGAGAGGAGGAGGTGAAGCAATGAGGTTACCGAAAAGAGGCGAGAAGGGGTTCACGCTGATTGAGCTGCTCATCGTGGTCGCCATCTTGGGCGTACTGGCGGCGGTGGTCATCCCCAATGTGGGGCGGTTCATCGGCCGCGGCGAATCGGAGGCGGCGGATACCGAGCTGAGCAACGTCCAGTCTGCGGTGGTCGCCATGATGGTTGACAACCAGATATCCACACTAAGAAATGCCAAGGACGGCGCTGCCAACGCCACCAGAAATATGTGCATCTTTCCCGATGACAGCGCAGTCGGCGACAAGTACCCGGACGCCAATGGTGATAACTTCTCAGCTGGTGACGGCATCGGCTTCGTGCTCTACCAGCACGATATGAATGCTGACGCCGCCAACACCAGCCTGGTCAACTATGTCGCCACGCAGTACACCAAGGGCACCTATACGTGTGACGCGTCAGGCACGGTGACCCAGCGTGAGACGGGGTATGATTAAAATCGCTTACATGTGACGGGCGGTGGAAGTTGGGCGGCGGAGAATAAGCTAGGAGAGGTGGTTGAGGGGGTGAGGTCAGAGAGAAGCCCGAAATGGGCTTCTCTCTCTTTTTATGGCCATTTTGACCTGAAGTATTCGGGTAGCAAAGGCAGGATGGTCTATCTATCAATCAATAATTCACGCCGTGCCGATAACTCACTACCCGCTGGTTTGAGTCGTCAGCTGGATAGAACCACCGGAGGTATACGGGTAACCTTCCGGAGGGGGTATGGGCGTGGCAAAGCGTCCGCTTTCCTCAAGTGCCGTAAGATAGTATCGAAAAGACAGGTAATCACCCGCCATACAGTTAATACTTATATCGTTACCCTTGTGTGATAATGTACTCACCTCGACGCCCAGTTTTTCCGCCTCCTGTACAATTACCCTGATATCATCGTTGAAACTCTTGTCCCTGACAATAATGGAACTATATTCACTGATGGCCTGCTGCAGAGGTTCACGCCGCTCTATTTCCGCTTTCTTCCTTAACAACTGGGCATTGAGGGCAACATCTTTCATTGCCATAACTGACGTCTTCCTCATTTCCTCGCCCGTAAGCTGCCATAATGGAAAGACAAGGGCAATGGCGGCTATGATAGTAACGACTGAGTAGACCTGCTTTAAGGTTGGCCGCCAGGGCATATAAGTCTGGGGAAGCAGATTCATATCGAGCGTTACGGCTCCAGCATCACCATTGCCATTGACATCTCGCATTGCCATTTCCTTACGCATGGCAAGCCCGATATTCGCCGCATACTGGGATATCGGCAGGAACTCGGGACAATCCAGCGGTGGTGCCAGTGGCTCTATATTAAATTCAAGCCCGCCCAGCAGCTTCTCCATCAGTTCCGGATTAACAGACATCTGCCCGGTGATGTAGAGTGGAGTGGCCATATCAAACGGCGTAGCAACATGACCGGCGTTATAATGTTCAACTATCATACCAAGTTGTGCCGCCAGATACTCGGCGGCATCTTCAATGCTCATATTATCCGGCCGCCACGCCAGTGAATGCATGACTTCAGGCACACCTTTAACCAAAATGACAATGTCGAAGTTTGTGGGTTCAATATTCAGAATCAGAGCCTCCTTTTTACCGACGGCCCTGGCCAGTGCCATCGTCTTGAGCTCAATGCTCTGGGTAGTGATACCGGCCGCCTTCAAGGCAAGCACTATGTCATCAATAATCTCTCTGGGCACACCGACTGTGAATACATGGCTATCCTTCTCATCAGCGCTCAGTGTCTGCCAGAAAAAGTAGAGGATTTCCTTGGGAACAGGCATTATATCCCGGGCAATCTCATCGACCGACTCCGCAAGGGTTGGTGCTGGTGGCAGGCTGGGCGTGGGTATGAGACGGCTTATTGTGTAGAGACCACTTATGCTGATATTTACCTTGCTGGCTTTGATACCGCTTGAATTCATTAGCCGCTTGACGAAGACACCCAGGTCGGGCTCGACTCTGTCACCTATTTGCTCTGCTTCTTCCGATTCAAACGGGGCATCAGCCCATCTTTTAACCACCCCGCCACTCGTCTCCATGATGCTTACGCCGGTTGTGCTGATATCAAGAGTAACAACCTTCCCAGAAACAAACCGCGCCAGCACTCTCTCCATTGTTTTCAGGAGCTTCTTAATCGCGGTGCTTAAGTCAAGAGCCAGCACACCTTGAGATTTAACTTCGCTTTTCTGTTCCGCCAAGATAAACCACCTCTTATCGCATCGCCGCCAGTCTAGTTACCCTTGGGGCGGTTTAGAATACAATTCAATAGCTAACTTAGCCACAGTGTCATAGACAGTCTCTTCACTGCCAAAGAATTCCTCTGCTGTTTCCACATCCGACCCATCAAACTGCCGGACAGTGCCATCGGCCTCGCAGGTGTAATAATATTCAGTAACCGGTATGTCAATATAACTCATCTTCTGATAACTAGATGTATTGTCCGCTGTAATCCGGTCATGCTCATACAGCAAATAACCAGCTGACGGTGTTCCTTCTCCGGTATACCCCTTTTCCCCAGCGGTGGTGATAGCATCGGGAAAAGCTGTCATATCGTTAATCGCAATTCCGTCTTCAAAATATGTCGGGTTAGGAATCTCATCAAGGCCGTTGTCCGCCATCATATCGGACACGGCCTGTATTACAGCGCTGAATTCAGCTCTTCGCATCGCTTCCTCTTCCTCTAATTGCACTTGTACCCAATTGAGCTCCACTTTTTTAAGAATCATGGTTTCCAACGTTTTGCCGGCATCAAGGTCGGCTATGAAAGCCATAATGGTATCAAAGTCAGCCTGTACCCTGATATCACCAAAGGATAGAACGTGATAGGTGCGCTCACCCATTTTTTTGGCTGAGGGTTTGCCGGGGGCAGAAATATGAAACTTGCCGCTTTCTGGAGTAACATCGATGCCGTTTTCCCTGGCGATATCAACGATTTTCGCCAGGGCATCAGGCGTTTCTATTGGCTCCAGAGCTTCGTTTACCTTATCATATTTGTCCTGCAATTCCTCCATACTAGGTAAAGGCTTGTTCACCACCACCAGGGTTTTATTTATCTTTTCATTAAGTTCCTTCTGTTGTGGTCCCTGCTGGATGTAAACAAAGCCAAGTCCAATGTATATAATGACGCAGACACCCACTACGACGAGAAATCCTACGCGGCGTATTCTGGTCAATATTTCCTGCATTTCCGCCTGCTCCTCGGTCTTCCGCTCTTTACTCCATATTCGTCAATGAAGTACAAGGTAAATACTCTCCTCGCTTACTTCCACCGCTCGCGCAGTGCCCGCTGTACCGTCTCCTCAATCGTTTCTTCTAAGGTCTTGGTTACTTTCTTATCTCTCTTGTCTTTCTCTTCCGCTTCTTTTGCTTCCCTCTGCAACCTGACGAGCTCATCATCGTAGAAAGTCCAGTATAGCTGTCGTCCACGCCTCCAACCTACTATCCAGACCATTACCAGGCCAAAGATGGCAACCGGCGCCACAATCCCAATGTTGATATCCTGAAAGAGCAGGATGATAACGATGATTAATACGACAAAGAGAAATACCGCCACATCAAGGTCCCACCTGGCAACCCTGGCCCTCTCTTTCGCCCGGCGAGCCGCTTCCCGTCTTATTTCTTCTCTTACTGGCCAGGGTGTGCTCTCTTGGCTCAACGTGCCCCTCCTTTCGCCCGGTCGATACAGGCCACAGGTTTGAAATTATTATACTCCATTAATCATCAGCTCAAATATGGGAATTTTTGGTATTAACGGAAAAGTATCCTGACGCTTTTCTATTTCAGCAAGTCCGGCGTTCTTCACCTCTAATACCGGCAGCTTCCGAAGCCGCACAGAGTCCATATTTCTGCCATCAGTGTAATGGGTGAATTGCCTTCTGTCAATTATCCGAAGGCACCAGTAAGCGTATACATAGGCATAACAACGGAGAGAGCAATGAATCCAACCATAAGGGCGATGCCGATAGTGCTGACAGGGCCTATCATGCCCACCATGGCAGATATCTTCTCTTCCGCCGTCGTTTCAAAGAAATCCGCCACCACCCCCATGGTGAAATCAAGGGTATTGCTTTCCTCTCCCACGGCAACCATCTGCACCAGTAAAGGCGGAAACACGCTTATTCGGGACATCGGTCCCGCTAATCCCTCACCGAGAAGCAACCGTTCGTTCACCCTGTTCAGGGCGTCACGGAAGACCATATTGGTGGTCGACTGTGGCAGTATCTCCATTGTTTCCTGCAGTTTAATTCCAGCACTGACCATCACTGACAGCGTTCTGGCGAAGCGTCCCAGTTCTGACATGAGTGCCGGGGGGCCGATAATCGGCATGCTTATGCGCAGACGGTCAAGTATCCGTTTCCCGGACGGCCTTTTCATCATCCAGAGCGCGACGGCAAATAATACCGCGCCGCCAACGACAAGATGCAGCGGATAATTCTGCACAAACTCGGTCAGCGCAATGAGTATTCTGGTGGGTAAAGGTAATTCAACACTCATCGCGGTGAACATATCGAGCATCTTGGGCATGACAAAGGTAATCATCAGAATGACCACAGCGACGCCAACGCCCATGACTATCATTGGGTAACTCAACGCTTTTTTAACCCTCTGGGTCATCGCCGAGTGCCGCTCCAAGTAATCAGCCATCTGGTTGAGTACTGAGTCCAGATTGCCTGTTTCCTCACCAACAGCAATGGTACGGCAGTAAATTTCACTAAAGGCTTTCGGGTGCTTCTTTACTGCCTGTGAGAAAGAACCTCCGGAACGGATGTCATTTAATACGCTGGATAAAATGCTTTTGAAAGCGCGGCTGCTGGCCACCTGTCCCTGCAGTATTTCCAGCGCTGGCAGCAGTGAAATGCCGGAGCGCAGCAAAGTGGCCATCTGGCGGGAAAAAACGACGATATCACGGGACTTTAGCGTGAAGAGCGAAGGCAAAGCCTCCTCCAGGCTGAACATGGACGGGGCAACTTCAACATGCTCCGGAATATATCCCTTGGCGATTAGCTGTCGCTCGGCAGCAATCTCACTGGTTGCCTTAATATTGCCCTTTACCAGATTGCCTTCTCTGGTGGTCGCTATATAGCGGTAGTTAATTTCTTTCAGTTTTCCGGGCGCTTCAATCGTTCCCGCCATTGCTTCCCCTTAAGTGATTGAGAATACGTTACGCAGGATCTCATATGGAGTGGTAACTCCCTCTTTAACCTTCATCATCCCGTCATGCCACAGAGAGATCATGCCTTCCTTGTTGGCTTCCTGGCGCATTTCATCGGAATCGGTACCTTTGATAATTATGCGGCGGATGGCCTCAGTGACTACTAGAACTTCAAAGATGCCGGTTCGCCCCAGATAGCCTGTACCGGCGCAGAAATTACAACCGGCACCAATAATAAATTCAGAGCGTTTTTCTCCCATTTCTTCTTCATAAGCTTCCCGCTCGTCAGGGGCTATCTCAGTGGGGTGAGAACAGTACGGGCAGACACGCCGTACCATTCTCTGGGCAATAACGCCAATCAACGCCGAAGAAATGAGGAATGGCTCAATACCCAGGTCAACCATTCGGATAATGGTGCTCACGGTATCATTGGCGTGGACTGAAGACAACACCAGATGGCCGGTAAGGGCCGCCTGCGTGGAAATCTGCGCCGTTTCCGCGTCACGTATCTCACCGACCAGTATCACGTCAGGGTCAAGCCGCATTGTGGCTCTCAGTCCGGTGGCGAAGGTAACAGCGGCTGACGGATTGACCTGCATCTGATTGATATTGGCAAAATGATATTCCACCGGGTCTTCAATGGTGATAATCTTGCGTCCAACCGAGTCCAGCGTGTTTACCGAGGCATACTGGGTAGTCGTTTTACCGGAACCGGTGGGACCGCTGATCAGTATCATGCCAAAAGGCGTCTTCAGCATCATCATGTATTTTCCCAGTGATTCCGGCAGGAATCCGATTTCCGGCAATGGCATGAAGGCGAAAGCCTTGTCCAGGATTCTCATCACCGCCATCTCACCGTATATCGTGTTGGAAGTAGCCACACGGATATCCACCTCACGGTCACCCATATCAAAGGTAATCTGACCGTCCTGAGGTCGACGGCGCTCGGCGATGTTCAACGCCGCCATGATTTTCACGCGGGAAAGTAGCGGCGCATGCACGCTTAACGGCAGGGCCATCACCTCGTTCAGGATACCGTCAATCCGGTAGCGAACGCGCAACCTGTCTTCTTGAGGTTCAACATGTACATCGGAGGCACGGTCCCGTACCGCCTGTTTTATCAGCAGGTCAATAGCACGCACCACCGGGGCCTGGGCGATTATTTCCGGTGAAACCCGTGCTTCTCTCATCCCGGCGGCGCCACGGTACCGGGTGGGAATCTGACTCAGCTGTTCTTCAAGTTCACCACCGATGCGGTAGTTCAGGTCTATCATTTCCTGAATGTCCTGAGCCGTACTGATAACCGGCTCAATTCTTCTCATGGTTATTGCCGCCAGGTCTTCAATCGCCTCTATATCCTTGGGGTCTTCCATGGCAATCACGATGGCCCCGTCTTTCAAGGCCACCGGGATGATGCCGTATTTCCTGGCCACTGATTCCGGGATTAATTTCACCGCATCGGTCTTTACACCTTCTCTTCTCAGGTTGATGAACGGTATTCCCAGCTGCAGACTGATAAAGAATGCCAGTTGCTGCTGCGTAACCATACGTTGCTGAACCAAAATATGCTCTAGCCGGTCACCCGTCTTCTGCTGCAGCTCATGGGCACGCTGTACCTGCTCATCGTTTATAATTCCGGCCTCAACCAGAATATTCAGGACATTTCTCTTCACGCTTTTTGCCGGCGCTTCCATTTCTCCCCCCTCAAATTATCCCCATAGTATAAACCTGAAATTTCTTCAGCTCAGTGTTTACCCTGCCGGTGACTAACGGCTATTGACTCCTCGGTGAAATGGTTATTCGGCGCACCCCTCTTCTTTCCGGCACGTTATCCTTTCCTTCCGGTCGCTCCGGTGAAATGTTAGCCTCGGGCAATTTGGCAACGAGCCCGGCAAGCAAGGGAGCAGGCTTATCCAGCACTATGGTTATGATGCTTCCCTTATTCCAGGAACCTGCGGTACGGACAAATTTTAGTTCAGGTGTGGTCTGCAGGTAGCTATACAATTTGGCCACCATTGTTGGCTCAATCGGCACTTCAACGTTTAACTCAACCTCGCCAGTATACAGTGACTCGCTTTCCTCCTTGGTTAAAACCACCGCTGGCGCTTCTTTCGCCACTGCCCTCCGTTCTTTGCCAGTCTTTTTGGGCTCTATTACTTCCGCTGCTGGCTCAACAACAGCCGACACCTCAGGCAGCGGCACCGCTTCTTCGGCCACCGGTTCTTCAACCTGACTCTCAAGCGGCTCCGGTTTTTCCTCCTCCGCAACCACTTCTTCTGGAGCCGGGACTGGCTCTGCCATTTTCTCCTCAGCGACCGGCTCGGCTATGGAAGCAATATCTTCTGCGGTCTCTTTCTGCACTGGCCTCTTTTGGCTTTTTACCTTCTCCGCTTCCTTTTTAGCCTCCGCAATAATCTTGTCTGCTTCCTGCCGGGCCTCTGCCGCCACCTGCGTTTTTACGCTGTCAACAATCTGCTCGGCACTGCTGATTGCCGCCTTGAGTATAGAGCGGACCGAAGACGAAGAAGAAGTGTCGCGCTGCTCCACGAGACCGTTCACCTGGTCAAACAGCTGTTCCGCATTTCCCTTATCTTCAGCAATCTCTCCCCCGCTGCTTTCCGCCTGCGGTTTGCTTTCCGTTCCCTTTGCTTCACGTTTCCGTCCGAGCAACCTGAACATGCCGTACAATTCCTCCGCTCTTCCCCAGGCCGTTTTCAGTTCGATTTACCATAAATAATATTAGTTTGATGAGTGTCAAATGTCAAGTAAACCAAGTGTAGGTCGTCGGCCCGTAATTGTCAATGTAACCATCAGTTAAGATAACGGTGCCACATGCCTGTGAAGCTGATATCCATAATAAAATCCAGGTACCGGCAAGCCAGATTCCGCTTCCTATTTGAAAAGATGGTGTTTTTGCGTTATAAATATAAGAGCATTCTACACAAATGAATAATTAAGAAGGATTTAAACTTGGCCAAGAAAAAACCGGATAAACCACAGCATATACTAACGCCGCGCCAGATTTCACGCTGGGAGCAGCAGAGAAAGCGACAGCGCATTATCTTTATAACGGGCATCTCCATCATCGCTCTAGTGCTGGCTTTCGTCGGCATGGGCTGGTATTATGGCCAGTATAAACCATTCCGTGAGACCGCCATCGAGGTCAATGGCACTGAGTTCACCATGGGTTATTTTGTGGAAATGCTGAAACTGGAAGGCGCTGACCAGCCGGAAGAGAGCCTGCCCACCATTGCCGATAACGTGCTGGAAAACATAAAGCGCAACGAATTAATCAGACAGGGCGCTCTGGAGCTGGGCATCAGCGTCACCGAGGAAGAAGTGAAAAAGGTTATCAAGGACAATGACCTGCCTGATAAAGAGGTCTATCGTGCCCTGGTCAGCTATCAGCTGCTCATTGAGCGCCTGCTGGACTCCCATTTTGATTCCCAGGTGCCAATGTATGCTGAGCACAGGCAGGTTTTGGCGATGATGCTGGAGAACGAACCGCAGGCCCTTGAAGTTAGAAGCAAACTGGTGAATGGAGAGGACTTCGGCGAGCTCGCGGAAGAGATGAGCCTGGAACTGTTTTCCAAGAATAAAGGGGGCGACTTTGGCTGGGTCCCCAGGGCTATTTTACAGGACATGCTGAAGACGTCGATAGTCGATGAAATCTTCAGTCACAAAATAGGCGAGCTGAGCCAGCCGATATATGATGAAGAAGCGGAGAAATGGGTTGGCTACTGGCTGGTAAAGGTCCTGGAGCGAAACGAGGAGGAAGATGAGACCCATCTTCAGATAATGCTCCTGGGTAACGAAGAAGAAGCGTGGAGCATCAGGAAAGAACTGGAGGCGGGCGCTGATTGGGGTGACCTTGCCGTGGCGCATTCCCAGATAAAGGGAGTCGAGGAAAACCTCGGTGAGTATCAGTTATCAAAGGGCATGGCGGCGCCGCCGATAGATGAATATGCCCACAGCCCGGATACAGAAATAGGCGAAATCAGCGAGCCGCTCCGTGACGAGGATGTATCCACCAAGGGTGGCTACTGGCTGATAAAGGTTCTCGACGAAGATAACGAGCGACGTGTCGATGCTGATTACAGGGATTACCTGAAAGCCAAAGCCCTTGATGAGTGGGCGGCTACAATTATCGACAACAAAGACAATGAAATCATAAATTACATTGAACCGGAGAAGAAGTCCTGGGCGATTGAACAGGCGCTGAGAGGCTAGAGACAAAGCGAGGTACGGGTGGTATGAAAAACAGAAGCATAGGCATCGGCATGATGGGGCTGGGGATAATCGGCGGGCAGGTAGCCAGGGTCCTGACGGAAAAAGTTGACATGCTTGCCGAACAGGCCGGCTGTGCACTGGTCCTGCGCAAGGTAAAGGTGCTGCCCGTCGACCTGGAAAGGCCGCTGGCCAAGGAGATGCCCGCGGAGCTCCTCACCACGGATGACGATGAGTTTTTCAATGAGCCCGGGCTTGATATCATGATTGAGGCCATCGGTGGCGAGAACCCGGCCCGCGAGTACCTGAAGCGGGCCATCACCAGCGGCCGATACGTGGTAACCTCAAACAAGGAAGTCATCGCCAAGCACGGCGCCGAACTTCAGGCCCTGGCCCAGAAACATAATGTCGGGCTGCGCTATGAAGCCAGCGTCGGCGGCGGCATCCCGCTGATTGCACCGTTCAAGTACGACCTGGTGGCCAACGATATCACCGGCATTTACGCCATCATCAACGGCACGACCAACTACATCCTCACCCGGATGGCGCGCGAGGGCATCGATTTCCCCATAGCGCTGAAGAGCGCCCAGGAGCTGGGCTATGCCGAAGCCAACCCCGAAAATGATATCGAGGGCATTGACGCCAACTACAAGCTGGCCATCATGGCCTCGCTGGCCTTTCAGACCGTGGTCAAGCCGGAAGACATCTACCGGGAAGGTATCTCCCGGATTGGCAGCCGGGACTTCCTCTACGCCCGCGAACTGGGCCTGGCCATCAAGCTCCTGGCCATCGCCAAACGCGCTGACAACTCGATTGAGGTAAGGGTGCATCCGGTCCTTATTCCGGAGGACTCGCTTCTGGCCAAGGTCGATGGCGTCTACAATGGCATTCTGGTGGAAGGCGACCTCATCGGCAAGATTATGTTTTACGGCCAGGGCGCCGGTCCGCTGGCCACCAGCAGCGCCGTGGTCGCCGACATTGTGGCCTCGGCGCAGGACATCACCTTCAACGTGGGCAACCGACTGAAATGGAAGCCGGAGTCAGGAAAGCGAATCAAGCCCATGGCTGAGATTGAGACCCAGTACTACCTCCGGCTGAACTGCGCCGACCGCCCCGGCGTGCTGGCCCAGATTGCCAAGATACTGGGTGATAATATGATTAGCATCGCCTCGGCGATTCAGAAAGAGGCCGACGCTGCCGCCCAGACCGCAGAGGTTGTCCTGACCACCCACCCGTCATCAGAAAAAGCGATGCGGCGGGCTTTAAATAAGATTGAACAGCTAGAGATGGTGAAGGAAATAAGCAACTTCATCCGCATAGAACACATTTAGTGAATACGGAAATCAGGTGTTCAGCCCGATGATAAAATCAGGTGTCCTGCACAGATATAAAGACCTCCTCCCCATCACCCCTAAAACACCGCTGTTTTCCCTGGGAGAGGGAAACACGCCACTGGTTAAAGCCGACCGGCTGGCGGGGGAAATCGGCTGCGGGGAACTGTACCTCAAACTGGAGGGGTGCAATCCCACCGGTTCCTTCAAGGACAGAGGTATGGTGGTGGCGGTGGCCAAGGCATTAGAAGAGAAAAGCCAGGCCATCATGTGCGCTTCCACGGGCAACACCAGTGCCTCCGCGGCTGCCTATGCCGCCTGCTGCGACCTGACGGCCATCATCGTTGTCCCCGGGGGCAAAATCGCCCTAGGCAAACTGGCGCAGGCGATTGTCTATGGCGCCAAAATCCTGACCATCGACGGCAACTTTGACCAGGCGCTGCAGATTGTCCGCGCACTTACCGAGAAGCACCCGGTCACCCTGGTGAACTCGCTGAACCCGCACCGTATCGAAGGGCAGAAGACGGCTGCTTTTGAAATCATCGACGTACTGGGCGACGCCCCCGACTTCCTGTTCATCCCCGTGGGTAACGCCGGCAATATCACCGCCTACTGGAAGGGATTTAAAGAATATTATGAAATGGGCAAGGCGAGTAAAAAGCCGGTGATGATGGGCTTCCAGGCGGAAGGCGCCGCCCCCATTGTCCACGGCCATCCGATTGAAAAGCCGGAGACGGTGGCCACGGCGATACGCATCGGCAACCCGGCCAGCTGGCAGAAAGCGGAGGCGGCGCGTGATGAATCCGGCGGCCTAATTGACATGGTCAGCGACGCTGAAATCCTGTCGGCGCAGAAGCTGCTCGCCACCAGGGCCGGCGTCTTTGGCGAGCCGGCGTCGGCGGCTTCCATAGCCGGGCTGGTCAAGCTGTCCGGACAGGGCCGGGACTTTAAGAATAAAAGGATTGCCTGCGTCATCACGGGCACCGGACTGAAGGATACCGATACCGCCCTGAAAGATGCCCCGCCATTTCTCCGATTACCTGCCGATATAAAAGAAGTGGAGAAGGCACTGGGCTGGGGATAAAACCGGGTTTCAGGAGAAGATGATGTTTGACGAGGCTAAAATCAGGAAGGCGATAAATGACATAATTGAGGCCATCGGGGAAGACCCCAAGCGTGAGGGTCTGGTGGGTACGCCGGAACGTGTGGCCGAGATGTATGCCGAGCTTTTCGGCGGGCTGCACCAGAACCCGACCGAGGAGCTGAAGGTTGGTTTTGAACTCGGCCACCGCGAGATGGTGGTGCTGCGGGACATCCCTTTCTACTCAATGTGCGAGCATCATCTGCTGCCATTTTACGGCGTCGCCCACATCGGCTACATCCCCAACGAAGAGGGTCGAATCGTCGGCATCAGCAAGCTGGCCCGTGTGGTGGAAGTCATTTCCAAGCGACCCCAGCTTCAGGAAAGGATGACCACCGAGATTGCCGACGCCATCATGGACGCCATCAAGCCGGACGGGGTGGCAGTGGTCATTCAGGCAGAACACCTGTGCATGATTATGCGCGGCATCAAAAAGCCGGGCAGCAACGTGATTACCTCAGCCCTAAGGGGCATCTTCAGTCGCAAAGCGGCCAGCCGGGCGGAGTTTTTCTCCATAATTCAGGGGAAGTAGGGTTACCTTTACCCCTAGATATCCAGGTTTGCGTTCTTGGCGTGTGCCTGAATAAAAGATTTGCGCGGCGGCACTTCACTGCCCATCAGCATGTGGAATATGCGGTCAGCCTCGACGGCGTCCTCCACTCTTACGGAAAGCAAGGTACGGGAATCAGGGTTCATGGTCGTCTCCCAGAGCTGTTCAGGGGTCATCTCGCCGAGGCCCTTGTAGCGCTGTACCTCGACCTTTCTGGCGCCTTTCAGCTCCTTCATCACGTCTTCCTTCTGCTGCTCCGAATAAACCCAGTGCAGGTTGCTGGCTGCTTTCAATCGGTAGAGAGGCGGCTGGGCAATGTAGAGGTAGCCGTTGCTGAGGAGCCCGGCCATGTGGCGGAAGAAGAAGGTGAGCAGCAGGGTGCGTATGTGCGAGCCGTCCACATCGGCATCGGTCATAAGGATAACGCGATGGTAGCGGAGCCTGGTGGCGTCAAAGTCATCATCGATGCCCGCGCCCAGAGCGGTGATGAGAATACGGATTTCCTCGTTGGCGAGCATCTTATCCGGCGGGGCTTTTTCCACATTTAAAATCTTGCCGCGCAGCGGCAGTATCGCCTGGAAACGACGGTTCCGGCCCTGCTTGGCCGAACCACCGGCGGAGTCGCCCTCCACCAGATACAGCTCGCAGTGGGCGGGGTCTTTTTCGGAACAGTCCGCCAGCTTTCCGGGCAGGGTGCCAGTGTCAAGGCTGCTCTTCCTGATGATTAAATCGCGGGCTTTGCGGGCGGCTTCCCTTGCCTTGGCCGCGGTCAGGCACTTATCAATTATCCTTTTCGCTTCGTCCGGGTGCTCTTCAAGATACCCGGAGAGCCCCTCCCCGACCGCGCTCTCAACCTGGCTCTTGACTTCAATATTGCCCAGCTTGCCCTTGGTCTGGCCTTCAAACTGCGGCTCGTGGAGCTTGACACTGATGATGGCGGTCAGCCCTTCTCTGACGTCCTCTCCGGTCAGGTTAGGCTCATCGTCCTTTATCATCTTGTTCTTGTGGGCATAGTCGTTCAGCACGCGGGTCAGCGCCGAGCGGAAGCCGGTAAGGTGGGTACCACCGTCAATGGTATTGACGCAGTTGGCGAAGCTGAAAACGGACTCGGTGAAGCCGTCATTGTACTGGAGCGATGCCTCAACTATGGTGCTGTTTACTTCCTTGGTGATGTAGATTGGCCGGGCGTGACGGACCAGCCGGCCCCGGTTCAGATGGCGGACAAAGCTGGTGATACCGCCCTCGAAGTAAAATGTCTGGTCGCCCTCTCCTTTTTCCTCTTTGAGACTGATTTCCAGGCCTTTATTCAGGAAAGCCATCTCTCGTATCCTCTCGGCGAGGATATCAAAATCGTACTTGGCGGTGCCGAAAATCTGCTCATCGGCGTAGAAAGTAATGGCGGTGCCGGTATCGCTGGACTCGCCAACCTCCTTCACCGGGCCCTGCGGTATGCCCTTGCGGTACTCCTGCTGATATTCCTTGCCATCGCGCCGCACATTGCAGGAGACATATGATGAGAGAGCGTTGACGACCGAAGCCCCCACGCCATGCAATCCACCGGAAACCTGATAAGTGCGACCGCCAAATTTAGCGCCAGCGTGCAGGACGGTCATCACCGTCTCCAGCGCCGAGACCTTCGTCGAGGGATGAATATCCACGGGTATGCCGCGGCCGTTGTCCGCCACGCTAACGCCGCCGTCTTCCCTGAGGGTAACCAGGATTTTATCGCAGCAGCCAGCCATGGCCTCGTCAATGCTGTTGTAGGTTATCTCATAGACAAGGTGGTGCAGCCCCCGCTGGTCGGTGCTGCCAATGTACATGCCGGGTCGGCGGCGCACCGCCTCTCTGCCCCCCAGGACCTGAATGTCCTCGGCGGTGTACTCGTTGTTCTCTGTCCCGGCCAGGGCTGTTTTCCGTCTGACCATACTTAATTAAGCCCCCTAAGAAAAAAGCAAGCTCTCAGATAATCAAGAGCCTGCCTTTAACACGCGTGTGAATTTTGCATTTACGCACGTTTAAGTGTAGCACAAATCAGCTTCAAAGTAAAGGCGGGGGAACATATGATTATTTGCTTTAAAAACACACGAATTATATTGAACAAAATTTCTAGTTGTGTTATATTAATTCAGGACAAAACCTTTAAGCTGGTCCGGTGAGGCTGGCAAGGACATAAAAGAGACACACCGCAACGTTGACCTCTTGCCAGCCCCGGCAGGGGGTTATTTTTATGGCTAAAAAAGTCGTTATGACCCGGGAAGACATACGACGCACCCTGGCGCGCATCGCCCATGAAATCATCGAGCAGAACAAAGCGATAGACCAGCTGATACTGGTGGGGATGCGGACGCGGGGCGTGCCGCTGGCCAGGCGCCTGGCCGCCAATATTCAAAAGTTCGAAAATACGGCTGTCCCCGTGGGCGCCCTCGATTTCAGCCTCTACCGCGATGACATCTCCCACCTGGACAAGCAGCCCGTCGTCCAGCACACGGATATCCCGACGAGCGTCGACGGCAAGTCCATCGTGCTCGTTGACGACGTGCTGTACACCGGGCGCAGCACGCGGGCGGCCATGGACGCGCTCATTGACCGCGGCCGCCCCCGGCAGATTCAGCTGGCAGTGCTCATTGACCGCGGCCACCGCGAGATGCCAATACGTCCCGACTACATCGGCAAGAACATACCCAGCGCCCGTCATGAGGAGATACAGGTCCACCTGGTGGAGACCGATGGCGTTGACGAGGTGGCCATTATCAGCGACCAGCCAAGCGCAGGCGATAATCAAATGCAGCCGGCCAGCGCCGGGAAAAGGAGGGGCCATGACACTGGCAAATAGAAGTCTGGTCACCATTGACGACCTTTCTTACGGGGAAATCGAAGCGCTCTTCAACCTGGCGGACGAGATGTCCGGGGCCATGGATGAGCAGTACGGGCTGTGCCGGGGCAAGATTATGGCCAGCCTCTTCTTTGAGCCCAGCACCCGTACGCGTCTCTCCTTTGAGACGGCCATGCACCGCCTCGGTGGGAGCGTCATCACCGCCGCCGATGTCGGGGCAACATCACTGGCCAAGGGCGAGAGCATCGCCGATATGGCCAGGGTGGTCGGCAGCTACGTTGACATGATTGTCATCCGCCATCCCTGGGAGGGGGCGGCCAAGGTGGTGTCTGACTATGCCGGCGTGCCGGTCATAAATGCCGGCGATGGCGGGCACCAGCACCCCACTCAGACGCTGCTCGACCTCTATACCATTAAAAAGGAGAAGAAGACCTTAAAAGGGCTGAAGATAGGGCTGTGGGGCGACCTCAAGTACGGGCGGACGATACACTCGCTGATTTTCGCCCTGGCCAAGTTCGGGGCCAATATATTCTTCTACCCCACCCGGGGCCTGGAAGTACCCGAGCACGTACTGGAAAAACTCACCACCGAATACGGCGGCGAGCTGGAGACTTATGAGGCTCTCAACCCGACAGCTAGAGAAAGTCTACTTCCCCTTGACGCTATCTATCTAACGCCGAGCAGTCCGCACCAGCTGGCCATGATGCCCGACGTGAATATCCAGGTTGAACTGAAGACGGGAATCGATGCTCTCTACGTCACCCGGCCCCAGAAGGAACGGTTTTCCGCCGCCGAGAAAGGCAAGGAGATGAAAGGGCAATTCTCCGTGGTGGACAAGAAACTGCTCAGGGGCAAGGAGTTCAAAAAGACGCTGGTGATGCACCCGCTGCCCCGCGTCGACGAGCTGGCCCTGGAGCTGGATGCCGACCCGAGGAGCATGTATTTCAAGCAGGCGGCGCGCGGGGTGCCGGTGCGGATGGCGCTCATCGCCCTGCTGCTGGGTTTGAAAGAGGCAGCCATTCCGCAGGAAAAAACGCCGCCAGTAACATACCCCGTTTACCATCGTGATTACGGCCCCAGGTGCCCCAACCCGCGCTGTGTCTCGGTGCAGGAGACGGAAATCAAATACCTCAAGCCCGAATATAAAATCGTCAACCGCAGACCGCTCACCCTGCGCTGCACTTACTGCGAGCACGGCTTTGAGCCGGAGTATGTTGCCAGTTCCGACTGGTATGAGGGCAAAACGGCCACCAAGAAGTACCACAGCGCGGCCAGCCACTGGGCGAGGAAAATCAGGCCCGGGAACCTGATTGCCTTCCGCTCGGAACACGACGCGGAAACACTCGGCTTCAAGCCGAGTCGATACGTTAAAGTGCGACGACGCAGAAAGGGCGACACGAAATGAAACCATTACTGATTAAAGACGGCCAGATTATTGACCCGAGCCGGGGCATAGACGAGCGGGGCAGCCTGCTGCTCAGCGAAGGTAAAATAGAGTGGCATGGTGTGACCCCACCTCAGATTGATTGCGAAATTCTGCACGCGCAGGGGATGGTGGTCTGCCCGGGGTTCGTTGACCTGCACTGCCACCTCAGGCAGCCCGGTTTTGAACAGAAGGAGACAATCGCCACCGGCACCCAGGCGGCGGCACGGGGAGGCTTCACCACCGTCTGCGCCATGCCCAATACCAGCCCGCCGCTGGACAATAAGGAAACCATAGACTATGTCATATCTGAGGCTGAGAAATCGGGGATTGTCCGCGTGCTGCCCATTGGCTGCGTCACCAGGGGCAGGGAGGGAAAAGAGCTGGCGGACATGGCGGCACTGGCTCAGGCGGGAGCCATCGGTTTCAGCGACGACGGCAGCCCGGTGAAAGACCCGGAAATAATGCGCCAGGCGCTGGAAAAGAGCAACGAGCTCGGCCTGCCGGTCATAGACCACTGCGAGGAGCCCTCACTCGTTGAGGGCGGGCAGATGAACGAAGGGGAGCTTGCCAAAAGGCTCGGCCTGCGCGGCATATCGTCGGCCTCCGAAGAGATTATGGTATCGCGGGACATTATGCTCGCCGGAATGACCGGGGGGCATGCGCACATCGCCCACGTCAGCACCGCGGGCGCGGTCGCCCTCATCCGCGACGCCAAAAAGCGGGGAGTAAAGGTTACCGCCGAGGTCACCCCCCACCACCTCACCCTCACCGAGGAAGAGTGCAACGGCTACAACACCAACGCCAAGGTCTCGCCGCCTCTGCGCACGCGACGGGACAACCAGTCGCTGCTCAGGGGACTGAAAGACGGCACCATCGATATCATCGCCACCGACCATGCCCCGCACGCGCGGTCGGACAAGGAGTGCGATTTTGTCAAAGCGGCCTGCGGCATCGCCAATTTTGAGACCGCGCTGGGCAGCCTGCTCATTATAGTGCACAGCGGGCAGCTTGCGCTGGACCGACTCATCGCCAGGCTCACCTGTGAGCCAGCTAAACTTTTGAAAGACGACCTGCTCGGGACGCTGAAAATCGGGGCGCCCGCGGACGTAACCATCTTCGACCCGTATAAAGAGTGGACGGTCGACCCGGCGTCGTTCGTCTCTAAAGGAAAGAACACGCCGCTGGCCGGCCGGGTGCTCAAGGGCAAAACGATGGTCACCATCTACGGCGGCAAGCTGGTCTATAAAGATATCGCCGTTACCTTTATCGGGGAATACTAGAGGAGCTAATTTTAAAATCGGGGTGTTTAAGAGAGGCACAAATATAAGCAGGGAGTTTTAGAGGGGCGCAGCCCCTCTTCCCAGAATATCCCCCCTCTCCTTTGAAGGAGAGGGGGACACAGGGGGTAAGGTAGATTACAAATAAAAAGACATCGCTGGTACTGGCCGACGGCTCGGTATACGAGGGCTTATCATTCGGCGCTGAGGTTGACGCCTACGGCGAGGTGGTCTTCAACACCAGCATGATAGGCTACCAGGAGATGCTGACCGACCCCTCTTACGCCGGGCAGATTGTGGTGCCCACTTACCCATTAATCGGCAACTACGGCACCAGCCAGCAGGACGTTGAGTCGAATAGAATCCAGGTCAGGGGCTTCGTCGTCAGGGAGGAGTGCGTGCAGCCGAACCACTACCTGAACCAGAAGACCCTCCACGATTATCTGCTGGAAAATCATATCCCCGGCCTCCACGGCATTGACACGCGGTCGCTCACCCGCAAGCTGCGCTCGCACGGGGTGATGATGGGCTACCTCACCGCCGAAAAGTCTCCCGAAGAGGCTCTGGCAGCCCTGAAAAGGTTGCCCGACTACGGCAGCGTTGATTTTGTAAGAAAGGTATCCACCCCCCACCCCTACACCTGGGAGCCGGAGGCTGATGATGAAACCCTGCCTCATATCGTCGTGCTGGACTGCGGGCTGAAGTACAACATTTTGAGACTGTTAAAGAAGCAGGGCTGCCGCGTCACCGCCGTGCCCTGCGCCACATCGGCCAAAGACATATTGGGAATGAACCCCGACGGCATTTTGCTGTCCCCCGGCCCCGGCGACCCCGAGCTTTTGGATTATATCGTTGAAACGGTGAAGGGGCTGCTGGACAAAAGACCGATGATGGGCATCTGTCTGGGGAACCAGCTTATCGCCCGCGCCTTCGGCGGGAAGAATTTTAAGCTGAAGTTCGGCCACCGCGGCGGCAACCACCCCGTCAGGGATTTGAAAACGAGCCGGATACACATCACCGCCCAGAACCACGGCTACGCCGTTGACCCGGACACGTTGAAAGACGGCCTCGAGGTAACGCATATCAACCTGAACGACGGCACGGTGGAGGGTTTAAAACACAAGGAACTGCCCATCTTCTGCATCCAGTACCACTCCGAGGCCTCCCCCGGCCCCCTGGATAATACCTACCTCTTTGCGGATTTTATGAAGATGGTGATGGGATTAATCCCCCTTAATCCCCCTTTTACAAAGGGGGAAATATAGCATGAGGGGGATTTAATGTTGCCCTACAACAGGAACCTGAAACAGTATTCAAGGCAACTCAGAGAGAATATGACCGATGCGGAAAGGCAACTCTGGGCGAAGATAAGGGTGAAACAACTTAAGGGACACCAGTTCTACCGGCAGAAACCCATCGGCGATTACATAGTCGACTTCTTTTGTCCCAGGGCAAAGCTGGCTATCGAAATCGACGGTAGCCACCACCTCGTTGGTGAGACGATTGAGTATGACAGGATAAGGGATGATTACCTGAGCAGTCTTGGTCTGAGAGTGCTGAGGTTTAGTAACACCGATGTACTGACAAATATCGAGGGCGTCGCTAAGAGAATAGAGGAGAAAATCCCCCTTAATCCCCCTTTTTCAAAGGGGGAGACGGCAACTTCTCCCTCTGCGAAGGGGGAGACATGATAGCTTCTCCCTTTGGTAAAGGGAGAATGAGAGGGATTGTAGAAATCCCCCTTTGTCCAGAGAAAATCCCCCTTAATCCCCCTTTTTCAAAGGGGGAGATGGCAACTTCTCCCTTTGCGAAGGGGGAGACATGATAGCTTCTCCCTTTGGTAAAGGGAGAGTGAGAGGGATTTCAACGGGGGTGTTTTAGAGGGGCTGCGCCCCTCTCCCAAAAACCTCCCCCCTCTCCTTTGAAGGAGAGGGGGACTAAGGGGGTGAGATAGAGATGAACAATAAGAAGAAAATTAAAATATTAAATCAACTACTTGATGATGGCAAGCAATTAATCGGATTATCTCGCAATAATCAACGCTACCCGCAATGGTTAGCGCAAGTCAGAAAAACGTTAGAAATGTTGTTCAATAATAATTCAAGAGAAGCGATTAATTTTAATGAGCATGTGCGAAGTTGGAATGCTTTTACACCACCAACCGAACAGGAAAAGCAAGAAAGATATGATAAAGAGTTAGCAATAAACTTGGATTACGCACAAGAACTAATCAGTGGGTTAGAGAGTGAAATAGAAATTCGTAAAAAATTTCGTCTGGAACTTGCTTGTCAAAAAGCAAGCCAATGCTTGCGCAAGTTCTGGCAAGTTACCGTAGAAGCCGCGGTTGAAGGCTTAATTAATAACCTTAAGAAACACTGACAACTTAAAGGAGTAAAATTTTTGAAACTCTCTAAAGTCTTGATTATAGGGTCGGGGCCCATCATAATCGGGCAGGCGGCGGAGTTTGACTACGCCGGCACGCAGGCCTGCAAGGCCATGCGCGAGGAGGGCGTCATTTCGGTACTGGTCAACTCCAACCCGGCCACCATCATGACCGACGAGGACATCGCCGACGTCGTCTACATTGAGCCGCTCACCGTGGAGGTGATTTCCCGCATCATAGAAAGGGAGCGACCCGACGGCCTTTTGCCCACTCTCGGCGGGCAGACCGGCCTGAATCTGGCCGTGGCCCTGGCCGACGCCGGTGTTCTGGACAAGTACAATGTGAAATGCCTCGGCACGCCCATCCAGACCATCCGCAACGCCGAGGACAGGGAGCTTTTCAAGCAATTATTAATCAGAATCGGCCAGCCGGTGCCGCCCAGCAAAACGGTCAACACGCTGGAAGATGCCCGCAAAGTGGCGGCGGAAATCGGTCTGCCGGTCATCATCCGCCCCGGCTACACGCTGGGGGGGACGGGGGGCGGCATGGCCTATACCTGGGACGAGCTCGACCAGGTGGCCAGAAGCGGGCTCGCCGCCAGCCCCATCCACCAGGTGCTCGTCGAACAATCGGTCGTTGGCTGGAAGGAAATCGAGTACGAGGTCATGCGCGACGCCGCCAATACCTGTATCACCGTCTGCAACATGGAGAACATCGACCCCATGGGCGTGCACACCGGCGACAGCATCGTGGTCGCCCCCAGCCAGACGCTGACCAACAAGGAATACCAGATGCTGCGCACCGCCGGCCTGGATATAATCCGGGCGCTGGGGATTGAGGGGGGCTGCAATGTCCAGTTCGCCCTGGACCCCAAAAGCCAGCAGTACTACGTTATCGAGGTCAACCCCCGCGTCAGCCGCTCTTCCGCCCTGGCCAGCAAGGCCACCGGCTACCCCATAGCCCGCGTCGCCTCCAAGATAGCGGTGGGCAAACGGCTTGACGAGATACCCAACGCCGTCACCGGCAAGACCATGGCCTCCTTCGAGCCGGCGCTGGACTACGTGGTGGTCAAGATACCGCGCTGGCCTTTTGATAAATTCGCCACCGGAGACAGGGTCATCGGCACCCAGATGAAGGCCACCGGCGAGGTCATGGCCATAGACCGCACCTTCGAGGC
>CAZQWO010000002.1:0-3638 GCA_964597015.1 uncultured Dehalococcoidaceae bacterium
CCGCAATAATTATAAAGTATAAGAATCGGTGAAGTTGGTAGGCGTGAGCGTTAATTTTCTTAGGCAATATACTGTTTAATATTTAACCTGGTGGTATAATATTCCTATCAAAAATTATGAATAACATTATCATCGCTCCTGTCTGTGCCTGGGCACTGGCGCAAGTCATAAAGGTGCTCATCGGCTTAATAAGAAAAAGGCAGATTGACCTGCGTTACTTCGTCTCCAGCGGTGGCATGCCAAGCTCACACTCGGCCACGGTGAGCGCGCTGGCAACTTCGATAGCTATGGTCGAAGGCATTGGCAGTGTGGCGTTTGGGATTTCCGTCATCCTCGCTGCCATTGTGATGTACGATGCCGCCGGTGTGAGGCAGTCCGTGGGAAGGCAATCCATCATCCTCAATCGCATTATTGCTGAGCTCAGAGACCGTCGACCCATTGCCGAAGTGGAACACACCCTGCGGGTTTTCATTGGACATACTCCTTTCCAGGTGATTGTAGGCTCCGCTATGGGAATCATCGTGGCATGGCTCTGGTTTACTTTCATTGCAACGTAGGCCGGGCAGCGACCGATGGTCAATAAAGGAGATACATGAGAGCCGTTGTTAGACGAGGCATTTTTCACATATGTTTTGGCATGGTGCTGGCGCTTTCCGGGCTGTTCCTGCCCAGGAGCGTTGTGGTGATAACGCTCGGGGTTATGACTCTGCTGGGGCTGGCACTGGAACTGGCCAGATTTGCCATTCCGAGCGTGAACAGGTGGTTTTTCAGGGTATTCAAGCCTTTTATTCGTGAGGCGGAAGCCACCAGTGCCACGGGCGCCCTGTATATGGTAATGGCCTCATTTCTGGCATATCTGGCCTTCGAAACACACATTGCCATGCTCGCCATAGCATTCCTGGCCATTGGTGATGCCGTTGGGGCCATTGTCGGTCACACCGTCGGCAGGACCAAATCCCTCAAGAAGACACTGGAGGGGGATATGGCCTGTTTTCTCAGCTGCATCGCCATAGGATTCATATTCTACTTTTCCGGCCTGGTCAGCGATATGACGTTAATTGTCGTCGGCTCCGTAAGCGCCACCGTGATTGAGGCAGTCCCCCTGCCGGTTAACGATAATTTCATGATGCCGCTGTTTTCCGGATTGGTGATGTCGGTTGTTTGACATCCCGTCCCAGATATTGACATCATGCTGAATAGGACTATAATTAAATTTCAACGGGAAAAATAAACTTCCGGAAAGAATCAAAAATAATGAACTTCGGTAAAGTAATTTTCGTGGCCTGGCTGGTGTCTGCTCTCTGCCTTTTGGCGCAGCCTGAGCTTCCAGCGATCGCTCAGGCGCAAAGGGAAATATATGTCTTCCCCTCTGAAGGCACGATAGGGGATACGGTCAGAGTTGCCGGCGAGGGATTTAACAAAAGCACGGATGACTCCGAGAGATATGCTGCGGTATTCTTTTCCAGCCAAAAAGCGACCACCAACGACGACATAGACGAGGAGGTCACCAGTTTGGAGGTCGTTGCCGATTGGGTCTATTTGAATGAAAAAGGCGAGTTTGACATATCATTTGAGGTGCCATATGAATTAAATGACGGCAGTGATGACGAAAAAGTACATGACGGTCTTTATTACGTATACGTTTGTCATTATTTTGGTGAGAAGCTGGCACCGAGAATCAGGGCAGTCGCCGAATTCAGCCTCATTCTCGGTGACATCACCATTGACCCGGATGAAGGCACGGTAGGTACCTCTGTAGAAATCATAGGCACCGCCTTTTTCCCCGATGAAGATATAGACATCTACTATGACGGAATTGACCTGACCATTGACCGCGGTGATACCGAGACTGATAGTTCGGGTGAATTTAGTGCTTATGTTACCATTCCCAAAAGCACCACCGGAAAACACGAAATTACCGTTATCCAGGCCGAAAACGCGGTAAGTGCCGGGTTCACGTTAGAACCTGATGTTACCGTCAATCCAACGTCTGGCGTACCGGACACGCTGGTCACAGTTCTGGGTACCGGCTTTGATAGAAGGGAAAACATCGCCATATATTTTGTTATATCAGAAGTTGCCAGCACACAGACCGATAGCCTGGGCGATTTTGTGACCACATTTAATATACCGGAACTGGACGCGGGACTATATGAAATAGAAATAGATGACGGTGAGGATGTACAGGTAGCCAAGTTTAGCATAATCAGCCCTCCGAAGCCGCCGTCTCCGCCTCCACCTCCTGAACCGCCGCAGATGCCGGCTGTTATTGAAATCAACAGGCTGGCGGGCCACGTTGGCGCGGAAGTAGTGGCCAGCGGTACCGGGTTTGTGGAAAGCGGGACGGTGACCATTGAATACGACGGCGAGTTATTAACATCAGCCGCCATTGATGCGGAGGGGACATTCCGGCTCTCCTTCCATGTTCCCATCAGCGAGCACGGCGACCATGTCATGATAATAAGCGATGGTCTCAATACCAAAGAATTAACCTTCACCGTTGAATCAGAAGCTCCGGCGGCGCCGGACTTGTTGCTGGGCACGCCGATTGTGGTCAAGGAAGGAGAAGAGTTACTTCTTGAATGGGAAGACGTGGCTGACAAGAGCCTGCCGGTAACTTATACCCTGCAATTAGCCCAGGATGCCGGCTTCTCTGAGAAGAGCGTATTTTTGGAGAAGACGGAATTGGCCGATTCAGAATATCTGATAGGTTCCAGTACCATGAAGTTGTTGCGCCCAAGAAGGTCGTATTACTGGAGGGTGCGCGCCGTGGACAGTGCTTCAAATGCTGGAGAATGGACTAGGGCTGCTGAAATCAAAATAGCCCCTGTAGCCGCGATGCCCCCCTGGCTCGTGTATACATTGGCCGTGCTCGGTGCTTTGTTTATACTCTTTATATGGTATATGATACGTAGAGCAGAAAAAAGAACGGGCTGAATAAAAGGAGGTAAAGTAAATATGCCTATCGTTACCATCAGACAGCTTGAAGGTAGAACCGTGGAGCAGAAGAGGAAGGTGGCCAAGGAGGTCACGGACGCCATCGTAAAGATTTACCAGGTTGAAGCGGACAGGGTGACGGTGAATTTTTTCGATATGCCGAATTACAATATTGCTAAAGCCGGTAAGCTGTTTATTGACCAGGGTCTTTAGTTGCTCATTGGATAGCGGTCGATATCAGGTTTCCGTATTGTACAGGTTTTTTACAAACCTGTTGTTTTAGCATATAATGTTAAATGGGTTTAGTACTAGGTTGTCAAATACACAGTTGTATCCCATAAAATCAAATAGGTATTGGATGGCCGAAACTCGAACCAAATATGTAAGAGAGGAGGTCGTCCATGAGCTTTGAGGACAAGCAACTCCAGTGCTCTGACTGTGGACAGGAGTTCACCTTTACCGCAGGGGAGCAGGAGTTCTATGCATCTCGTGGTTTACAGAATGAACCCAAGCGCTGTCCCGATTGCCGCCGGGCTAGGAAAGCAGAGCGTTCCGATTCCGGTGGTTTCAGGGCACCACGCCAGATGTTCTCTGTAGTATGCGATGAGTGCGGCAAGGATACACAGGTACCTTTCGAACCGCGTGGCGACAAGCCGGTGTACTGCAGCGAGTGTTACCGGAAAGTCAAAATGGGTCAGTAA
>CAZQWO010000002.1:3738-38637 GCA_964597015.1 uncultured Dehalococcoidaceae bacterium
CCCTGACCTACTGCGACTCGAATTCTTCCTTGGCCAGTGATACGAGTATGGTTGAGGCTACACCCAGCGGGAACATGCCAAGTATGGCAATGATGGAGCCAGCCAGCGCCCATCCCCATTTCCTTCTCTGCAGGGCAAATACGCCGCCAACTATGGGAAGTACTGCCTGGATGATGGTAATAACCAGTACGATTATTAATATGGTGCTTATCATGGGCGTCATAAAGGGGGCGTTTGCGGGCGGCAGGAGCTGCATGACGTAGGCGCCACTGCTGATGATAGCAATGGCGATGATGAGCCCTATAGCACCCAGGACATTAAACGCTCCGGTGATAATATTCAATATTCCGGCTGTTGTTGGTTTCCATGTTTTCATTTCTATCCTCCTCACATAGGAGTGCTGAAATTGTAACGCATAGCCTATTAAACTGCAATAGCCGGCTCATGCTGACCGGCTCCTTATGTCGATGATTGTGCGGTCTCGAAAAAGCGCCTTCGAACATCTATAATAGTTCCGGGATGGAGACGACCTGGAAGCCCGTAGCGGCCGGCGTTCTGGACATCGTGCTGGGTATACTCAACCTGTTTGGCATGTTTGTTGTCATAGGCCTCCTGGTCGCCTTTGGTGGCGGTGTTCTGACCGTAGTCCGTGTTGCTGAATTATTACCACTCTGGCTGTCCGGGATGGTACAGGGGGTTCTGATAGTCATGGCTATTCTGCTGGCGGTATCAAGTGCACTGCCCTTGATTGGCGGGATTTATGCTGTGCAGAGGAAGTCATGGGGTCTGGCACTCGCCGGTTCCATCGTGGCGATACTGTCGCTGGCGCCAGCGGGCATTGTATCCACGGTGCTGATTGCCTTATCCCGGAATGAATTCGAAAAATATGATAGATTCTAGTATAGTAAATGAATCAGGGAGGATTGACCATGATACAGAGAATCAATCATGTCAGCATTACGGTTAAGGACTTGGACAAGGTTATACAGTGGTTTAGAGATGTAATGGGCTGTACCAACATCTGGGAGCCATACGAATATAAAGGGGATTTGATTGAGACGTGCCTCGGTATACCCGGCGTGCACCTTAGAGTCCAGAAAGTGCAGGTCCAGGATTTCGTCCTGGAGTTTATCCAGTATCTGTCGCCGCCGGGCAGGGAACTCAAAGGTAACACCAACGACGTTGGCTATCCCCATATAGGTTTTGTGGTTGATGACATCGTCGGGATGTATGAGGACATGAAGCGGAAAGGCGCGCAATTCAAGTCCCCACCGTGCCAGATTACCGATAAAAGTAACCCGATGATTGGCTGGCAGATGGTCTTTGTATGGGGACCTGAGGGTATGACTCTGGAGCTGGTTCAGGCGCCGAAAAAAGAATAGGCTGGCTCTTTATATCCGGCGTGGTTCAGGGAAACAGGCATCAGCGCTTGCGGGTGTAGAAGACACAATGGCGTGCTTCTTTGGGGTCGGTGAAGTGCATCACCCCACCAAGCTCCTCTGAAGACTCGCTTTCCACCAGCCCCATGCCGTGCCCGGCTAGGATCTGCAGCACACGCTGCTCATCGTAAAGCTGGAAAGAGCGTTCCGTGCCATAGTCCTTATCGTAGATAGTAAGCACGCCGTCACCGTTTTTGAACATCAGCTGCAATACGCCACCGGGTTTCAGCACCCGGCACAGCTCGGGCAGGGTGATTGCCTCTACCATGGCCGGTTCGATATGCTGGATAACGGCGTTGCACATGACAAAGTCGAAGAAAGCGGTGGCAAAAGGGAGCCCTTTGCGTAAATCAGCCACGGATAACCTGCCCGCAATATCAGGGTGGAGTTTTACCGCTATATCAATGTTTTCCTTTACGGCGTCCACACCGAAGATATCGCAACCATCACGCCAGAGGGAGTAGACATCGCGGGCGCCGGCGCCACAGCCGGCATCTAGACCGCGATTACCGGGAACCAGCGTCTTGAGGTGCTCGATTAACGCCAGGTCTCCGGTCAGTTTCGGGCAGGATGCCTCAATGTATACCGATTGCAGGTACTGATGTGCCACCTCGGCATACCGTTCCGCATACCGCGTGTAGAATTTTTCCGAGTAGTCTTCCACCGTTCAAGCCAGGCTGTCCAGTTTTTGTTTTAAGCGCTGCGCCGATAGACGGGCGCTGGACAGGATGGGCACCCTGCGGCTGGTCTCAGGGGCCTGTTTCACGACTCCTTCCATGGATGGCTGGGGTACCACTATTACGTCTACCTCATCCATCGGCTGGTCCAGGTACTCCAGGACAATGCGGTCGTGGGTGGCCATATCGTCGCGCCTCAGGGCGTCGAAAGCCCCCGGGCACAGCAAGGTTTTTACTTCGATTTTCCTTCCTTGTTCCGTTGCTTCTTCCTTGATTAACTGCGCCGCCGATGCCAGCATGCCGGGATGGGTTCCCAGGATACCGATGCGGTCGCCCGCGTCCATTGCCTCCTCAACCATGATCTCAAGAACCGATAGCACTGGAACATTAACGGCCTCTCCGACCTCGTCGACCAGACGGCCGAAGGCGGTGCAGGTGAGCAGCACAACCTCGGCGCCCGACTCTTCAGCGAAAGATGACAGCGCTTTCAGCCGGCGAAGAACCCGGCCGCGCAACTCTTTGCTGGCCATAGCCGGCAGCCCTTCGTCAACGAGATGGACGACTTCCACATCGGGCATAACTTCAGCGGTCAATTCGTTAAATAGTCGAACATTGAACCAGCCGGCGTGTACCATGCCTACTTTTCGTCCCATTCTATACCTCCGGAGCGAACTTAATAATTTAACCATTAATCCAATTCTCATTTCAACAAAGGTCCAGAAAGCAGCTTGGTCGGAGCTCTTGACAGCATGGGCGAAGAAGAACTAAATAATGATATATTGTAAGTGTTAAAAGAGAGGAGTCGTGGCGACAATTATGGAACTCAAAGATATTAAAAAGGTGGGGGTTGTTGGCGCCGGTACCATGGGCCCCGGAATAGCGATAAACTTTGCGCTCTGGGGGTACCCGACCATGCTCTGCGATGTCAGCGATAACATTCTGGAAAAGGCCACCGTAAGAATAAAACGTGACCTGGATGTCTTTGTTCAGGAAGGACTGGTAACAAGAAAGCAGGTCGACGAAACTATGGGCAGAGTTACTACTACCACTGGGCTGGCAAGGGTCGCCGAAAGCAGCGATTTCATAACTGAGGCTATAACCGAGAGTGTTGAGGACAAGCGGCAGCTCTTCAATAAACTTGACCGGCTATGCCCATCTCATACTATAATCGCAAGTAATGCCTCCTTTCTGTTGCTCAGTGAATTTGGTTCCGGGGTCAGGAGACAGGACAAGATAGCCATTACCCACTACTTCGTGCCGCCACACATCATTCCCGGAGTTGAAGTAGCGGTAGGCCCGGGAACGTCAGAGGAGACCATCAATATCATCTGCGACCTGATGAGAAAGGTCAGGAAAGTACCGATAAAGGTGCTTAAAGAATCGTCCGGGAGTCTGGTCAACCGGATACAGGCCGCTTTGCGGAGAGAGGCGTTCCGCGTTTGGGCGGAGGGGATAGCCACGGCTGAGGATATTGACCTGGGAGTCAGGGCAACATTTGGCTTTCGCCTTCCCCTTGATGGGCCGATAACACACTATGACCTTTCCGGTGTCTGGCGGTGGGATAAAGACGTCCGGGTTGCCTGGGCAGAAAAGCAGTTTGACAGTGCCAAATACGGGCTGGATGAAGAAATAGCGACCAGGATAAAGGAACGCATTGCCCAGGGCGTACCCTGGATTATTGACCCGGGCCAGTTTGACCAGCAAAAAGATAAGATAGAAAGGGAATACATCAGCTGTCTCAAGAAATGGTACTGGCCGAAAGAATAAATTGGGGCGGTATTTTTCACCGGGTGCAAATAATCTATTAATGTAAAAGGAGGGATACATGGAAGACTTCGAAATCATTGACATGCACGTTCACCTGTGCCGGACAAAAGAAGAAGAGGGCACTTACTTTCCGCTGCCAGGCCGCCGGGAGCGTGATAGATGGGCCACCCCGGAGAGAATGGTAGAATTCATGGATAGAAACAACATATCTAATACGGCTTTCATGATTCTGGTGCCCCGGCAATCCCGCGGCCCGCTGTACGAAAAAGCAAAACTATGGGGGCTGCCTGAGGCGCAACAGCGGAAGGAGAAGGCGAAAATCAGCCAGCAAATCGGCCCCATAATGCGTGAGATGAATGAGTGGGGGTGTGGGGTGGGTCGTCGCCTTCCCAGGTTACTGCCCTTTATCGGCATGTCTGACGACCTGGGGAGCCCTGAAGCTATGGCGGAAGAGGTGGCTCTGAGGGCTGGGCAGGGAGCGAAGGGATTAAAAATGCATCCCGGGCAGTTTTCCCATTACCCGGACGACGAGGCATTCTGGCCCGCCTATGAGAAATGCCAGGAACTGGGCCTGCCTATCCTGGCCGATTCTGGACCCTGGCCGCACTCACATCTGGTATATATGTATCCCAACCCGCTGGGTTATAACCTGCCTGAAGATGAGAAGAATTACGCGGAACCCAAGAACTGGGCGAAGGTACTCAGGGCTTTTCCGAAGCTGACGGTTATACTGGCCCACCTTGGTTCAGCCTGGTGGGACGAGAGGGTGGAGCTGGCTCAGACGTTCCCCAATGTCTATTTTGACACGTCGCAGGGGTTTGCGGCACCGGACCAGCTGCCGGTGGTTGCCCGGCGCGGCCTTGCCGAAGAAGATGTCGTCCGGGTCCTCCGTAAAATCGGCGTGGAAAGGATAGTGTTTGGTAGCGATATGCCCGGGATACCGCTGCAACCACAGCTGGAACAGATATTACGGCTGCGCTTTACTGATGAGGAAAAGCGCATGATACTGGCGGAGAATGCCAAGCGTATTCTCCGTATTTAAATAATCTGGTAACCGGGTTTTTCAATTTAGCTGTCGGTGAGATACCTTAAGCAAGCTGCTCGTTATTTGGTGCAGTTTATACGGACTATTCTTTGTCAGCTAGCTTGATCTCAAACAACCAGGGCCACAGTTTTCCGGTCACAAATAGCCGGTCGTTCGCTGCGTCATAAGCAATACCATTTAAAACATCGACGGGTGGGCTATGTTCCTGCGACTGCAAAAGCCCTGACAAATCCAGCCATGCGGTCAATTGGCCGGTGTTTAAGTCAATTACCGCTATATTATCAGTCTGCCATACGTTGGCGTATACCTGGCCCTTGATGTATTCCAGTTCATTGAGCCTGTCAATTGGAGTGTCATTATGGTGAACTTCGATATGGCCGATGATTCTGAAGGTTTCAGGGTCCAGAAAATACAGGGTAGAGGTGCCGTCGCTCATAATCAGGCGTTCTCCATCATGCGTGATACCCCAGCCTTCGGTGGCGTAGGTAAAATTGCCTGTTAGCTTGAAGCTGTCTCTGTCATAAATCAAACCAGTTCTGGATTTCCAGGTTAACTGGATGAGCCTGTCTCCGAGGACGGTGATACCTTCTCCAAAATACTGAGCGGGTAACCCGTGGATTTGCTGTACATCGCCGGTTTCCAGATCCACTTTCCGTAACGTGGATTTCCCGTATAGCCCGGTTCCCTCATAGAGAACTCCGTTTTCAAACGCCAGTCCCTGTGTGAAAGCAGCCCTGTCATGGGGGTAGGTATTGACGATTTCATATCCGTAGACCGGGATGGAGACGTTAAGGCTGACCGGTTCAGGGGGTCCAAAACATGAGCTGATACCCAGAACGGCCAGTAATAGAAACAGTGCGCCGAGCAGTTTGCTAGGAAATTGAACTGAAAACATCAGTCTCGTCTCCCATTCCTGATGTAACTGAAGAACTTACTTTAGCCCCCACGCTGTTGCTTGGTCGAATTCTGAAACCGTGCCCTTACCTGTTCCGGGGACAGACCACTGACGGTTATCAGCTTCCGCTTGCCGGTCAGACCCTTTTCGATTGTCAGGGCGCTTTTGCTCACATGCAAGATACTGCTGAGATAACCAATTAATTCCTGATTGGCCCTGCCTTTAATCGGCGGGGCGGCAATTCTCAGCTGCCAAATCCCGTCCTTTTCCCCCGATACCTCATTGCAGCGGGCGTTGGGGTATACCTGCACCTGGATTTTAGATTTTTCTTTATCCATATGGCTTCCATTATTGTAGCACCCGGTCGCCTGATAATTCCTGTTTTATTGGTTCAAAAATCCTAGGAATTTTTTTGGGCAATGAGATATAATAGGGATTGTAACCGCGATTCCCATCCACGATGGAGTGCCGGTATTGAATGTCAGTGAGTTAAAGTCCAGAGTAATCAATGAGATAGATAATCACATTGATGAGCTTAAAGAGTTGAGTCTGAAGATACACGGTAATCCCGAGATTGCTTTTCAGGAAGAAAAAGCGGCCGCCTGGCTCACCGACTACCTGCAGGCAAATGGTTTTGCCACGGAAAAGGGTATCTGCGGGCTGACAACGGCATTTCGGGCGACCTGTGGGAGAGGGAGGCCGGTGATTGCCCTTCTGGCGGAGTATGATGCGCTGCCCAAGCTCGGTCATGCCTGCGGGCACAATATCATTGCCACCAGCGCCGTTGGCGCCGGGATAGCGGCCAGAGCGGTGGTGGATGAGCTTGGCGGTACGGTGCAGGTAATGGGCACGCCGGCTGAGGAGATGGGCGGTGGCAAGGTTTATATGATTAAGGGGGGTGCTTTTAAAGGTGTGGATGCGGTTATGATGATACACCCGGCTGGGTTGAACACCGCGACCACCAAATTTCTCGCCCTCGAAACGCTGGAGGTGGAATTTTTCGGCAAGTCGGCGCATGCCGCCGCCAGGCCTGAAGCGGGCATCAATGCGCTGGAAGCTATGTTAATGTCCTACGCCGGCATAAATTCCCTGAGGCAGCATATCAGGGACAGTGCCCGCATCCACGGCGTTATTACTGACGGCGGTGAAGCGGCCAATATCGTGCCGGCGCACACCGCCGGTCATTTCATCGTTCGGGCGGCGGAGGACAGCTACCTGGACGAATTGAAGGAGAGGGTGCTGAATTGCTTTATCGGCGCTGCCACCGCTACCGGGGCAAAATTGAAATACCGGTGGGGCAAGGTACGCTATGCCACGCTGCGCAATAATTTCACAATGGCGCGCCTGTTCCGGAAGAACCTGCAGTCTCTGGGCAGACGGGTTCACCTGGTCGACCCCAGGATAGGTATTGGCAGCAGTGACATCGGCAATGTCAGCCAGGTAGTGCCCAGCATTCATCCGCTCGTCGCCATCGCTTCCGCCAGGGCGGTAACCCATTCTCCTCAGTTTGCCAGAACGGCTGCCTCTGAAGCCGGGACGCGCGGCCTTACCGATGCCGCTAAGGCACTGGCGATGACCGTGGTTGACCTGATGGCTGAGCCGGCGGTGCTGGACATGGTTCAGAAAGAGTTTCAAAAGGGTGATAATTCGGGATAAGAGCTTGTATTCTAGAGGGTATAAATGATTATTGCCGTTGATGCCGCGGGCGGGGACTATGCGCCTCATGAAATCGTGAAGGGGGCCGTCAAGGCAGCTGATGAGTACAAGGTGGAGGTGGCACTGGTGGGGAAGAAAAAGGTGCTCCACGTGCTGGCGGGTCGCCATCTTGGCAAAGAGGGCATCAGCATTGTTGAGGCCAGCCAGGTTATTGAGCCCAACGAATCGCCGATAAAAGCTATCCGCAGCAAAACAGACTCATCGATTGTGGTTGGTATAAACCTCGTAAAGAAGAGGAAAGCCGCCGCCTTTGTCTCCGCGGGTAATACCGGGGCGGTCTTCGGTGCGGCGCTGTTTGGGCTCGGGAAAATAAAGGGTATTGAGCGCCCGGCTATCGCCTGTATCATGGACATCACCCCTTCGACCCCGGCCCTATTGATTGATGCCGGTGCCAATGTTGAATGCCGTCCCGGCCACCTCGTTCAATTTGCCGAGATGGGCGTTGTGTTCAGTAAGCATGTGCTCGGCATCAGCGAGCCGCGGGTTGGCCTCCTCAGCAATGGCGCGGAAGAGACCAAGGGAAACCAGCTGGTTCAGGAAAGCTACCAGCTCCTGAAGAAGGCAAAATATCTGAATTTTATCGGCAATATTGAAGGCCATGATATTCTGAAGGTGGTGGCGGATGTGGTTGTTACCGATGGTTTTACCGGCAATATTGTGCTTAAGACCATCGAGGGCATGAGCGACACATTCTTGGGTTCGGCACGACAGGTCGGGCAGGTCATTTCCAATGCCTACCACTTCAGAGGCCGCGACCTGCTCCGCGACCTTGGTCTCGGCTCCTGGGTCAACCGGATAGACTATCGCGAATACGGCGGGGCGTGCCTGCTGGGCGTGAACGGGAATGTCATCATTGCCCATGGACGCAGCCAGGCCAAGACCATTAAAAACGCCATCGGCATTGCCAAGCATATGGCTGAAGAAAACATCGCACAGGTAATCAAGGAGGAGATTCATGAGCAAGTCAGTAGAAGTGAGTGACAGCAATTTTGACCAGATGGTGCTGCAGTCGAAAACGCCGGTGATGGTCGATTTCTGGGCGGTCTGGTGTGGGCCCTGCCGTATGGTGGAGCCCATTGTTGAGGAGCTGGCCGGTGAGTACGAAGGCAAGGTCACCGTTGCCAGGTTGAACGTTGATGAGAACCCGAAGACGGCCAGCCAGTACGGTATCATGAGCATCCCGACGCTGCTCATATTCAAGGATGGAGCGCCGGTTTCGAATATCATTGGTTTCCGACCCAAAGCGGAACTGAAAAGAGGCATTGATGCTGTCCTTTAGATAATAAGCAAGCCATGGTTATGCAGGAGGATGAGGTTGGCGACAAAGCGCGAGTATGAAGTGGTCATTATCGGGAGCGGGCCGGCGGGGCTCACTGCGGGCATCTATGCGGCAAGGGCGAGGCTGAAAAGCCTGCTCGTTGAGAGGGGGGCCACGGGCGGCTGGATTATAAATGCCGGCCTGGTGGAAAACTATCCCGGCTTTCCCGATGGTATCAATGGCCTGGAACTGGCCGATGCCATGCAGCAGCAGGCACAAAAATTTGGCCTGGAGACATTAACCGCCGAGGTGACCGGCCTTGAGCTGAAGGGCGAGCAGAAGGTGCTGAAGACAAGCGAAGGGGACATCGTCGCCAGAGCGGTCATCGTCGCCGGTGGCTCGGACCGGGTCAAGCTTGGAGTCCCCGGCGAGGACGAGTTCACCGGTCGGGGCGTGGCCTATTGCGCCGTGTGCGATGGCTATTTCTATCGGGACGTCCCGGTGGCGGTGGTGGGCGGCGGCAATGCCGCCATGAACGAAGCGCTGGAGCTAACCAAATTCGCCTCAAAGGTTACTGTAATACACCGCCGCGATGAACTGCGCGCCACCAAAATCCTGCAGGAAAGAGCCCTCGCCGAGAAGAAAATAGTATTCCTGTGGGACACGGTGGTCGAGGCGGTTGAAGGGAAAGACACGGTAAAAAAGCTCGGGCTGAAAAATGTTAAGACCGGGGAAAAGTCCACTCTGGATATATCCGGCGTCTTTGTCGCCGTTGGTTTCAAGCCAAACACGGGCTATCTGAAAAAAATCATCACGCTGGCCGACAACGGCACCGTAATCACCAATGAAAAAATGGAGACCGATGTGCCGGGCATTTTTGCCGCCGGAGACATAAGGTCGAGCTCAATACGGCAGGTCGCTGGGGCGGTGGGCGATGGTGCGGTGGCGGCGATATATGCGGAGCATTACCTCGCCGGTAAATAAAAATTGTCCCTCTCTTGGTGGGCAATATTGGCGTAAAGTATAATGATGGCAAGGAGATAGTGGATGAAGGTTGTCTTTATTGAAGATGTGCCCGGTGTGGCCGAGGCTGGAGAAATCAAGGAAGTAGCCGATGGCTATGGACGCAATTACCTTATTCCCAGAAAGCTGGCCGTTCTGGCCGATGCCCGGGCAACAGAGATAGTGGAGGCGCAGAAGAAAAGGAAAGACCGGATTGAGGCGGAAATGGAGGCGGAGATGCGGGAGCTGGCCGGGAAGCTGGAAGGGCTGGAAATAGTCATCAAGGCCAAGGCAGGCGCCAAGGACAGGCTGTACGGGTCAATCACCAATGCCGATATTGCCGAGGAGCTGAACAAAAGCGCCGGTCTGGAGGTTGATAAGAGAAAAATCGAGCTCGAAACACCTATCCATGAGATAGGCAGCTATGACATACCCATCAGGCTGACCAAGGACATCATTCCCAGGATAAAGCTCAGCGTCGTCGAGGAGGAGGTGGCGGAGGGAAAGGAGAAGACGGAAGCCAAGCCTAAGAAGGAGAAAAAGGCAAGGAAGAAGGTAGCAAAGACGGAGAAGGCGACGAAAGAAACGAAGGTGGAGAAGGCGACGGAAGAGGTGGAGACTGAGGCACAAGAGGAAAAAGTAGTGGCAGAAGCGCAGGCTGAGGTCGAAGAGGAGACGGAGCAGAGTGGTTAACGATAGATTGCCTCCGCATGACCTTGATGCCGAGGAAGCCATCATCGGTTCGCTGCTTATCGATGGCACGGCGATATATAAAATCGCCACCCATCTGAGTAAGACGGACTTCTACCATGAGCGCAACCAGTGGCTGTTCGAGGCTTGCCAGGCGCTCTATGAGCGCAACGAGGCGATAAACCAGATTACCGTGGCGCAGGAACTGGCCAGGAGGGACAAGCTGGAAGCAGCCGGTGGCGCCGCATTCCTGAGCCACCTGATTTCCGTGTGCCCGACGCCGCTGGACATCGAGCACTACGCCCAGATTGTCAACCGGCTCTCCATTATGCGTGGACTTATCGGCGCTGCCGACCAGATTTCCCGTGTTGGCTACGAAGCCGGTCCGGACGTTGACACCAGTCTCAGCCGGGCGGAGGACATCCTGTTCCGGCTGCGACACGGACACGGTGAGCGCGATTTCGTTCACATCCGTCAGGTGCTGGACCAGTATTTTGAAGCGGTGCCGCCTGAGGAAGAAGGCCGCGCTCGTGAGCAGATACCCTACGTGCTTTCCAACTTCGTCGGCCTCGATGAATTCCTGGGCGGTTTTCAGCGCTCCGACCTGATTATCATTGCCGGCCGACCCAGTATGGGAAAAACGAGTTTGGGTCTCAGTATTGCCCGTAATGTAGCCGTGGAACAAAAAGCTTGTGTGGCGCTGTTCAGCCTGGAAATGGCCAGGGACTCGGTCATTCTGCGCTTTCTGGCCAGTGAATCCGGGGTGAACTCACGGCGGGTCAGGTTCGGACTGCATACCGAGGACGAGGAGAGGCGTATCATGGAGGCCACCGGCGTCCTTTCCGAGTCAGCCATATTCATTGATGACTCTCCGCAGTTGCGGGTGGTGGAAATGCGCAGTAAGGCCCGCCGACTCCACTTCGAGCGGGGACTGGACCTGATTATCGTTGATTACCTGCAGTTGATGGGGGGCGAGGGGCGGGGTGAAAACCGCGTTCAGGAAATCAGTTACATCTCGCGCTCTCTCAAAGCGCTTTCCCGCGAGCTGAATGTGCCGGTGATTGCCGTATCACAGCTCAGCCGGGCGGTGGAATGGCGCGCATCACACATTCCGCAGCTGGCTGACCTCAGGGAAAGCGGCAGCATTGAGCAGGATGCCGATGTGGTGATATTCATTTACCGCGATGAATATTATCACAACGAGGAGGAGTGGCAGCTGCAGCATCCCGACCGTGAGTACCCGCGGGAAGAGGCTGATATTATGATAGCCAAAAATAGAAATGGTCCCACCGGCCAGATTAAGCTGCGTTTTCGGCACAACCTGGCCACGTTTTATAATTATGAATACCCGGTAAGTAGCGAAGAGCCGACGTTGCTATGAGTCAGTTCAGCGGATTTCCAGCCAGGATGGAATTCACCCCCATCCCCAATTATTTCCTCAATGTCCTGCTGCCCGAAATTGATGATATCCAGGAATTGAGAACGACCCTGCATGTGCTGGCGGCGTTATACCGGAAAAAGGGCCAGCCACGCTTTGTCAGCTATCACGAATTGCTGGGGAATGACGGGCTGATAAAAAGCCTGAAAGAAGGTGGTGAAGCGCCGGAGGAAACGCTGCGCCGGGCATTGCAGACGGCCAGCCAGCGGGGAATTTTTATCCATATCGTTCTGGACAGCGACGGGTCGACCGAGGACATCTACCTGCTCAATACCGAATCGGACCGCAAAGCCGCCGCCAGAATCGAAAGCGGCGAAATTAAATTGAGCGGACTCATAGCCATTGCGAAGCCAAGCGCTGAACCTGAAGAACTGCCGGATATATTCACCCTGTATGAACAGAATATCGGCATGCTGACGCCGATAATTGCCGACGAACTAAAAGAGGCGGAAAAGCTGTACCCTGAGAGCTGGCTCAGGGACGCCATCAAAGAAGCGGTGGCGCTCAACAAGCGGAACATCCGCTATATTATGCGTATTCTGGAACGCTGGTCGACCGAAGGGAAGACTGATGGAACATATCAGCGAGTTTCTAAGACAGACCCGGATAAATACATCAAGGGAAAATACGGACACATGGTCCGACGTTGAGGAAGCCCCTTCGCCGAGCGCCAGCTGTCCCATCTGCAAGGGTGCCGGGGTGGTGCACCCGCGTTTGCCTTCCGGGAAGCCGGATTACAGCCGGGTGGTGCCCTGTCGGTGCCTGAAAAAGGGGCTTGATGACGAGCGCCTGGCACGCCTGAGACGCTACAGCAACCTGGGAACACTCGCCCGGTTTACCTTCGAGAACCTGGAGCCAAGGGGGAGGGGTGGGAACCCGAAGAGTCAGGAGCAGTACCAGCGTGTCTATGAGGCGGCTCAGGCATTCGCCGCCGACCCGAAAGGGTGGCTTGTCCTCATCGGCCCCAGCGGCAGCGGCAAGACGCACCTGGCGGCAGGCATTGCCAACGAGCGCATCAGAGGCGGTTTTCCCGCTTTCTATATAACGGCTCCCGACCTTCTCGACCACCTGCGGGCCGCCTTCAGCCCCGGCAGCGAGATACCCTATGATGAGTTCTTCGACCAGGTCAGAAACGCCCCGCTGTTGATTCTGGACGATTTTGGCGTTCAGACCAGCACGCCATGGGCCCGGGAGAAGCTCGACCAGCTGCTGACCTATCGCTTCAACAGCCAACTGCCCACGGTTATCGTGCCCATCGTGCCGCTGGCACAGATTGACGAGAGGCTACAGACCCGCCTGGCCGACCCTGAAATGAGCACGGTCTGCATGATTGAAGAGAAGCAACCTGTATCTCTGGACTATGCTTGGGGGTCGGAATTCGAGCTGCAGAAAGGCATGACTTTTGAAAACTTTGACCGGAGACGGGTTAACCTGCCGCTAGAAAAACAAGAAAACTTGGAAGAGGCTTATCGGATTGCTTTTGAATTTGCGAAATCACCTGAAGACTGGATAATGTTTATGGGTGAGTCTGGATGTGGTAAAACACACCTGGCCGCGGCCATCGTAAACTATCGTTATCAGGCCAACAAGCCGGCACTATTTGTCGTTGTATCTGATTTCCTTGACCACCTGCGGTCGACATTCAGTCCGGACAGCAAGATATCTTATGACCAGTTGTTTGAAAAAGTAAAGACGGCGCCATTGCTTGTTTTAGATGACTTTGGTGAACAGACAACAACTCACTGGGTCAAGGAGAAACTATATCAGGTTATAAACTACCGCTATAATGCTAAGCTGCCAACAGTGATAACTACACGATATTCACCTGACGAGATAATAGAAAATCTGGAAAGTTCCATTAGCTCACGGTTGGTTGATAATAAAATCAGCAATGCCTTCAATATCACCGTGCCGGATTATCGGACTGATGCCGCCAGCCAGAGGAAGACTGCCCGCCGCGAGCGGAGAGGGCGCTAAGACAGTTCGGCGGCTTTTAAGATAGCCGCAAAAGGCTTTTAATCTTTCGGGAGAAACATACAACTCTGTTAGCGTTTTAAACCATCGGCTACGGAGCGTCCCAGCTCCAGGTCAGCCTTGGACAGGTTCTCAATTACCCGCTGCTGGACTGGCTTCTTGATGTGCATAAGGTCCGCAATGAGATTATCTACCAGGTGCTCCTTATCCATCTTGCTTAAGGAACGATATTTCTCTCCAGCCTGTGCGAAATCGTTCGTTTGGCTGATTTTCTGCCGGGCCACTTCTCCCTCAAGCCAGTATTTGCGGGGGGTGCCTTCCTCAGGAGCCTCTTCTGGCGCATCACTAACCAGGCTACTGGGCTCATAGTTGACCGGGCCACTGAACTCCCCAATCTGCATGGCTCCGTCGCGCTGGTTGTTGCTAGCCTCAACGGGTGGGCGATTGATGGGAAGTTGCAGGTAATTCGGCCCTAGCCGGTGGCGCTGAGTATCAGCGTAGGAGAATGTTCGACCCTGAAGAAGCTTGTCGGCCGAAAAATCAATTCCTGGAACGATACTGGCGGGGCAGAAAGCCGCCTGCTCCACTTCGGCAAAGAAATTTTCCGGATTGCGGTTGAGCACCATTTTGCCGACCGCCATAAGTGGTAGCTTGTCCTCAGGCCACGTCTTGGTGGGGTCTAGTGGGTCGAAGTCTTGTTTAAGCTCATCGGCGATATCCATCAACTGCACGTTTAGCTCGTACTCAACCTCTTGGCCACTGGCGATGGCATCATGAAGGTCACGGGTAAGATAATCAGGGTCGACACCCGCCAGGCGTGTTGCTTCATGCCGGTCGAGGTTCTGCACACCCAGTTTTGGCTTCCAGTGGTATTTCACATACATCGCTTTTCCCTCAGCATTCACCCACACATAGGTGTTGACGCCAAAGCCCTCTTGCATTCGGTAACTTTTTGGCGTGCCGCGGTCAGAAAAGAGCCAGATAATCATATGCGTTGATTCTGGCGTCAGGGATATGAAGTCCCAAAAACGGTTATGCGCGGAAGACGCTGATGGTATGTTGTTATCCGGTGCACCCTTGAAGGCGTGAACCATATCGGGAAACTTTATCGCGTCCCGGATGAAAAATACCGGTAGATTGTTCCCAACCAGGTCGTAGTTGCCCTCCTCGGTGTAGAACTTAACGGCGAAACCCCGGGGGTCCCGTACCGTATCGGCGGAGCCCCGCCCCCCTGTTACCGTGGAAAACCGTAAAAATACCGGGGTCTTTTTCGCCGGGTCTTGAAGGAATTTTGCCTTAGTATAAGGTTTCATGCTCTTGTAAACCTGAAAGTAGCCATGTGCACCCGCTCCCTTGGCATGGACAACTCTTTCGGGGATACGCTCCCTGTCAAAGTGGGCCATCTTTTCCACGAACTGGACATCCTGTAACAGGACTGGACCACGCTCGCCAACGGTCAATGAGTTCTGGTTGTCAGTGACCGGCACACCTTGATTTGTAGTAAGATATTTACCTTTCATGGTGCCCTCCTTTTCTTATTTTATAGGGCTGTTTTACACGTTAGACTTTGATTTTACTACCTTTTAATATATTGTCAATACCCGCCGATGCGTATATATTTAAGTCTTTAAAAAATTGGCAGTAGAAACCTTTAGGTGAATAAGTTGGGCTCTTGATTGGTATGTAGGAATGGGCAATAAATTAGCAGATGAATTGTCATGGTAGGCTTGAACAGAAAGGTCGCCAAAATTTAAGGCTAAAAGTGGTACCCCTGTCACGACCCGAACGCACGTCAGGCAGTTCAGGAATGTGTCAGGTGATGTCCTGTTGTTCACATCCCGTTAGTAAAACGCTAGCGGAAGAGATTGGCCTATTTACTCGTAGGCTTTAACGCCAACCAGCGCTACTTCCTCGTCCTCGTCTTGATGGCGGCCGCTGGTGCCTACGGCACCAACCGTATAGCCTTCCTTTGTCCTGATAAGGTTGCCCCCGGGGATAAGCGTCAATCTGTCAGGCTCACAGAAATCGGTGGCTTTAAGTCCCATCTTTGCCAGCATGTCGCGGGTGGTTCTGGTGTCCCGTTTGAACGCTATGGCGCTCCAGGCTTTATATTCAGCCATACGCCGGTTAACCAGAGAGGCCTGAGGCACTCTGGCAAAGCACATAAGAACACCACACTCGTCCACTACGGCCAGGGCCATACCCCGGCCTGGCTTGGTCACCGTCGTGTACTCCACCATGGCGTCAACAATCTTACGAGCTTGCTCCAGGGTCAAACTGCCCGGGCGTACCGGTTCACTTGATATCTGGCTCATTTTTAACACCTCCTCGGACTAATATTACTACCATTTCAATATTTAAGTATAGTACCCCTGGCGCGACTTTCATCTGGAGATATCTGGTTCAGAAGCTAATCGCTGACTTCCAGCAGCTCAATCAATATATCTTCGGGGCTGACAAGGAAGGCTATTTTAGTGGTGGGGCTGATTGATTTTATCTCCTGCACAATCTTTATCCCTTTCGCCTTCATCTCGGCCACGGCTTCTTCAATGTTGTTGGTTCTGAGTCCAAAGTGCTCAAGCCCACAGCCATCGGGTAGTGTATTTGGTACCAGTGGCTCGGGTCTTGGCTGAGTCGCCTTGATTGACACCCCGTCAAGCGCCACTGACACAAGAGTGCGCCCATCGGGGAGTTCAAGGAAGCCATCCTGTTTGGCACCAAAGATTTTTTTGTAGAAATCGGCTGTAGTAACGGGGTCCTTGCTGACCAGATGAACGTGGTCAAACCAGTATTTAGGCATTCAGACACCTCCTCGGATTACTATTACTACCATTTTAATATTTAAGTAAAGTACCCCTGGCGCGACTCGAACGCGCGCACGCGGTTTAGGAAACCGCTGCTCTGTCCACCTGAGCTACAGGGGCACATCAAGGCATCACTATTTTAGCGGTAAACCTGGTTGCTGGCAAGTTGACTTGACTTCTTCAGAGTCTGCGCCATACAATCAAAAATGGCTCACCCCATTTTGTTTTAAGGAGGAATTATGGCAGATAGCGATGTTAAGGTAGTGGCGTGGCAACCGCTGAAGGAGTTTACCAAGGAAGTATTCACCCGGGCCGGCATGCCGCCGGAAGATGCTGAAGCCGAGGCGGGAGCGCTGATATGGGCCAACCTGCGGGCCGTTGACTCTCACGGCGTGCTGCGTATTCCCTGGTATCTGGACAACATTGAAAAGGGCGTAATGAACCCTAAGCCCAATATAAAACTCATTAAAGAGACTCCGGCGACGATTTTTCTCGATGCCGACCGGGCTCTAGGTCCGGTGGTCACCATCAGGGTGGTGGATATGGTGGTGGCAAAGGCGAAGGAGGCGGGCATTGGCTGGGCGCTGATACGCAACCTGACCCATCAGGGCGCTCTGGGGTATTATTCGCAGATGATAGCGGAGAAAGGAATGGCGGGGATTGTTTTTGTCTGCAATCCACCCAATATGGCGCCATTTGGCGCCAGGGTTGCCGGTGTGCACAACAGCCCGATTGCCATTTCCGTGCCGGCAAAGCGGCATCGCCCGCTCAATCTGGACATGGCGACCAGCGTGGTCGCTGGCGGCAAGCTCTGGCTGGCCGTGGATAAGAATATACCCATACCGGAAGGCTGGGCACTTGATAAAGAAGGAAAGCCGACCACTGACCCCAAGAACGTTGGCGCTCTGCTGCCTTTTGGCGGCCCCAAGGGCTCGGGTCTGTCGATGATGTTCGAGTGTCTTTCCAGTATTATGGCCGGAAATCCGCAGCTGGAGCCGGCGCTATTCGGTCGCGAAACCGATAAGCCCGATGAAGGCAAGCAGAAGCAGGCCATAGGTGAGCGATTAGCCTACGTACCAAAACATATTCAGAACAGCGTGGTGGCGGCGATAGATATCAGCACTTTTACCGACCTGGAGAGCTATAAAGAGCATATTGACAACCTTATCGATGGTATAAAAGCGTTGCCCAAGGCGGAGGGTTTCAGCGAGATTTTTGTCCCCGGTGAACCGGAGGAAAGAACTTTTACCGAGCGTTCCAAGAACGGGATTCCTCTGCCTCAGGGAACCGTCCGCAACCTGATGGCAGTTTCGGAGAAATTGGGCGTAAAATTACCGCCCGGCCTGTGACCGGGCGGCGCACATAATCAAGATTGGCCCTTATGATTTTGGAGTTATGCCTTCCCTGCGGAATAGCTTCTGAAGCTCTCGGCGAGCCAGCCTGGTTGGCTCGCCGCCCTTCTTCTCCCAGCGCTGCACGGTGGAAAGGCTAACGTGCATCTCCCGGGCCATGTCTTCCTGTGTCCAGCCCTTCTTTTTACGCAGTTCCTTCAGCTTCTCGGAAAGTCCTTCCATATTCACCACTTACATAATAAAAGGTTTTACCTTGTGTAGCACGTGAAAGTATAGCACCCCATATGCCCATTTGTCAATATGCGTGACATTTGTCAGAGTAAATATTTAGAATTTTTAATCATTAGCCGGCATTAAAACACGTGTAGGCGGTGTTTGTTGAAAAACATTCAACTCAAACTAAAAATGTCTTCTTCTGGCTTGCCATTTGGGCAATTAGCCAGTACGTTTAGACTGGCATGAAAGTAGGTATTACTAATGATGCCGGTAGTGCAATTTACTATGTTTCAGGCGCAGGACCTATCAGTTCAGGCCACAGTTCCTCAATCGTCGGCTTGAGTCCGGTCATAACGTCGTCAACGGCCCTGACCGCGGTGTCGATTTCCTTCCGGGTCATAGGAGTTGACATAACATATAGACCTCTTGACGCTGAGAAGCAACCCCTTTCCAGCATTGCCAGATAGAACAGGTGCAGCAGGTCTTTATTGGCTTCCCTGGCCGCTTTGCCGTTTATCACCGGCTGGTCATGGAAATGGATGTTCTGCAGCGAGCCTATTCCGGTAACCTGCCCCTTGACGTTAAGTCGCTTGAAGATAGCCCGGACACCGTCGGCAAAAGACTCGCCGAGCTTGTTTATGTACTTTATGACGTCGGTGTTAAGTTGCTCCATGGTGGCCACGCCGGCAGTGGCGGTCATGGGATTGGCGTTCAGCGTACCGGCATGGTAGACCTTTCTTATCTCAGGGGAGAACATCTGCATCAGGTCTTCACGTCCGCCAACGGCACCAACCGGATAGCCGCCGCCGATGATTTTAGCCATGGTGGTGAGGTCGGGCTTGATTTTATAGATACTCTGGACGCCTCCCCAGGCCAGCCTCAGGCTGATTACCTCATCGAGGATGAACATGATGCCGTTATCTTGTGTGACCTTGCGCAGGAACTCAAGATAGCCGTCGCGTGGGGGTATCAAGCCAGAGGCACCCATCGCCCCCTCAACGATGACCGCAGCCAGCCTGTCTTTGTTCTCCGCAATGGCTTTCGCTGCGGCTTCCTTGTCATTGTAGGGAACGATGATGGACTCGGCCCTGTTGCCCTTCGATATGCCGGTGGCGTCGGAGGGAAAGACTATGGGGTCGTAGCTCCCGTGATAGCAGCCGTCTGTTTTCAGGAGCATGTCCTTGCCGGTAAGGCCCCGGGCCAGGCGTATGGCCATCATCACCGCCTCCGTCCCAGAGTTGCCAAACCTGACCTTGTCCACGGAGTCGACCATGTTGCAGACGAGTTCTGCCCAGCGTACCACGGTGGGAATGAGTGCTCCAAATGCGGTGCCCTTCGCTGCCTGTTCCCTCACCGCCGCCACCACTTTGGGATTGGCGTGACCGAGAATCATGGTGGTGTAGCAGTTGTGGAAGTCAATGTACTCGTTGCCGTCAACGTCGGTGAACCGGCAGCCTTCCGCTTTATCTATCCAGAAGGGATAGGGGTCAAACCAGATTGAGGTGCGGGTATCACCGCCCGGCATATATTGGCGCGCTTTGGCCATCGTTTCACTTGATTTTTTCGTCCTCCGACGATAGGTATCTTCATATTTTTTGGTGACTTCAGCCACCAACTTTTCTCGGGACATTTGACTCTCTCCTTTCCTGTAGTTCAAACACGGCCTTGCTATGTGCTGAAAGACAATGAGGTATGATAACAAATATCTTATAACAAATTAACCATGTATGACAATTAAATTTATAGATGTCCCGGGTTTCGCTTCCTTTCATATTTATATTAATTTGCGCCAGGACGGAAATCCTTGACAAAAAACGCCCGACTGCCTAAAGTGTCCGAGGAATATCCATTAAAATAATCAGGAGGGATGCATGGCTGATTTTGAAATCATTGACGCTCATATTCACCTGGCAAGGACCATGGAGGAGGAGAGCAACTACTGGCTTTTCCCGGGGCGCCGGGCATGTGACCGGTATGGTACGCCGGAGAGGGCCGTCGAGTATATGGAGCAGGAAGGCATCTCCAAGATGGTCATCATGACCCTGATTGGCCGCCAGTACCGCGGCCCCCTGCTGGAAAAACCGAAGTTAGCCAAGCTGCCCGATAAGCAGCGACGGGAAGCGGAGAAGAAAATCGGCGAGCAGGTCGGCCCTAAAATACGCGAGGTCAATGAGTGGAGCTGCGGAGTAGCCAAGCGTTTCCCGCAGCTTGTCTCTTTCAGCTGCCTGGCGCCGGAGCTGGGCGGTGCCGAAGGCATGGTCAAAGAAGTGGAGGTAAGAGTAAGCCAGGGGGCAAAGGGAATCAAGCTTCATCCCGGCATGTTCTCCTTCTTCCCCGATGATGAGGTCATGTTCCCGGCGTACGAGAAATGCCAGGAGCTGGGACTGCCGGTGCTGGCTGACTCGGGGACCTGGCCGACGCCGCATGTCCTGGTGGAATACCCTTCGCCGGTATTAATGGCAGCGCAGTCGGCGGTGATTGATTACGCTGAGCCCAAGAACTGGGCCAAGGCGGCCGCGACGTTCCCGCGCCTTAAAATTGTCCTCGCCCACCTGGGCTCGGCCTGGTGGGACGAGAGGGTGGAGCTGGCGCAGAAGTACCCCAACGTTTATTTTGATACCTCTCAGGGGTTCTCGGCACCGGACCGTATTCCTTACAGTACGTATAGGGGTCTGGCGGAAGCAGACGTGCCGCGCATCTTCCGAAAAATCGGCATAGACCGGATACTTTTCGGCACCGATTTCCCGGCGCTGGCACCGCAGCCGCAGCTGGAGCAGATAATACGCCTGCCACTGACCGACGAAGAAAAGCGCAAAATTCTGGCGGAGAACGCCAAGCGCGTTTACAACATTTAAACCTTTGCGGTCAGGAAAAAAGGAGGCAGGGGCGCCCCAGTTACGGAAATACCCTGCCTCCTTGCTTTTTCTACAGTCCCAGCAGCGACTTTATCTCATCAATGGCCGGTTTCAGTTTTTCGTAGTTGTTGTCGATAACATAGCCCAGCATGAAGAGCTGGTAGCCTTCCTTGGCCCACTTGGCCAGGCCCTTGGGGGCAAAGCCGCCGATGCCCGCCACCTTGCCCATCTTTTTACTGATATGGCCAATCTCCCGCAGTCTTTCCTCCACTATCGGCGCGCTCACTGTCTCAGAGCGCAGCATTTTGGGCGGTGTCCCATAGATATCCATCACCAGGTCGTTGGTGCCCACAATGGTGCCGGTAACACCCTCAAGGCTGAGTATCCGGTGCAGGTTGCCGATGCCCTCCACGCTTTCGGTCATTGGAAAGAGCACGACGTTATCGTTCACGTATTGGCAGATGTCCGAGAGCGGCATCTCCGCCAGGTTCTGAGAATCCATTAGATACGGGCTCATGCCGACCCCCGAGCCGCGGTGGCCGATGGGTGAAAAGTAGCACTGGTCGATGGCGAATATCGTTTCCTCGACCGTGTTGACACAGGGCAACATCATCCCGTTGATGCCGGCGTCCATGTAGCACCGGAAGTGGCCGTCTTTGTCCTCGGGCCTCATCAGGATGGGCATCTCCAGCTTCCGCGAGACGCGAATATACTCAAATATCGTTTCTTTATCTACCAGGCTGTGCTCGGTCTCCATCATGATAAAATCGAAGCCGAAATCTTTAAGTGCCTGTACCGTTTTCTCCGGGTCATTCCTCGGCCCGATGGTCTGCCCGAAGACTATCTTGCCTTTCTGCAGTTCCTTTTTGAAGTTGAGCGTAACGTTCAGTGCCATATAAACCTCCTTATTTTTTTTCAATCCTCACCGCGGAGACTTTGAATTCGGGTATCTTTGCCAGAGGGTCTAATGCCGGGTTTGTCAGCGCATTTGCCGGAGATTCACGCCAGTGAAAGGCCAGAAAAGCCAGTCCGGGGGAGGATTTATCGGTTACCCGCACCGGCACTTCTATTTTGCCGCGCTCGGAAGCTATGGTCACCAGGTCGCCATCGGTGATGCCGAGCTTGGCGGCGTCATCGGGATGTATATCCACCACGCCATAGGGAATGAGCTTGTCCAGGACCTCGGCCCTTCTGGTCATGGTGCCGGTATGCCAGTGCTCCAGCACGCGACCGGTAGTCAGTATCATGGGATATGATTCGGAAACTGCTTCCGCCGGAGGCCGGTATTCTACGGCATGGAATTTCCCCAGGCCGCGGGTAAATTTACCCACATGGAGTATGGGCGTGCCAGGGTCAGACTTATCAACGCAGGGCCATTGCAGTCCATAGCCATCCAGCCGATTATGGTGAATGCCGCCATATATTGGGGTGAGGGCGGCTATCTCTGCCATTATCTCGGCGGCATTTTTGTAGCCAAAGGGTCGGCCCATTTTCGCCGCGAGTTCAGATACAATCTGCCAGTCCGGCCTAGCCTCTCCCGGCGGGTCAACCGCTTTCCTCAGTTTTTGCACCCGCCTTTCCGTGCTGGTGTAGGTTCCGTCCTTTTCGGCGAAAGCGGCGGCGGGGAGGATAACGTCGGCGAGGACAGCGGTCTCGCTGGGGAATATGTCCTGGACCGCCAGAAATTCAAGTTTTTGCAGAGCCTGCTTTACATGGCTGATATGTGGCTCGCTCAGCATCGGGTTCTCGCCGATGATGTACATGGCCTTGATTTTACCCTGATGGGCCGCTTCCACCATTTCCGTAACCGGCAGCCCTGGCGTTTCACTTAAAGTCGCGCCCCAGGCCGACTCAAATTTGGCCCTGTTTTCCGGGACGTTCACCCGCTGATACCCGGGATAGACGTTGGGCAGAGCACCCATATCGCAGGCACCCTGAACGTTGTTCTGGCCCCGCAGCGGACTGAATCCGGTGCCCTCCCGGCCCATATTGCCCGTCAGCATCAGCAGGTTGGCCACGCTTTTAACATTATCGGTGCCGGTGGTGTGCTGCGTTATGCCCATGCTGTAGAGAATGGCCGCCCGGTCGGCTCTGGCAAAGAGGCGGGCCGCTTTCACGATGTCGGCCTGCGGTACCCCGGTTATCTCTTCGGCCATCTTCGGGGTGTAGCTCTTGACCGTCGCGGCCAGCTCCTCGAATCCTTCCGTACGCTGCTGTATGAATTCTTGGTCATGCAGTCCTTCTTCAATGATGACGTGCATGATGGCGTTCAGCAGGGCCACATCTGTTCCGGGCTTATGCCGCAGATGAATCGTAGCCCGTCTGGCAAGGTCGATATTACGGGGGTCAACCACTATCAGTTTAGTCTCTCCGGATTCTATCTTCTGGCGGATGATTCGCCCGATGATGGGATGGCATTCCGTGGTGTTGGACCCGATGACGAAGAGGAGGTCGGCTTTGGCAAAGTCGGCTATCGAGTTGCTCATGGCCCCATCACCGAAGGCAGCCAGGGCAGCGACCACCGTAGAGGCATGGCAGAGACGGGCACAGTGGTCCACGTTGTTGGTGCCCAGGACGGCACGGGCGAACTTCTGCACCACAAAATTTTCCTCGTTGGTGAATTTGGCGGAGCTCAGCACTCCGAGGCTATCCGGCCCGTATTTCTCTTTGACGCGCGTGAGCTTACTGGCTACCAGAGCTAGAGCTTCATCCCAGCTGGCCTCGCGGAAAACTTCCCCGAAGTTGCCATCAACCTCGACATCCTTGCCATAGCCCTCTTTTCTGATGAGGGGCCTGGTTAACCGGTTGGGATGGCTGATAAAGTCGAAGCCGAACCGGCCTTTGACGCAGAGCCCGCCCCGGTTTACCGGGCTCTCTTCATCCCCCCTCACGGCCACGATTTCATTGCCGCGAATACCCAGATATATGGAGCAACCGACGCCGCAGTATGGACATATCGTTTTCACCTCATGCGCTGGCTGCACGGTGTGTTTGGGTAAAAGAGAGCCAGTGGGACACCGGGCGAGACATTCGCCACAGGACTCGCATATCGATTCAATAATGGACTTATCCCCCATGGTGCTTACTTTGGCCGCATAGCCCCGGAAGGCGATGTCAATGGCGCCGACGCCGGCAATTTCGTGGCAGGCGCGCACGCATTTCCCGCAGAGGATGCACTTGTTAGGGTCGCGGATAAAGGCGGGGTGGCCGTCGTCAACGGGCAATATCTGCGTGCTTTTACGCAGTCGGTCGAAGTGTTCCTGCTCTATATTGAGGTAACGCGCTATCTTCTGCAGTTCGCACTGCTGGTTTTTGGCACAGGTAAGACAATCGCCGTGATGATTTGCTATAATCAGCTCCATGGCGATGCGCCGCACCTGATTTACCGCCGGCGTCTCGGTGTGCACCACCATACCGTCAGCCGCGACAGTGGTACATGAAGTTGGAAGACCACGCATACCCTCAATCTCAACTATGCACAGGCGGCAGGCCCCGTACGGCGTCAGGTCAGGGTCGTAGCAAAGCGTGGGGATGTATATGCCGGCACTCAGGGCTGCTTCCAGCACGGTGCTTCCCTTCGGCGCCTGGACTGCCTTGCCACCAATGGTCAGGGTGACGGTGCCAATTTTTTCTGCTGCAGCAGTTGCGACCTTTGAGGTCATTTACTCACTCCTTTGTCAGCCAGAATACCACTGGCTTCTAAGATACAGTTGCCGGCTCCCCGGATGTTACCACTACCGCACCAAACTTGGGGGGACAAACGTTAAGACAGGTTCCGCATCGGGTGCATTTGCTCTGGTCTATGACGTGTACCTCGCGCTTACCACCCTGAATTGCTGCCGCGGGGCAAGCCCTGGCGCAGATGCCGCATCCTTTGCACTTCTCCGGGTCAATCCGGTAGGTCAGCAGCGCCTTGCAGAATGATGCCGGGCAGCGTCTTTCCGAGATATGCGCTTCATATTCATCGCGGAAGTAGCGAATGGTAGTCAGCACCGGGTTGGGCGCTGTCCCGCCCAGGGCACAGAGGGAGCCGTCTTTAACCGCTTCGCCCAGTTCCAGCAGCAACTCGATGTCTCCATCTTTACCTCTGCCGCTGGTGATATCTTCCAGGATATCCAGCATCTGCTTGGTGCCAAGTCGGCACATTATGCATTTACCACAGGACTCGGCCTGGGTAAAGGTCAGAAAATATCGGGCCACATCAACCATGCAGGTGCTCTCGTCCATCACCACCATGCCGCCGGACCCCATAATGGCACCGGCCGCGGCCAGAGACTCATATTCAACCGGGGTATCGAGTAAGCTGGCGGGGAGGCAGCCTCCAGATGGGCCGCCGGTCTGTATCGCTTTGAAGCCCTTGCCTTCGGCGATGCCACCCCCGATGCCGTAAATGATTTCGCGCAGGGTGATGCCCATAGGCACCTCGATAAGTCCTGTTCGCTCAACTTTGCCCACCAGAGAAAAGGTCTTGGTTCCCTTGCTCTTTTCCGTACCATAGCTGGCATACCAGCCCGCACCTCGCTGGAGTATAGCCGAGACATTGGCCCAGGTCTCCACATTATTTATGTTGGTGGGTTTACCCCATAAACCTGATTGAGCGGGAAATGGGGGGCGGGGTCTGGGCATACCGCGGTTGCCTTCGATAGAGGCTATCATGGCTGTCTCCTCGCCGCAAACGAAGGCGCCGGCCCCTTCCTTTATCTTGATATGGAAGTTGAAGCCGGAGCCCATGATTCCCTTGCCCAGCAACCCGCACTCTTGCATCTGCTGGAGCGCGACCTTAAGCCGACGAATCGCCAGGGGATACTCGGCTCGTATATAGATGTAGCCCTCTGAGGCACCGATGGCATAGGCGCCGATGAGAAGCCCTTCCAGAACGGCATGGGGGTCGCCTTCCAGCAAAGCCCGGTCCATAAAAGCACCGGGGTCTCCTTCATCGGCATTACAAATGATATACTTGGTTTTCCCGGGGGCGTCATGACAGAATTGCCACTTAACGCCGGTGGTAAAGCCGGCGCCTCCCCGCCCGCGCAAGCCGGATTTCTTGACCTCGTCAATCACTTCCTGTGGTTTCATCTTGAGCGCGCGGCTCAGGCCGTCATAGCCGCCGTTGGCGATATAATGATGGATTTCAGAGGGGTCGATATTGCCGCAGTTGCGTAAAGCAATGCGAACTTGAGGCTTCAGTACCGGCAGGTCAAAAAGCATTGGAATCCCTTCAATATTTCCCTCGCCACGGGTACCGAGGGCCAGGTCAGGGCGCGGATTATCCCCGACCAGGTAGTCCCGCACAATCTCCGGGATAAGCTCAGGTTGCAGGTGCCCGTAGAAGACGCTGGGCCTGCCCGGCTTGCTCACTTCCAGCAACGGTTCCGCATAGCAAAGGCCTATACAGCCCACCTGAATGATTTCAGCCTGTATCCCGGCCTTTTCCAGTTCCTGATTAAGGGTCTCAAGTATATCCCCTGCCCCGGCGGCGATACCGCAGGTGCCCATGCCGATTAAAATACGGGGTACAGGGCTACTCTGTGTGGCTTCCCATTGCGCTATTGCCCGCCTTTTCCTATCTTTAAACTGCATTACGTTTCCTCTTTGCGGGCAAGTATCTTCTTCGCTTTTTCCGTCGTCATTCGGCCGTATACCCGGTCATTAACGACCACAACCGGAGCTAAGGCACAGGACCCGAAGCAGGCGACTGTCTCCAGAGTGTATTCCAGGTCAGGCGTGGTTTCTCCGGCTTTGATGCCCAGTTCACCTTCCAGTGCTTCGAGGATACTTGTCGCCCCGCGCACGTAACATCCCGTGCCCCGGCATACTCTAATGATGTTTCGTCCCGTGGGGACGAGCTTGAATTGCGCGTAAAATGTGGCGATGCCAAAGACCGTGCTTTCTGGCACATCTAAATAACGGGCTATCTGCTTTAGCCCTACCTCAGGCAGATAGCCAAGTCTCTGCTGGACTTCCTGCAATACTGGTATCAGCTCAGACCTTTCCCCTCTATATGATTCCAGGGCCTCATTTACTTGGCTTAATAAAATCTCTTTCTGTTCCCGCACTATTTCAGGCGCCTTTACCGGTCGGGAAATCCCCATACGTGACCTCGCTTAAAGCAACATTTTTTGAATTTCTATCAGTCTATCACGGGCATGGGCGATAGGACAAGTAATCAGCTGGGCGGGTTCTGCTCGGTTGTGGTTGGTGGCTATTTAGGCCTCGAAAGTGGAGCTGGGGTGACAATAGGTAGAACTTTTGAGCATGTCTTTGCTCTTACATTCTAAGGGTACCTGCTACACAATTCAAGCATGTATTACCTGAACTGCACAATTCAGACTTTTGTTACCTAGGGTAACAACCTACGCGACTATTGCATTCCAAAATCAAGATGAAACCGGTCTAGCTTATGCTGATGGAACATGAGCAACAGGTTCTACAGGTAGACTTTTTGGCTTATGGACTGGTTCCCAGATACAATGGAGGGGTGGAATGTTGATATAATTGAAACCACCAGCTTTTTCCTTGGGGTCTCCAAAGTGCCCTCTCTGTATACTGGTGAAACCCTGCGCAGTCAATAACCCTGAGACCTCGTCAATATCGTCGCACAAGAACTTAAGGTGATGGAGGCTTTCCCCATGCTCATCTATCCAGTCCTGGTATAGAGAGTCTCCTTCCACCGACTGGACTAGCTCTAACTCCAGGTCTCCAATATACGCATGGGCGATTCTTTCCCTTGCCCAAGCGGGCTTGCCATAGTAGAAGCGGTCATAAAGTACGTGAGAGCCCCAATCTCGTATCTCCCACGGGCCAATGCCCAGAATATTCCAGTAATTTTCCGCGGTCTGTATCACGTCCTTAACGCAGAGCGCCACCTGCTTTATCTCAGTGACCTTGACCTTAGCTGGACTAACCGCCTTCGGGTCTTCGGGAAAGAGCCTGGCACCCATAGGGTTACCGCCGGTGCGATTGCTCGTTTCCCAGACTACCTTAAGCGGTTTCATCAAATCAAAATAGGCAAACTGGTTTTTCAGTTCCGGGCCGAAGTGCCCGCCCTGAATGGCGGGAAATCCCAGATTCGCCATCTCGCCCTTTATCCGGTCAATGTCGAGGTCTTCGGTGAGGAACTTCATGTGGTGCAACCCTTCCCCGTGCTCGTCAATCCAGTCCTGGTAGATAGATGACCCCTCCAACGTCTCAAAAAGTTCAAGTTCTATCGGCCCGACCTGGGTGACTGCTCCTAGATACCTGCCCCAAGCCGGTTTGCCATAGTAGTGCAGGTCAGGGATACGCAGCGAACCAAATTCAAAAACTGCCCACGGCCCGATGCCTAAGATGTTCCAGTACGCTTCCATGCTCTTCTGCAGGTTATTACACACAATGCAGACCTGCTGTATCTGTGTAGCTTTAACTCTGGCTGGACTCTGTGCCGTCATGTATGCAACCTCCTGAAAGATATTTCCGCAGTGGAATTCACCTTATTTTCTATTTGCTTCTCTTGAAGATAATGAATCAACAAAACTGATTAAATCCTTTGCCTGCCAGTAGGTCATGTAGTCTATCATCTTGCCTTCCAGTGAGGTAGCGCCCGCTCCTTTGCTCTGGGCTTCTTCGAAGGCTTCAACCACTTTCCGGGCGAAGGCTATGTCATCTGGTGATGGCGAAAATACCTCGTTAGCGATATCAATCTGTGTTGGGTGAATCAGATATTTTCCCTTGTAACCCAGCTGTAAGGCAAGCACTGCTTCCTTTCTGAAGCTGTCCAAGTCAGTGAGAAGCCCGAAAAAAGCGGTATCTATGGCCTGGACTCCGGCGGCCCGCCCGGCTATGGCTACTTTCGACCGGGCGAATAGCAGCTCCGTCTGCTCGGGGGTAATAGAGGCGGTGCTTCGCCCCATATCCCGGTAGTAGTCACCGGCGCCGAAACTGGTAGCGAATATGCGCTCGCTGGCCGAGGCTATTTCATAGGCGTTGATTATCCCTTTGGCTGTTTCCAAAATAGGGCTAATTTTAACTGTGCCCACCGCCACACCACTTTTCACCTCAGCTTCTTCAAGCATGCCGTCCAGCTTGACTATATCAGCGCCTGTCTCCGCCTTGGCGAGCAACACGCCGTCCAGGCCGTTGACGACGATGCAGCTTAAGTCTTCGGCGGTAAGCCCGGTGGTGAGGGCATTAATACGCACGAAAACAGAGGAGTCGCCAGCCTTCCCAGTTTCTATCGCGTCTCTGACCATGCTTCGTGCCGTTGCCTTGTCTTTCAGCGGCACTGCGTCTTCAAGGTCAAAGATAATCCCATCGGCAGGAAGGGAAGCCGCTTTCGAAATCATCTTGGGGTTGTTTCCGGGCACAAAAAGCATTGAACGTAAGACCATCATTTTGGTGATACATCTCCTTTGCAGTATTCTTCTCTGGCATAACGTGGACACAGCCTGCAGTGAAAAACCGCAAACGACGTGGTGTTAAACTGACTTGAAACTCAAGCTCCATTAATAACTATTAATGCATCCACGGCCATTACCCCTTTATTTTGCGGCCGCACAATTAAAGGATTTATATCCAGTTCCGTTATTTGCTCTTTTGCGGCCATGGCCAGGCTGGATAAATTCAACAGTGTTTTTTCTAGTGCTGCAATATCGGCTGGCGCTTTTCCACGAAAGCCTTCCAGTATTCTAAAACCTTTTATCTCACGAATCATTTCCTGAGCGTCAAATTCATTAATTGGACATACCCTGACACTGAAGTCTCTAAGAACTTCAGTGAAAATGCCGCCAAGTCCAAAAAGTAAAACGTGGCCCATCATGGAATCCTGTTTGATTCCCATTATTACCTCTGTGCCATCTGCCACCATTTCCTGAATTAAAATACCCCTGATTGAAGCAGATGATTCCAGTGTTGAGATTATTTCCTGCACTTCAAGAAAAGCCTTTTCCACCTCAGCTCCGGAACGTAGTCCTACCTTTACCAATCCCAGTTCTGTCTTATGGGGTAAGTCTGGAGAGTCAACCTTCATCACTACCGGATAGCCGATGCCATCCGCCAGTTTTCCCGCCTCCTCAACGCTGTTAGTTAAACCGCCTTTGGGTATGTCGATGCCGAAGGAGGAGAGTAATTTAAGGCTTTCCATTAACCCCAGAGGCCCCTTCTGTTTCGGAATATTAAACTTCACCGGAGAGCTAGCGGCGGCTTTACGGTGACCGCTACCGGCGGTATAATACTCTCTTATTCTATGATAATACAGGGAAGCGTTTATGGCTTTGCCGAGAGTCTCCGCACCGTAAAATATGGGAACCCGGCTGGATTGTAGCAGCTTTAGTCCATTAACCTCACGCTCACTACCCGTCCATAACATCGCTAACGGTTTCTGAGTTTTCCCGGCAACGCCGATTATGCGCTCGGCCTGGTTATCCGACCCGGCAGTCCCTAAAACCACCCCTCCGTACAAATCGTCATTTATCATAAGGTTAAGAATATCCACGAGGTCCTCTTCAAAAGCATGCCAGGTAATATCTGCCGGATTTGCCGAGGAACCAAACCCTTTCAAAATATCCTCCAGACCCTGCCTGGTGGCATCCGATGGTTGGGGTACTTCCATAATCTGCTCGCATTTATCTGCCAGAAGAGAAGCTACCCCTCCCGAATGTGCCACAATTCCTACGCTTTTCTTGTGAAAAAGGGGAGTTTTGGTCAGCAGCGAAGTGACATCAAGCACTTCATCCCAGTCGTCCAGTCTGATTACTCCGGTTTGTTTAAAGAGCGCATCGTAATCCTGGTCTGACCCTGTCATAGAAGCGGTATGGGACAGGGCTGCTCGCTGGCCGGCAGACGAGCGTCCGATTTTGATGGCCACTATTGGTTTACCCAGCGCCAGAGCTTCTTCGGCCACAATCCGGAATTTCTCGGTGTCTTTAACAGCCTCGAAGTAGGCTACTATTGCTTTCACCTCTGGCCTGTGAATACAATAGCGAATGAAGTCACTGGTGTCCAGGTCAGCTTCGTTGCCCGTAGAAATAACATAGGCAAGATCGAGCCCTCGGTCACGCGCCCTTGCCAGGAAGGGACCAAATGCTGTTGCTCCGCTCTGGCAAACCATAGCAATATTACCGGCAGTGATAGTCTGAATATCAGGGAGTGCCGCAGAACAGGACCAGATGTGGTCTGTAACATTGGCAATGCCAAGGCAGTTGGGCCCGCATAAACGCATGCCAGTGTGACTGGTGAAATCCTTCAGAGCCTGCTGGGCTGCCCTCCGGTCGTCAGTTCCTTTTTCAGCAAAGCCAGCGGTAATAATGACGCCAGTTTTCACTCCTTTACGAGCACATTCCTCAAGTACAGGCATGGTGCTTTCAAAGGGCACAATTACTGCGGCGAGGTCCGGCACTTCTGGCAGTGAACTAACATCAGGGTAACAACGAACACCCATTATCTCCTCGTGGCGAGGGTTAATGGGGAAAATGGAACCGCCATATCCGGCTTCAAGCAGATTATTTAGAAATCGTCCTCCGTATTGAAGCCTGGCGGACGCACCGATAATAGCGATTGACCGCGGATGCAGCATTATCTCAATTCGTTCCATAACCTGCTCATTTTGCTTTTGCGTCATTATTACACCTCATATCTGGCAATAGTACATGAACTACTTCTGTACTATCCGTAGATAATGTTTGACTGCATCTTTAGTAAAAATCTCAATTCATTTATCACTACAGGTTTAAGATACGCTTGGCGTTTTCGGCCAGAACCAACCGTTTTTCCTCGTCGGTGAGTGGGAGACGCAGAATCTGTTCTAGCTGTGGCTGTACAGGGATGGGGCAGAAGTCCGAGCCGAACATTACCCGGTCGACTCCTATCTTGCGCATTACCCTGACCGCATCTTCTTCCGCAAGAGACCGGCGTGGAGTGATGGGGAGCATATCTGAAGCTGCAAAGGCCTGGGAGGTATCAAAAAATACGTTGGGATATTTCTGGGCCAGCTCGATTCTTTCATCCCACCAGGCAGAACCAAGATGGGCAAGCACCAGAGTCAAACGCGGGAATTCCTCAAGCACCCTAGCAAAATTCTTTGGCTCAGCATAGTCTACAGTTTCTACGTAGTTCTTCTCAATTATGGGCATAGGATAAGCCGCTAAGACGGGTGAATGAGGGTAGGGCCCTGAATCTGCCATAATTGGCAGACCCAGCTCCTGACATTTTTCGTATACCGGCCAGTATCGTTCGTCATTCGGGAAAAAGGAGAACATGCCAGGGTGAAATTTCACTCCCTTTGCCCCCTGATGAAACCGGAGGGTTACTTCATCTACCATTGCCCTGGCATCCCCGAGGTCGTCGGAAATACAGATGAAAGGGTATAATTGTGGAAAACGTTTTCCGGTTTCACAACCCCACTCGTTCAGGGTACGCAAGAGCGGTGCTATTTGTTGACTGATCTTTTTCCTTTCTTCCTGTCTCTGTTTCTCAGGAAGTTCATTTAACCTGGCCTTTAGTTTGAGAGGGCCGCGATCCTGACGTGGTATCAGAATCATGAAGGCTAACTTTGATATACCCATCAATTCCATGAATTGAATGACTCTCTCCGGAGTGCCATAGCGATTCAGATTACGGCGTCCGGGAACCAGACAATAACCAGCCTCTTCTTCAACTGTCCTGACCAGGTGTGTGTGTGCATCTATGACTTCGAAGTCTTCCATCCTCTCTCCTCACCAGCTTATGAATTTTTCTGAATCTACGATAGTGCCCGTTAAACCGCTCAATCAAGGCTTCAGAATCGTTCAATGCCTAAAGGCTCTGCATTTGTGCACAGCAGGGCTTAGCGTTTAAGTTGCTGGGAGCCGTAAAAGTACCGGGGCGGTCGCAGCTTATGCCAGACCTCGTCACAGGCAGTCTGCTCTTCTTCAGACAGTTGAATTTCAGTTGCTATTAGATTTTCTTCAAGCTGCCGGACCGAAGAGGCCCCCATAATAGTAGCTGTTACTTGCTCATTGCCAAGTATCCAGGCGAGAGAAAACTGGGGCAAACTGCAACCATGCGTCTGGGCAAGCTTCTTAAGTTGGTCCACCGCCTCGAAATTGCCGGGTGTCCAGTAACGGCCTTTATATGCTGACCCCATGCGTTCGTGCGAAAACCTGCCTTTGGCCGGCGGTTTATCTTGCTGGTGTTTCCCGGTAAGAAGACCGCCAGCTAATGGATTATAGACGCAGACGCCTACTCCCTCATAGTTGCAGAGGGGCAGGAGTTCGGTTTCAATATCCTGTGATAGCAGATTATAAAGCGACTGAATACAGCTAAAACGTGCCATGTTCTGAAGTTCACTGGCCCAGAGTGCTTCGCATAGCTGCCAGGCAAAAAAATTGGAACAGCCGATATATCGCACCTTACCCTGTTTTACTATGTCATCAAGAGCACCCAGGGTCTCCTCGATAGGTGTTCCCTCGTCCCACCAGTGCACATAGTACAGGTCAATATAGTCTGTGCCAAGACGACGCAAACTTCCCTCGATACCATCCATAATGTGTTTACGTGATAACCCGATGTCATTAATACCCGGCCCTGCCGCCATCCCGACCTTTGTGGCCAGTACTACAGACTGACGCCCCCCTTTTATTAACTTACCTACGATTTCTTCCGATCTGCCTTTGGCATAAACAACATCCGCGGTATCAATAAAATTAACGCCGGAATCGATCGCTTTGTGGAATATTTCTGTTGACTCTGCCTCACCTAGTTGGTCACCAAATAACATCGTACCGAGGCAAACTTCGGAAACCATAAGCCCGGTTCTTCCCAGTTTTCGATATCTCATAAACTATCCCTCTTTCGATAATGAATCGCAGGTAAACCCACTAAATTGACTATTACGATTTATTTAGCTTATCTTAGCCTTGTCTATTTCAGTTACTTTTAAGTCTTACCAAGTAACATTCAAGACTTGAAACCGAACAGCCGTATCGCTCTAGGTAACTATTCCCCTTCGCATGTTGTTTTCTTTTTAACTACCGTATCATCAGACTGGGTAACCAGGTGATAATCTGGGGGAAAACGATACATAAGCCAAGCCCGACCATTATGAGTAGAACAAAAGGAATTACTCCCCGGATAATGTCAGCGGTAGTCACTCCGAGCTCCGGTGCCATTGCCCCTCTGACAATAAATATGGCGTAGGCAAAGGGAGGAGTCATGAATGACATCTGGAGGTTGACGCAAATCATCATGGCAAACCAGAGGGGGTCAAACCCCAGGGCAGCACCGATGGGCGTGGCTATGGGCACGACGAGGAAGACAATCCCTATCCAGTCCATGAAAAAGCCCAGAAGAAAACAGATAAACATGATAATCCCAAAGGCACCCCAGCGTCCACCAGGAGCAGCCAGAATCAGTTCCGTGACTACATCCCCACCCCCGGTACCGAGAAATACCCCGACAAAAGTAAAAGCCATTACTACTACAATAAGAATAAAGCCGCAGAGTCTAAGAGTCTCCTGGGCTACCTCTTTTAAGACCTTGAAGCTAAACCTGCGGTAGGCAATAACCAGAACAGTGGCGGCAAACGCACCAACCCCGGCAGCCTCAGTGGGCGGGGCGATGCCAAGGAAGATAACGCCCAGCACGGACATGACAAGAAACACGGGAGGCAGCAGTGAGTTAATGAGCATGACCAATTTTTTACCCAGAGGTACCGTCCTCTGCTCTATCGGTACTGCCGGTGCCGTATTTGGCTGCAAAAAACTCTGCACCAGAATATATCCAATATAGAGGGCCGAGAGAACGAAACCGGGTATAAAGG
>CAZQWO010000003.1:0-31898 GCA_964597015.1 uncultured Dehalococcoidaceae bacterium
TGATAGGACAGTCATCCCTGCCCGCCGGAATGCCGGTAACCTGGGGCATGGAGGATTTTTCCAAGTGAGTTGAAGCCGCCACTGCGGGACGCCTTATCATGAAAGCTCACCCCGCCGGCGCCATCTGCCCGGCAACTGAAGAACACAAGGCAATTCAGACCGGCGTGCTTGACTGGGCCGGCAGCGGCGGTGGCTATATGAGAGGCGACATGTGCTGGGCCGGCCAGCTCATTCAGCCAGTAGCCGGCATGCCTCCGGAACCGCTCCAGTGCTGGCTTGACATCTATGGTTGTGACATAGCCAACAAGTGGTTCGAGACACTGGGGTGGGATATCACATTTATTAAGGGTTCTGGCTTCGCCGGGCCGCCCGAGATATTCGGCCACTTCGACAAGGAGCTGAAGACCGTCGCCGACCTGGAGGGGATAAAGATGCGATGCTCCGGTGACGGTGGCACCGTCCTCGGCCGCATGGGCGTCGGCCCGCTCTTCATGCCTCTGGGTGAAGTCTTCGAAGCCATGCAACGCGGCCTCATTGACGCCTATGAATGCAGCTCCCCGCGCTTTGACTGGGAAATGGGCCTGAATGAGGTGGGTAAGTATGTCTACCTCTGCCCGATACGGGCGCCCACCGAGGTCTATATGTTTTTAGTCAAGAAGAGCGTGTTTATGGCGCTGCCCGATGACCTCAAGGTAGTCATTGAGGACCTGGCCGTGGCGGAGACATGGGACTACCATGACAAGCTCATCGCCGGTGACGCCGAAGCGCTGCAGAACTTCAAAGACTACGGGAACATCGTGCTGAATCTGCCCCCGGCAATGGAGGAGGCGTTCGGTAACGAGGCCCTAGACTACATCGACGGGGAAATGGCCAAGGACCCCGGGTACCAAGAGGTGGCGCAGTCCCAGCGTGATTTTGCCAAGATGTGGGACGAGCTGTACGGGCTTCCTTCCTGGGCCAAATACTCATACAAAAAATAAAGCCCGGTTAGCCAACGACAGGCAGATTCAATCTGTCCCCGCTCCGGGGCTGGCCCCGGAGCGGGGCATGGTAATAGGTCAATTTTAGAAATGAATTTAAAAAGATGAAAAAAATAGTTAAAGCGATAGACCGTCTTAATGACAGGGTGGGCATGGCGGTGAGATGGCTTTCTGTCCTCGCTCTCGGTATCATCTGTGTTGAGGTGTTCATGAGGTATGTGCTTAACCACCCGACGACAACACTGCCGATAACGGCCGTCTTCACCGCGGCCACCATGTATGCCCTTTCCTTCGGCTATGTCCACCTCAACCGCCGCCACATCAGGGTGGATGTTATTTACACACACTTTCCAGCGTGGGCCAAGCTTGTTATCGACGTTTTTTGCGCTCTGCTCTTTCTCCTGCCGCTTATCGGTCTGCTTGCCTACGCCGGCTGGAACTGGATGTGGTTTGCCTGGGAAACCAATGAGAAGAACCTGTTTAGCTGGTGGTATCCCATAATGGGTCCGGTAAGAACCACCGTCTTTATTGGTTTTGTTTTGTTTGCCCTCCAGGGTATTGCCACGCTCTACCGTGACATCTATTTTCTGGTGAGGAATGAAGAGCTATGATTAATATTAGCCCAGAGTTAGTCACCATATGCATGCTCGGTGGCATCCTGCTTTTCGTCATGCTTGGCTACCCCCTGGCCATTGTGGTCGGTGGTATGGGCATCGTCATGGGAATCGTCATGTTCGGGCCAAATATCGCACTGGAAGTCATCTACCACCGTGTCTTTGGCTTGCTGAATAACTATATCATTATGGCGGCGCCGGGTTTTATCTTCATGGGCATCATGCTGGGTTATTCGGGAATAACCGAAAAAATGTTCGCCGCCATGTATCTGTGGCTCGCCGGTTTCCGGGGCGGGCTGGCCATAGTCACCATACTGATCGGCACCATCCTGGCCGCCTGCGTCGGCATCATCGGCGCCTCGGTCACGGCGCTGACCATCATCGCCCTGCCCGCCATGATAAAGCGAGGTTACGATAAATCTCTGGCCTGCGGTGTCACCTGTGCCGGCGGCACCCTGGGCATACTGATTCCCCCCAGCATTATGCTGGTAATCTACGGGCCAATGGCGGCAATCTCGGTAGGCAAGCTGTTCTTTGCCGCCTTCATCCCCGGGTTCCTTCTTTCCGGGTTATACTGCAGCTACGTCGCCATACGCTGTTTCTTCCAGAAAGAAATAGCGCCCGCCGTGCCCGTTGCGGAGAGGGCAGTCCCCTGGGGGAAGAAAACCTGGGACCTGCTCACCTCCATGGTGCCGCCACTGGTACTTATTCTGTCCGTGCTGGGGAGTATTTTCATGGGTATCGCTACCCCCACCGAGGCTGCCTCCGTCGGTGCCCTTGCCGCCACGATTATGGCGGTCGCTTACCGTCGTTTTAACTTTAGGATCCTTAAAAATACCATGACCGAGACGATAAAAGTCACCGGCATGGTACTTCTGGTCGGCGCCACCGCTTATGCCTTCGTCGGCATATTTATGCGCGGCGGCGGCGGCGATATCGTGAAAGAGATCATTCTGAGCGCCCCCGGCGGGAAGTGGGGCATCTTTGCCATCATCATGTTCGTCGTTTTCCTCCTGGGCTATTTTATTGACTGGCTGGGAATTCTGTTCATTATCGTTCCCATAATAACACCGGTAGGAGACGCGCTCGGTTTTGACAAGCTCTGGTTTGCCATGATGATATGCGTTAACCTGCAGACGTCTTTCCTGACCCCTCCCTTCGCCTATGCTATATTCTATCTCCGGGGGGCCGCCGACCCATCTCTTGGGGTAACCACAGGTGATATAATACGTGGGGTATGGCCTTTTATTATCCTCATCCTGATTGGTCTTGGACTGTGCATCATCTTCCCCCAGATAATCCTCTGGCTGCCGGGGCAGATGATACACGGCTTCTAGCAGCAATAGAAATTCCAGACTGATAACCGCCTCGATTTTATCGAGGCGGTTCCTTTTTACAGCGCGAGGGTCACCCGGCTTTCTTCGATGGACAATCGCCTGACGCTGAAGCCGAGCTTTTTAACCAGCCCCAGCATCCTCGCGTTGTCATTGAGCACAATCCCGTAGATACTCTTCAGCCCCTTGTCCTGGGCGATACCAATCAGGTTATCAAGCAGCTTGAGCCCAAGACCATTGCCCTGAAAATCGTCAGCTACCACAATGGCGAATTCCCCGGCCTCCCCACCCGGCTCGATGATGATCCGCCCCACACCCACGTTTCTTCTTTTTCCATCAGCGGTATACTCGACAATCATCGCCATCTCCCGGTCATAATCAATGTTGCAGAAGCGGCTGAGCATCTCGTGGGTTATCTCCTTGATGATGTAGAAGAACCGGAAACGCGAGGACTCCGCAGACAGCCCAGCGATAAGTTCCCGTTCCAGCGGTTCATCCTCAGGACGTATCGGCCGCAGCACCACCTGTCTGCCGTCATAACAGCGCCAGGGCTGGATATACCGCGTGGGATAGGGTGAGATGATTAAATGCGCATACTCCTCTGATTCCCTCGGCGTTACTGCGTCATCGAGAACTATCCGCGCATCCAGAGCCACGACACGCTCACCGCTGATAACCAGCGGATTTATGTCAAGCTCCTTTATCTCCGGGAAGTCGACGATTAAATTGGAAACCCTGACCAGAGCTTCATCCAGCAGGCGCAGATTGACCGGTGGTCTTGAACGGAACCCCTTGGCCAGCATCTGGTAGGTCCTGGTCCGTTCCAGAACCCTCCGCGCCAGTATCTGATTGAGGGGAGGGATACCAACAGCGATATCCTTGAAGAACTCCGCCTCGGTACCTCCAAGTCCAAACATGATGACCGGCCCCAGTATGGGGTCCTTCTTGCTGCCTATTATCAGCTCGTAGTCATAGTCGGGCATCATCCTCTGGATGGTGACGCCCTCGATTCCTGCCTCCGGCATTTTCTTCCGTACCTTCTCCACCATTTCACCAAAGGCCTTTTTCACCGCGTCCGCCGACGACAGGTTCAGAATGACGCCACCAACGTCTGATTTATGGGTAATGTCTGGGGAGGCAATTTTCATCACCACCGGGTAACCTATATTTGAGGCGATGATGGCCGCCTCATCGGCACTAGAGGCGAAGTGCGGCGTGGTCGCCACTATTCCATAGGTGGTGAGGAGCTTCTTGGAGTCCTCTTCACTGAGCAGCGTCTTTTTGGCCTTGAGGGCGTTCCGGGTAAGGATTTTAAGGTAGTTCCTGGGTGCCCCCATATTCATGGGCAAATCTTCAGGCGTCTCATACAGCGACCCCAGATTGCGGGCATAGTGGTACATATACAGATAGGTCTTTATCGCTTCCTCGGGAAATTCATAGGTGGGCACGTTATTCTCATAGAAAAGCTGCCTGCCCTCGGCGACCTCCTCCGTGCCCATCATGGCAGTGACAATCGGTTTGTTCGCCTTTCTGGCACACTTGATAACCGCCCTGGCCGCCTCAACCGGAGTCGTTGCCCCCTGCGGTGTGTAGATAATCACGGCACCGTTCACCCCCGGGTCTCTCAGAACCGCCGCGATTGTTTTTGCGAAACGCTCTGCGTCAGCATCACCGAGGATGTCTATGGGGTTGCCCCGGCTCCAGTAAGGCGGGAGAAAGCCATCCAGCGCCTTAATCGTCTCCGCACTCAGTTCTGCCAGCTTGCCGCCCCGGCTCATCAACGCGTCCGTGGCCAGTATTGCCGGACCACCGGCATTGGTAATGATGGCTAAATTGGGCTCCCTGGGCAGCACCGCCGTATTCAGGATGGAGGCGCAGTTGAACAGGTCCTCAATTTCCTCCACCCGCACCACGCCCGCCCGGTCAAAAGCAGCCTCATAATATGAGCCTTCGCCTACCATCGCCCCGGTGTGCGATTTCGCCGCCCGGGCGCTCTCCTGAAACTTCCCCGGTTTCATGACAATAATCGGCTTGGTGCGGGCAAAACCTCTGGCCGCGCTCATGAATTTACGGGCATGTTTCAGAGAATCGCCAAATGATTCCAGGTAAATGATGATGCTCCTGGTCTCCGGGTCCTCACCAAAATAGTCGATTAAATCGCCAAAATCCACGTCAAGCATCGAGCCAAGCGAGACGAAGGCGCTGAAGCCGATTTCCCGACTCACCGCCCAATCGAGCACCGCCGTGCCCAGGGCACCGCTCTGCGAGAGGAAGGCAATATGTCCCGGCCGGGACATTCTGGTAGCAAAGGTGGCATTCAACTGGGCGCCGGGCTTGATTACCCCCAGGCAGTTGGGGCCGATTATTCTCAGGCCATATTTTTTGCCCAGCTTGATAATCTTATCCTCGCGTTCCTTTCCTTCTTCACCTATCTCTTTGAACCCGGCCGAAATTATGATGACCGCCTTTACCCCCACCCTGCCGCACTCCTCCACCACCGCGGGCACGACTTTCGCCTGGGTAACAATGACCACCAGCTCCGGCGTCTCCGGGATGGCGCTCAAGCTGGGGTAACATTTCAGGTCAAGTATCTCCTCCCGGTTGGGGTTGACGGGATAAATCTGGCGCTTATCCTTGGCCAGCATTAAGTTGCTCAAGACAGTCCGCCCCACGGTTCCCGCCCGGTCAGTGGCTCCCACCAGGGCGATGCTGCGTGGTTCAAAGAAGGCCTTGATTTTCTCCATGCTCATGGCGGCTGACTACTCCCCACATACAATAATCAATCCTCTATCCTATTTTACCCCTTTTTATCTGGGACTCCCAAACCGCAAACCGATGATTTGTCATTTCATTTACCTGCCATTATAATCTTAACAGTGCCGATACGATTTGCAAATCCGCAAAGATACTTAATTTATTTCCCGATGTATTGCGTCATATCACTACTGCAGGAAGGAGAATAGAACGATGCCTGAGAAGCAAGTGACCGGCGGCAAGAAAAGAACCGCCGAGCGCGTGGCTAAGGTATCCGACGTCGGCTTTGCCAAGTTTTTGGACCTGTTCCACTCTCTGGAGGGCGGCATTTCGCTGAGTATTGGGGAACCTGATTTCCCCACACCCTGGCATATATGCGAGGCCAGCATTGAAGCCATGAAGAAGGGCATCACCTCCTATACACCCACGACAGGGTTCCCCGAACTCCGGGAAGCCGTCGCCCGGCATCTGGATAACCTGTACGGCATTAAATACGACCCGCAGACCGAAATTGTCATCACCGTTGGTTCCAGCCAGGCGATGGACCTGGCCTTCCGGACGATTATAAACCCCGGCGATGAGGTTATCATGCCCGACCCCTATTACGTCTGCTATCCCTCCTGCATTGTCCTGGCACACGGCGTGCCGGTCACCGTGCCCACCAGGTCGGATAATGACTTCAAGCTGGAGCCTGACAAGATTGAGACTAAAATTAGCCCCAGGACAAAGGCCATCCTCTTTGGCTACCCGGCCAACCCGACGGGTACTGAACTCACCCGCGAGGAATATGCCGGGATTGCCCGGGTGGTGGCAAAGCACGACCTGCTGGTCATCTCAGATGAGATATACAGTCGCCTTACCTACGGAGTAAAACATACCTGTTTCCCCACGCTGCCGGGAATGAAGGAGCGCACCATTCTCCTCGATGGTTTCTCCAAAGCATACGCTATGACCGGCTGGCGTCTGGGCTATGCCGCCGGACCGGCGGAAATCATGGCCGCCATCAGCAAGGTGCACCAGCACACCATGCTCAGCCCGTCCAGTATGGCCCAGATGGCCGCCCTGGAAGCCCTGAAAAACGGCGAGGATGATGTGCAGCGGATGCTGACCGAATATAGCAAGCGCCGTGAGGTGATTATTCGCGGCCTCAACGATATGGGGCTCAGGTGCCACGAGCCAAAAGGGGCTTTCTATGCATTTCCATCGGTGGAAGTCACCGGCATGACGTCAGACGATTTCACCGAGAACCTCCTCAAGGAGGAAAAGGTGATTGTCATGCCCGGCAGTCTCTTCGGCCGGCTGGGCGAGGGGCACGTGCGCTGCTGCTATGCCACCTCGCTGCCCGATATTGAAGAGGCGTTACGTCGCATGGACCGCTTTGTCCAGCGACACCGCGTCTGTTCCTGACCTGAAATCAATACCGGCCGGCCATTTTTACCCAGACCCTTTACTCCTGATGAAATAAAAGCTATCATAAAAGAAGGCCGTCAGGGGTACGAAATGATGGACAAGAAAATAAAGATACTGGCGGTTGATGACGAGGAAACGGTGCGGGCACTCTTTCAGAGGATTCTGCAGGCCGCCGGCTACGATGTTATCACCGCTGCCAATGGCAAGGAAGCCCTGTCGGTTATTGCCGGTGGCGGTATCGATGTAGCACTGCTGGATATCAAAATGCCCGGCCTGTCCGGCGTTGACGTGCTCGGTAAAATAAAAGCCGATGAGCTGGACCTCTGCGTTATCATGGTAACCGCAGTGGCGGATGTGCAGGTCGCCGTAGAGGCTATGAAGCTGGGTGCTTATGACTACATCACCAAGCCTTTCGACCAGGATGAAGTGCTTGGTAAAATCAAGCAGGCCCTTGGGAAATGGCAGGAACAGCTTCAGAATAAACAGGACTACCTCCAGCTCCAGCAGAATATCACCGAAAAGACCAGTCGGATACAGGAGCAGTTCACCGAGCTGGTAAACAGCCTGGCCAGAGAGCACAAGCTACTGCAGCAACTGGCGGCAAAACAGGGAGACAGCGGCAAGTCCCTGCTCTCGGGTTTGCCCCCGGAATTACAGAAGCCGATTACCTCGGTGGAAGAGTTCAGAGACGCCCTGCTCAGAATCCTGAAGAGGTCTCAGTGAAGCCCGGTTACTCCGGTGCCTGAATCAAGGTTGATTTGCTGATGAAAAAGCGTATTTTAATCGTCGATGATGAGATGAGCATCCTGAAATTTCTCCGTTCCAATCTGGAAGATAGAGACTACACAGTCATCAGTGCCACCAATGGTGAAGAAGCCCTTGAAATCATAGAAAGGGAGCTGCCCGACCTCGTCATACTGGACGTAATGATGCCCAAAATGGATGGCTTTGAGGTCTGCCGTCGTCTGCGTGAATGGTCACAGATTCCCATCATCATGCTCAGCGCCCGGGGCGATGAAAGCGATAAGGTACAGTGTCTTGACCTCGGCGCCGATGACTACATCGTCAAACCGTTCGGGTCCAATGAACTCATGGCGCGGGTCAGTGCCGTTCTGCGGCGCACGAAAGCCGCCAGCACATCTCCCACGAAATCTTCTGTTACCCGTGGTGACCTGGTCATCAACCTGGCTAAAAGAAAGATAACCCGCGCTGGCGAAGAGATTAAACTTACCCCTACTGAATATGCCTTACTTCAGGAGCTGGCGGTAAATTCGGGTAAAGTGCTCACCCATACTCAACTGCTGAACAAGGTGTGGGGTTCGGAATACCGGGATGAAAGGGAATACCTGCATGTTTTTATTCACCGGCTGCGCTCAAAACTGGAGCACGACCCGAACAACCCGATATACATCACCACCGTTTCCGGTGTCGGCTACCAGTTCGCGGATACCGAATAAGAAGCAGCCCCTAACCTTTCCATATAAGCTCTGAAGACGCCCGCAATGGGCGCTTTTTCTATCTCCGATTAATTTTTAGAAAATCTTTAGAACTGTCCGCCTGATTTTTAGCTTTTGTTTCGCACGCTAGCTTTATCCTGAGACTACAGCACCATCGCAAAGGAAATAGCTCATGATGCGAAACAAGTGGCTAAAGCGGTTCTTCCCCTATATCCTCCTTTTCCTGGTCCTTCCCTGGCCGGTGGCCTATGCCGCCGGCGCTGATGTTGCTTCCGGCAAGGAAGCGGTCAGAATAGACGCTGCTGAGCCTTCAGCACAGCCAAGCTATACCGCCTACGGCAGGGCCATCGGAGGCGTTAACAACCCCGGCGACCTCTTCTACATTGACGCCACCAGCAGTTCCCCGGACGTTAAAGTAACGTTGTACTTAACCAATGCCCATTTACTGGTCAGGTACTACCGGTATCTGATTCTGGACGTAGGCATCTACACTGAAACGTCTGCCGGCAAGTGGGAGAGGGCAACAGCAAGTAGCGGGGAGACGGTGCCCAAGACCATTATTTCAATGCGCAACGGCCAGGTGAGCTTTCTGCTGCCGGGTAATTTCAGATACAGAGTCGCCATTGATAGCGGTTGTTTCTACTGCGGCGCAGCTGCTGCCGACAGCCAATCCATGTCTCCCCAATTCTGCCTGGAAGTGATTTAAGCGGTAAGCGCCAGCGATGAAAGTAGGAGTTAAAATGTTGCAAGTAAGTCAGAACACTAAAACTTTATTTTCGGTGCATAATGAAATGATGAAACAGTTCCATAGGTCACACGGCCGGGTGGCCACGTTGCCTCCAACCAAGATTAAAGAACGGGATATCATATCCAGAACACAACCAATGGTCGCCAAGTATGTCCGTCTGGATAACGGTGGCAAATATCGTGAAGAGCTGACCATGAGCTGGTTCATCTGCCCGTCATTACCGAAGGTAGCTGGATACAAGCTGTCTTCAAACTGATTGTCCGAAAATATAGGAGCAATAGAAGATGAAAAAACTGATGAAAAAGCGCACCTGCATAATGGCCATCGATGATGAATTTGAGATACTCCGGCTGCTCAGGAATATCCTTGAGGACGAGGGGTACGACTTTATCGGGGCTAAAAGTGGCAATTCCGCGTTTTCTCTGATGCAGAAGCACCACCCGGATCTGATTATCCTTGATATCATGATGCCCGAGCTCAATGGCTTCCAGGTGCTTGACCGGATACGTCAGGAATCAGATATACCGGTAATCATGCTGACCGGCATGGGTGAGGTCACCGCTTTGCGCGATTCCGTGGAGATTGGTGCCGATGATTACGTCAGAAAGCCATTTTACCCGCTGGAGCTTGTGGCACGAGTGCGGGCTAAATTACGTCGGGTAGCCGGTTAAAACCACCGCTCATGAGGCGCAGGGGTAGAAAACGAGGGAAATGATTCTTCAGTGAAGAAGGTTGATGGACATGGTTATGACGAGTTATCGCCCGGAAACGAACGGCTCCGCAACCAGACAGGAAAACGGGAGGAAATTCATATATTGCCCGCACTGCCATCGACGAGGTCTCTATAAAGTTAGGTACCAGTACGAGCGCTGCCGGTACTGCGGCCTATACAGGGTACTTCTACCCGGCCAGGACTTTTGAGTTTCGGCTTCCCCTGAGATAGTCAATCATGGGCTGGGTCACCAGCGGTTTTATAAGCGCTGTGGAATTCAGGTTCGGCGGATTTTGTCCCAGTTGTGCCAGACCACCCCCACCCCAATCAGCACCACAGACGCAATTATCAGACCCAGCGACTGGTTCCTGAGCCCACTGACAAAGAAATCAACGGCATTCTGCGCCAGTTCAGTGCCTTTTTCTGTCAGCAAAGATGTTATGCCTTCGGATTGTCCAAACTCCGTGGTGATTGCCTGGTCCATCATCGGCTGCGCGGTGGCGGAAAACACCGGGCCAAAGATAATGTATGCCATAATCGCCATTACGGCCAGCAGTGCCGCCGCCCAGATAAGTTTGCTGCTCCACCGCCGGGCACCCAGGGCCCCGAACGCTATCAGCAGTAGAAACGGTGCTATCCATAAAAAATTAAGCCACTTCTTCGCCGTCCCGAGACTGGAACGCACCTGTTCAAAGGCTGCCATTTGCTCGCCAGCACCCGCTCCTCCGGCATCGCTCAGTAAATTTTTCAAATCCTGCTCGGTAAAAACCAACCCATCAGCTATCTGCTGCCTGATGGCTTCCAGAGACATGGCATCGCCACCCACAAGTTCTTTCAGGTCTTCTTCGGTGAATATTAAGCCTTTCTCTATCAGTTCGCGAGCTTGAATCAGTATATTATCCTCATCTTCACCGCCAAACAACAGGGCCATTTCCGACTCTGTTATAATCCACTCATCGGGTATTCCCAGCTCAATGAGAGGTTGCACGAGGCTATTCACGTCTACGCCCACCAGGTCCTTGAACTCCTGATAGGATATATCAAACGGCCGGCACGCCGGGATGTTTTCCAGAGACGGGGCAGACAGCAGCTCCAGCAGATGTGCCCCCGAGCACACCGGCAGGTCATCGAAAGCGCTCTCAATTTTCGCGTCTGCTAACTGGCTGAGTGTTGCTGCTATCTCCGACTTGCGGTCGGCCAGAGGTATCACCAGCTCCAGTTCATCTTGTTCACCTCTTATATAGGCGAATATCTGACCGACCATATCCTGCACCAGCTCCTGATACCAGTCCAGAGTCAGTATATCCCTGGCAGCAGCAATAATTTCATCATCGGTCAGCTCCATACCGAGCGGGAGCTCGGTTACTTCCCCAAAGTTCTGCTGCAGTGCCGGCACCAGCATATCCGAGAACAGGCTGTCATAGGTTCCCGGCTTTGCCAGAAAATCAATCAGCACCCCTTCCAGTTCATGGAGTGGCTCCGTCAGGTCTACTTCAAGCGTGAAATGCTCGGCTTCTTTGGTGAGGTAGGGCACCATTTCATCCAGGGCGCCGTCCAGTTGCGCCAGCAGCCAATCCTCGGGCAACACCGTCCGCAGCATCGCTTCCATTTCTGCCTCAGATGTAGCCAGCATGGCCGGCATCCCATCTTCCGCCGATGCTATCTCGCTGGTAACTAATTGTATGAGCTGCTCATACAGCACCGGGGAAACATCTTCCTGGTGCAGAAGGTTCTTTACCGCCTCTGCTCCAGCCTCCATCCTGCCTTTTAACGGAACGGCAATCCTGAAGGCAGCCGTTTCCCCCCAGACATAGGGCACCACTTCATTGACAGCATGCTCGACCTGCGCCTGAAGCCATGCCGGAGGAACTGTCTGCCTGACCATGTCAACGATATGGGGCCTGAGCGGGGAGATAATGATACTGACGTCTCCACCATCCCCGCCCATTTCGGACTCTGCCAGCGCTGCCGGCAGCACATCGTCGTAAATGAACTGGTACACATCAGCCTGTTGTAACTGTTCTACGTAAAAATCCGGGTTGCCAACGGTGGAGTTGACGCGGAAGGCAAGTAGCACCAGCAACGCGAGAATGACAAAGAGTGCCGCCAGGGGTATGGCTATTGCTCTACGTAACCATATCATACGCTGTTATAACCACTTATTATGATTAAGATAGTTTACCTGCCTGCAGGCCATTGGTCAATTTTCTTCCATTCCCGACTTCGCGCTGCGCGCCCCTTTAGCCATATCCTGAATCGCCACCTTGATAGCTGTGGTAACGAGTGATAGAATGCTTGGCAGAGGCATAATATATGACACTGCGCCGAAAAACGCTGCTCATCATTGCCGGGACCTTCTACGGCGTCATCATACTGCTCTTTTTCCTCTCGCGCACCATCCTGCTGGAAAGTTATACTGACCTGGAAAGGCAGAGCACGTATCGCGATGTTGAGCGGGTGCAGGCATCTTACTCAAAGGAACTCACCAGCCTGGAGCATACAAACTGCGATCGGGCTGCCTGGGATGACACCTGCGAGTTTATTAATGACGCCAATGAAGAATACATCAGGTCCAACCTTACCGATAGCACATTCGTTGAACTGGGACTGAACCTGATGCTTTATATTGACTCCTCCGGGCAGGTTGTTTTCAGCAAGGCATTTGACCTGGAAAGTGAAGAGGAAATGCCTCTCCCGCCAAGTATTTCCGCGTATCTGGCTGACCATGATTATTTATTTACCCACCAGAATACGGAAAGCAGGTATACTGGCGCCATTGTTCTTCCCGAAGGCCCCATGATAATCAGCTCTCATCCCATCCTCACCAGTGAAGACGAAGGCCCTGTTCGAGGTGCACTGATAATGGGTCGATACCTTGACGCAGCCAAGATAAACGAGCTGGCTGAAACCACGCTCCTCTCCATAAGCATTTACCGACTCGATGACTCCCAAGCTCCCCCCGACTTATCGGTCGCCCGTTCCTCTATTTCACCAGCAGCGCCAGTTTTCATCCAGCCCCTCAACGAACAGTCCATCGCTGGCTACACTTTTATTGAGGACATCGACGGCCACCATACTTTAATGCTCAGGGTGGATGCGCCCAGAGACATTTACCACCAGGGCCAGTCCGCCATCTCCTACCTCATACTGACCATTGTCGGCGTCAGCCTGGCGTTTGGTGTGGTAACGATATTGCTCCTGGAGAAGCAGGTTCTTTCGCGCCTGTCTTATTTAAGCAGGAGCGTCAGCGACGTTGGCACCAGTGGAAACCTGTCGATTCGGGTGTCAATGCCCGGCTCGGATGAGCTCTCCAGGCTCGGCGCCACCATTAATGGTATGCTGGCGGCCCTGGAACAATCGGAAGCAGAACTGCGGGAACTATTCAAAGAAGAGAAGACACTTCGGCAGGACCTGGAAGCGGAAATCAATAAAAGAGTGGAATTCACCCGCGCGCTGGTTCACGAACTCAAAACACCGATTACGCCGGTGCTTGCCTCCAGCGAGCTTATGCTTGAAGAAATCAAGGAAGGCGGCACGTTGTGGGAGCTGGCGCAGAATATCAACCAGGGCGCCTATAATCTTAACCAGCGCATCGACGAGCTGCTTGACCTGGCTCGTGGTGAGGTGGGGATGCTCCACCTCAATCCTGATTCGTTTGATTCCGGGCGATTGCTCCGCGGCATTGTGGCCAGTGTTAAACCACTGGCCCGCAAGAACAAGCTTTCCTTAAATGCCGAGCTGCCTCCTTCGCTGCCCATCATCCAGGCCGATGAAGACCGCCTGCGTCAGGTCGTGCTCAACCTGCTCAATAACGCCTTTAAATTCACCCCGGCTGGAGGCAGCGTCACCGTTAGAGCCAGCACAGACGGGGCTTACCTGGTTGTCGAAGTGCAGGATACCGGCCACGGCATAAGCCAGGGAGAGCAGGAGAGGCTTTTTGAACCCTATCAGCAGCTGGAGAGGGAAAGAGCCCGCCTCGGCGGACTGGGACTGGGATTAAGCCTCTCCAAGAAACTGGTGGAGCTGCACGGCGGGCAGATATGGGTGCAGAGCAAAAAGGGCAAGGGGAGTACCTTCGGCTTTTCCATACCGCTGGCAGCCAAAGAAAAACCAAAAGGCGGGGCAAAAAAGAAAGCGCCCTGAAAGTGCCTGTCATTGAGAACGACCGTGGCAGTTTTAATATAATTACTATAATGAAAGGGGCCTGCTATGCCACCAACAAAGCAACCGTATTCACTGACCGTTACCGAATCAGCTTCCGCAATTGCTTCCGGCAAGCTGACGCCATCTCAGCTGGTTGAATCCTGCCTGGAAAGAATTGACGCGTTTGACGGTAAAATAAAGGCGTGGGCCCTGGTCGACCGGGAGGGCGCCCTGTCCGCGGCACGGCAGCTTGAGCAGGAACTGGCGCAGGGTCGGCGCCGCAGCGCGCTTCATGGCATACCGTTTGGCATCAAGGACATCTTTTACACCGCCGGCCTGCCAACCGAAGCCGGTTCCAGAGCCTGGGCCGGTTTTATTCCCGACTACGATGCCACCTCAGTGGCCCTTCTCAAAGAAGCCGGGGCCATCATCCTAGGCAAGACGCAGACCACAGAGTTCGCCTATATGGACCCGGCACCCACCCGCAACCCCTGGAATACCAAGCACACGCCCGGTGGTTCCAGCAGTGGCTCTGGTGCCGGCGTTGCCACCGGTATGTGTCTGGCCGCCCTGGGCAGCCAGACCATGGGGTCAGTGCTGCGACCCGCCGCCTTTAACGGCATCGTTGGCTTCAAGCCACAGTACGGCAGGATCAGCGTCTACGGCGTTGTGCCCGTGAGCCCGGTCCTCGACCACGTGGGCATACTGGCACGCACGGTAACAGATGCCGCCCTCGTTTTCCAGGCCATCGCCGGCCACGATTCCAAAGACGCTTTCTCGCTGAATGAGCCCGTTCCCGATTGCCTGACAGCCCTGGAAAGGCGGTCGCCGCCACGTCTGGGACTGGTGCGCAGCCTTTTCTATGATAACGCCGATGAAGAAATGCGCCAGCACACGGACAGGATAGTTGCGCTGCTGAGGCAGGCTGGCGCCACTATTGAGGAAGTAACCCCACCCCCCAGCTTCGCCACCATCATTGACAATGCCCGTATTATCATAGCCGTGGAAGCAGCCGCCAGCCACCGGGAGACGTTTGCCAGACACAAGGACAAATATCGCGCGGGCATACGGAAATTGATTGAGGACGGCCTGGCGATAGATTCCGCAGACTACAAAAAGTCGCTTCAGGTGCGCCTCCAGCAGCGTTCCGAGATGGAACCGCTGCTTTATGAGTCAGATGCCCTGCTGACACCGGGAATACCTGGTCCGGCACCGCACGGTCTTTCTTCAACGGGAAACCCGGTAATGCAGGCACCCTGGACCATAATGGGCATACCATCCATCAGTCTGCCATCGGGTCTGAGCCAGAGCGGCCTGCCACTGGCCATTCAGCTGGCGGGACCTCCCAGGGCTGAAGACAAACTGCTGGCCGTAGCCAGGTGGTGCGAGTCCGTTCTAAAAATAGACCTCCGCCCACCACTGAATTAAAGAGAGGGTATTAATTTAATCTTCTTTTACCAGGGCAACTTTGGGCTTCACGCCTTTGTTCACCCAGTGGCGCGGCCACTTTCCGGTAAGCACTCTGGCAACTTCCTGCGCCACGCTCAACCGCAGTCGCTGAATTGCCTGGCGGGTATGTGCCGAGCAGTGCGGGGTGAGCACCACGTTGTCCATCTTGAGCAGAGGGTTATCCGGCTCAATCGGCTCCATCTCAAAGACATCCAGGCCGGCACCGGCAATCCACTTTTCCCGCAGGGCTTTAATGAGCACCGGCTCGTCAACCACCCCTCCCCGCGCCGTATTGATGAGGTAAGCGGTTGGCTTCATCTGCCGCAATTCCTTTTCGCCGATTAGATGGCGGGTTTCCTTGTAAAGAGGGGTATGAAGTGAGACATAATCCGACCCTTTCAGCACTTCGCTAAGGCTTACCAGCTTTATACCAGCCTGCTCGGCAACCGATTTATCCAGATAGGGGTCGTAGCCGATTATTTTCAAATCAAAACAGCGTGCCTTCTTCGCCACCAGTTGCCCGATATGGCCGCAGCCGACCAATCCCAGCGTCTGTTCATAGAGAGCTGAGGTATTTGGCATCTCCGCCTGTACCTCAAGCCAGCGTCCCTCCTTCAAGCCTTCCGTCGACGGCACAAGTTTCCGGGCACAGGCAAGCAGCAGGGCCATGGCCTGGTCGGAGACCTCCCGCAGGCAGAAATCAGGGATGTTGACCGCCAGGACATTGGTGTCGGTGGCGGCATCAACGTCAATGGTATCGTAGCCAATGCCATAACGGACGGCTACCTTCAGCTTCGGCAGCGCTGATAGAACCTTACGGGTTATGGGGGCAAATATCACCAGCAGGGCATCGGCATCTTTGGCCGCCTCAATTATCTCGTCCTCCGTCTTGCAATCTACGTCCACGACATCGGCATTGATTTTGGCCAGCTCTTTGGCCTCCACGTCCAGAATTTCCAGTGCTGCTGAGACCTCGAACTTATTTTCCACTCGCATTACTTTGAATCGTGTCTCTGGCATTGTTTATTCCTCCAATTTCTAAAGTTCACCTCGCGGGCTACTGCCTATTATAAATCATAGCCGCCGTCATGTCAGCTTTTTACCATAATAGCAGACCCAACCTGTAATGGCTGAAACCACGTTTATTCAGCAAGCAGTATGTTATAATCGTTTTAAATCAGAAATCATGAAACCACGTAATAATATGGCGCCAGCCACTGGAGACCAGAGCTTGAGCAGGAGAACATCGTGGGTTCTGTTAGCCGGGGTTTTCCTTATCTCGTTCAGCATGCTGGCCTATGAAATCACCCTTTCCAGACTGCTCTCCGTTTTAATCCTGTACCATTACGTGTTCGCCATCGTTTCTCTGGCTCTGCTGGGACTCGGGCTCGGTGGCATATTTGTTTATTTTTTCCGGCCACAATCGCCGGATTCGGATAAAAGGGCCGGCACGCTGGCATTGTTCGCCAGCCTGGTATCGCTGGCGATACCGCTCTCCGCCATACTGATGGTCCAGATTGGCTATCTGGACAGCGTGGCGAACAATATCCTGCTTTACTGCGCCCTGCTTTTTCTCCCCTTTTTCTTCACCGGCATTTTGCTGGCCGAGTTATTCCGTGCGTTCCCGGAGGTCAGCCCTCGAATTTACGGCGCCGACCTGGTTGGAGCCGCCCTCGGCTCACTGGGCATCATCCTTTTCCTTGACGCCTTCGGCGCTGTCAATACCAGTTTTTTTCTCGGCATAACCGCCGCCGTCGCTGCCCTCCTCTTCGCCAGCCAGATATTTAAAAGCCGCCACTGGCGGGCATTTCTACCGGTAGCCAGCTTCACCATCGCTCTTATTCTTCTGATTACCAATTTATTCGGCGGCTATTTAAGCGATATTCCGATTATCGCCAAAAACCCCAACAAGGATATACACCGCGCCCTGTATGAGAAGGCTTCCCCGGCGCGGATAATTGACACCAGGTGGAGCGCCTTCGGACGGACGGACCTCGTTGAATACACCGAGTACCCGCAGCAGATGGAAATTTACCTTGACGGCACCGCCACCGCGCCCATGTACCAGTTCAGCGGCGACCCGCAAAACCCGGGTGCTGCCGTTCAGGATCTGAAGACCACCTTTACCGGCTACTTCCCATTCTATTTTCTCACCGAAGATGAAAGAGATACCGCCCTCATCATCGGGCCGGGCGGCGGCCGGGACGTGCTGCTGGCACTTATGGGCGACGTCGGCGATATCACCGCCGTTGAGGTTAATCCCGACCTCGTGGCTATGGTGCGGGAATATGGCCCGTACAATGGCGGCATCTTCACCGATTTTCCCAATGTCAGGATAATCGTTGATGAAGGCCGAAATTTCCTCAAGCGCCAGAAGGGTAAGTACGACATTATCATGCTGAGCCTCCCGGTTACCCAGACCAGCCGGAGCCTCGAAGGCTACTCCCTGACCGAAAATTTCCTGTTCACCACGGAGTCCATCCAGGACTATCTGGACCACCTGACCGAGGAAGGACGACTCATGGTGGTTACCCACGATGATTTTACCGCCTGGCGACTGCTCTCCATCTCGCTGGCCTCTCTTGAGCAGAGGGGGATTGGCAATACCGATGCACTCAAGCATGTCTACATGTTCGGGCTGAGCTCCGGCGAAGCCGTTTATCCATTCTTCGTCCTGAAAAAGACGCCTTTCATACCGGAGCAGGCGTTTGCCCGGCACGATAAACTGCTCCAGCTGGGCTATGAGCCAACCCTCTCTTACTTTCCGTTCCTTGAGGATGAAGACTCGGTAAACCCAACGCTCAAAGACCTGGCCGGTGACGAGCTCAGTTTCCATCAGATAGAAGAAGTAGCCCGGGAAATGGGTATGGACTTGACCACCGTCTCCGATAATAAGCCCTTCTTTTACAAGATAGACGTGGGGCTGCCGCAACCGGTATCGCTGGTTTTCTGGCTTTCCTTTGTCCTGCTGCTGCTCGTGCTTCTGGCGCCGCCGGTTTACCGGTACCTGCACTCTGCCCGCGCCCGCGGTCAGTCCAGAGAACGCCGGAGCACGAGGCATAGAGTAGCCCCATCAGTGTTCCTGTTTGCACTGATAGGCATCGGTTTCATGCTCATTGAAATCTCCCTGATTCAGAGATTTATCCTCTACCTAGGTCAGCCGGTACTGTCAATGGCCGTCCTGCTGTTCTCGCTGCTGACCGGTGCCGGTCTGGGCAGCCTGTACAGCGGCCGACTGACCGCAGAAGAGATTTATAAAGGGATAACCACGGCTGCCCTCTCCATTGCCATACTGGCCATCGTTTACATCTTTCTCATCCCCCTTATCTTCAACCCGCTGCTGGGGCTCAATCTCGGCCTGCGCATGCTGGTTATGGTGCTCCTGTTGCTGCCTCTGGGGTTCCTGATGGGTTTCCCGTTTCCGCTTGGCATCAGGGCACTGAAAGAAAGGGAGATGGAGAGAGATATACCCTGGATGTGGGGGATAAACGGCGTGGGGTCGGTACTGGGCTCGGCATTCACCATTGTCATCGCCATCAGCTTCGGCTTTGCCCAGGCATTACTGCTCGGCGCCATCTGTTATCTTTTCGTTTGCCTTGTATTTATAAAACAGGGCATAATTAAACGAATTCCATGACATCTGACCAAGGAGGAGGACAATGGAAAAGCTGAAAGAAGTCCGGAAGGTGGGCCAGTCCATATGGCTTGATTTCATTCAGCGGGGGCTCATTACCAGCGGCCAGTTAAAGCAGCTGGTGGATAAGGGCATAAGCGGCCTGACCAGCAATCCAAGTATCTTCCACAAGGCGGTCACCCAGGGGCAGGACTACGACGAAGCTATCAAGTCCATCCTGAAATCCAACCCTGGCGCCGGCGTTATGGACATCTACGACCGCCTTACCGTTGAGGATATCCAGATGGCGGCCGATGTGTTTCGCCCCGTTTACGATGCCAGCGACGGTATGGATGGGCTGGTCAGTCTTGAGCCCGCACCCGCGCTGGCCTATGACACGGCAGGGACAATCGCCGAGGTGAGACGCCTGTGGCAGTTGGTAGCGCGGCCCAACCTTATGATTAAAGTTCCTGCCACCCCACCCGGCATACCGGCCATTGAACAGTGCATCTCGGAGGGTATCAATATCAATATCACGCTTATGTTTTCCATGGCGCATTATGAAGCCGTCGCCCGCGCCTACCTGCAGGGCGTTGCCCGCTGTGCCAATCCAGGGCAGATAAGCTCGGTGGCCTCTTTCTTTGTCAGCCGTGTGGACACCTACGTGGACCGCGAGCTGGAAAAGATGGGCACCGCAGAAGCGCTGGCACTGCGCGGCAAAGCGGCGGTGGCCAACTCCAAGTTTGTTTATCACCGCTCTAAAGAGGTCTTTTCCGGTGGGGAGTTTATAAAGCAGAAAAACCGCGGCGCCCGCATTCAGCGCGTGCTCTGGGGAAGCACCGGCACCAAAAACCCGGAATACTCCGATGTAAAATACGTCGAAGAACTGATGGGGCCGGATACGGTAAATACCCTGCCTACAGAGACGGTGGACCTGTTCCTTGACCACGGCGAAATCGGGGACACGCTGAACGAGGGCATGGCAGAGGCCGAGCAGGCCCTGGACGACCTGAAAAAAGTCGGCATCAATCTGGACGCGATTACCGAGCAATTGCAGGTGGATGGCGTGAAGGCGTTCCAAGATTCCTTTGACCAGCTAATCGCGGCTCTGGAAGAGAAATGCCGGCAATTCCGCTAAATATCCCCGCCACGGTAAACAGTTGAAATAGCATACCGGAACACGTAGATATATTCTGGAGGATTTGAACATGAAAATTACCAAGGTAACACCGATTTTCTGTGACGCGGCGTGGCGGGCCTTTATCTTCGTCAAGGTGGAGACTGACGAGGGCCTGGTCGGCTATGGTGAATGCACCGACAACAGCTCTGCGTTTGGCGTCGCTGGCTGCGTCAGGGACCTGGAGCCGCGCCTCATCGGCAATGACCCCCAGGCTGTGGAGAGGCTATACCGCGAGATGAGCCATCGCTTACAGCAAAACCCCGGTGGCATCGCCCAGAAAGCCATCGCCGGCATCGAAATAGCCCTCTGGGACATCAAGGCCAAGGCGCTCAACATCCCGCTCTATGAACTATTCGGCGGGCCGGTTAACAATAAGATACGGGTTTACTGGTCTCATTGCGGCACCTACCGTACCCGCAACCCCGAGCTTTACCCCGACAAGCCAGCCCTGAAAACGTATGACGATATCGCCGCCCTGGGTGAAGAGGTGGCGGCTAACGGCTATACCGCGCTTAAGACAAATATCCTCACGCCCGGGGAGCCGCCCAGTATGCTGTGGGCTATGGAACAGAATATAGATACCAGCATACTGAAGACCATTGACCGGCTGATGAGCACCTTCCGCAAGGCGGTGGGGGATAAAGTTGACCTCTGCCTGGACCTTAATTTCAACTTCAAGACGGACGGGTTTATCCAGGTCGCCAGGGTTGTGGAGCCGTATAACCTGATGTGGCTGGAAATGGACATCTTTGACCCGGAGGCGCTCCGGCAGGTAAAAGAGTCGGCAAAGGTGCCCATCTGCTCCGGGGAAAGCCTATACAATATGAAAGGTTACCTGCCCTATCTGGAAAAGCACGCCATGGACGTATGCATGATTGACCTGCCCTGGAACGGATATATTGAATCGCGCCGCATTGCCGCCCTGGCCGATACGTACGAGATGGTGACGGCACCCCACAACTACTACAGTCACCTTTCCACCTTCATGAACGCTCATTTCTGCGCCTCCATACCCAACTTCAAGATTATGGAGACGGACGTTGACAGCGTGCCCTGGCGCGATGACATCACCACCGAACTGCCGGACATCAGGGATGGCTACCTCTACCTGCCCAAAAAGCCGGGGATAGGCATTGAGCTCAACGAGAAGGAAATCGCCAGACACCCGTGGCCGAAGTAAGTACTTACTCTGAGCTGCCTGACTGCTCCAGGCTCCGCAGCCAGCCCACCTCGTCCTTCTTCACGTCCAGGATGACGAAGGTCTCGCTTTTCCTGATTCCGGGCACGCCGGCCAGGTAGTCCTTGACGAACTGGGTCAGCTCGCTGGACGAGTGAAACCAGGTGCCGATGAATAAATCGTGATTGCCGGTGCAGAGTGATACGTAGCGGACATTAGGGCAGCTGGCCAGCGACTCGGAAATCTTATCGATTTGACCAAGCTCCACTTCAAGAGCAATGATGGCGATGATGTTATAGCCCAGTTTTGACGGACTCAGAACGGTGGTGAAGGTGATGATCCCTTGCTCCTCCAGATGCTGAATCCGCCGCCGGATGGTGGTCTCGCTCACCTTCAGCTTGCGGGATAGCTCGGCGCTGCTCTGTCGGGCGTCTTTGGTCAGCTCATCAATCAGACTGAAGTCCAGCTTGTCCATGGCAGAAAACAGTATGGCACGAGACATGCTTCCTGTCAATTTTTTAACTTTTAAAATTTAAAAGAAATAATTCGCTGTTTTTAAACGACTTTATTTAGACGTCTGCCGTAATTGTTCAAAATAACAGTGCCATTGCGCTATAATCAGGCTGATTAATTATTAATTATGCCTTTTTCCGCCACATTCAAGTCCTTGACCATAGCCACCGCAGGGTTGATAATGAAAGACAGGGAACAGCTTCCCTTTTAACCGAGCCGATGAAAGGATGTGGCAATATGGTCACCTCGACCAGACCCAAGTCAAACTATGTGTTGATAGATACCGAACGCTGTAAAGGTTGCCACCTCTGCATTGCTTTCTGCCCCAAAGAAATTCTCAGAGCCGCCTCCCGTATCAACCGCATGGGCTATACGCCGGCCGAGGTCGATGAAAAGAAAGCCAATGAATGCACCGGCTGCGGCATCTGTGCCATGATGTGTCCGGACATCGCCATTACGGTACATCGCCTTAATAAAGGATGAAATAAAGTCGTCTGGTGACCGCTTCTGTTTTGGAGACTCTTAATGTCTGAAAAAACTCTCATGGCAGGCAATATCGCTATCGCGGAAGGGGCTATACTGGGCGGCTGCCATGCTTACTTTGGCTACCCCATCACTCCCCAGAACGAACTTTTAGAGCACATGTCAAACCGGATGCCGGAGGAGGGGCGGGTTTTCGTTCAGACGGAGAGTGAACTGGCCGCCATTAACATGGTATACGGGGCGGCCGCGTCCGGGTGCCGCGCCATGACCACCACCTCCAGCCCCGGCTTCAGCCTGCAGCAGGAAGGCCTCTCCTACATGGCCGGCGCCGAGATTCCAGCAGTGGTGGTTAACGTGATGCGCGGTGGGCCGGGCCTGGGCGACATCGGCGGCGCGCAGGGTGACTACTTTCAGGCCACCAAAGGAGGCGGCCACGGAGATTACCACCTGATAACCCTGGCCCCGGCATCGGTGCAGGAGATGATGGACCTTACCATGCTCGCCTTTGAACTGGCAGATAAATACCGCAATCCGGTAATAGTGCTGCCGGACGGTTTCCTCGGCCAGGCCATCGAGCCGGTGGTCATGCGCAAGCCGGTCACAAAATTCCCCGAGAAACCATGGGCGATTAATGGGGCGGTGGGGCGGCCCAAGAATATCATCAACTCCTTTGCCATGAACCCGGTGGATTACCAGCCACGAGTGGAACTTCTGCGCCAGAAGTTCGAGAGGATAAAGCAGAGCGAAGTCCGCTATGAAGGCATCAACCTCGATGACGCTGCCCTGGTCATCGTCGCTTACGGCAGCGCCTTTCGCTCGGCGATGACGGCCATGAAAATGGCCCGCGAGGCCGGACTCAAAGTCGGCATGTTCCGACCCATCACCCTCTTCCCCTTCCCGGTTGAACCACTGTTTGATTTAACACGAAAGGTCAAACGCTTTCTGGTAGCGGAGCTGAGCCTCGGCCAGCTTATCGAAGATGTCCGGCTGTCTTTGGCTACCGATGCGCGCGTGGAGCTGGTCAACCAGTTTGCCGGCGTGCCCATCTCCGCCGATGAGATACTGGAAGCCATAGAGAAAATAATGAAGTAGCCGAACGAGATAAAAATGGCCAAGTCAAAAGATAAAACAGAAGATCTGGAAACAATACTGTACCAGAAGCCGGAATCAATGGAAGAGCGACCCTTCCACTTCTGCCCCGGCTGCGGCCACGGCATTGTCTTCCGCCTGGTCGGCGAGGTAATTGACGAGCTGAAAATCAGGGAGAGGGCGATATGTGTGGCCTCAATAGGCTGCTCGGTCAATTCCTACGATTTTTTCAAATTCGACGGACTTGAGTCGGCCCACGGACGCGCCCCGGCCGTGGCCACCGCCATTAAAAGGTGCCATCCCCACCTTGTTCCCTTCACCTACCAGGGTGACGGCGACCTGGCGGCGATAGGCACCGCCGAGATAGTGCACGCCTGCGCCCGCGGCGAAAACATAACCGCCATTTTTGTCAATAACGCTATCTACGGCATGACCGGAGGCCAGATGGCCCCCACCACATTGCTGGGCATGTACTCGACTTCAACAACCGCCGGCCGGGAAAAATCCCTGGCTGGCCATCCGATCCGTGTCTGCGAGATGCTATCAACTCTGGACGGTACCGCGTATATTGCCCGCGTTGCCGTGAACAGCCCGGCTGCGGTCAGAAAAGCCAAGCAGGCGCTTAAGCTCGCTTTCCGGACCCAGCTGGCCAACCTGGGCATGTCACTGGTTGAGGTGCTGTCCCCCTGCCCGACCAACTGGCGGGTGGAGCCCATTAAAGCCATGGACTGGCTTACCGAAAACATGCTCCCCCAATACCCGCTGGGTGAATATAAGGTGATTGAGGCTGTGGCCGCACTGAAAAAAGAGGTCGGTAATGCATGAGGAAATAGCCATCGGCGGTTTCGGTGGACAGGGGGTACTTTTCATAGGGCGGCTGCTCACAGAGGCTGCCTTCAGGGAAGAGCGCGAGGTGGTATACATGCCCGCCTACAGCGCTGAGAAGAGAGGCGGCACCGTCTGGTGCAACGTTACCATCTCCGATGAGCGCATCGGCGCTCTGTTCATCGCCAGGCCCACCATCGCCGTGGCCATGAACTCTGCCTCTCTGACCAGATTCGAAAAAACGACCAAAGCGGACGGTCTTCTCATAGTCAATCAGTCGCTCGTCCCGGAAAAAACGTCACGCGGGGAGATAAGCATCATCTACATTCCGGCAAATGACCTCGCCACCGAGGCGGGGGATAGCGGCGTTGGTAACCTCGTTGTCCTCGGCGCATTGCTTGCCTGCCGCCCCGTCGTCTCTTCGAACACCATTCACCAGATAATGGAAGAATCGCTGAGCAAAAAACAGAAGCTATTACATTTGAACCAGAAAGCGCTGGAGAAAGGCTATAGCTGGACGCAGAAGGAATATGCCGGCCAGATTTAAGGCCGGTAGGGTGGTGGCTGACCATGTTCGACGAAAAGACACTGCATGACGCTCGCCAGGGGCTGAAAAAATGGGAGGCCGAGGTTACCCAATCTGCCCCTGACCTGCTGGCCAAGAAACGCTTATCCACCATTTCCGACCTGCTGGTGCACCCGATATACACCCCTGAGGATATCCGCGACCTGGATTTCGACCGCGATATTGGCTATCCCGGCTCTTTCCCGTTCACCCGAGGCTGCCAGGCCAGTGGTTACCGCGGCCGGGTCTGGACACTCCGCATGTTTTCAGGTCTCGGCACCGCCGAGGACACCAACCAGCGCTGGCACCAGCTCCTGAAAGAGGGCGAGACCGGCCTGAGCACCGCCTTTGATTTCCCCACCCTGATGGGCTACGATTCCGATTCGCCGAAGGCAAGGGCCGAGGTGGGCAAGTGCGGGGTGGCTATCGATACCCTGGCCGATATGGAAACCCTGACCAGCGACATCCCGCTGGACAAAGTGACCACCTCCATGACCATCAACCCCCCGGCCAGTGTGCTCTGGGCAATGTACCTGGTGGCCGCGGAGAAGCAGGGGGCGAGCTGGGACAGGGTGGGCGGCACCATCCAGAATGATATGCTCAAGGAGTTCATCGCCCAGAAAACATTTATGTGCCCACCGGAACCGTCGATAAGGCTCATCAGCGACACCATCGAATTCGGCACCCACCACGTGCCCCGCTGGAACACCATCAGCATCAGCGGCTATCACATCCGCGAGGCCGGCGCCACCGCCGTCCAGGAACTGGCCTTCACCCTGGCCGACGGTATTGCCTACGTACAGGATGTCATCGACCGCAAGAAGCTGGAGGTTGACGCTTTCGCCCCGCGGCTCTCTTTTTTCTTCGACTCCCACATGGACTTCTTTGAGGAAATCGCCAAGTTCCGGGCGGCGCGTCGGATATGGGCCAAAATCATGAGAGACCGGTTCAAGGCCAAAAACCCGCGTTCCTGGTGGCTCAGGTTTCACACGCAGACGGCGGGCTGTTCGCTGACGCACCAGCAGCCGTACAATAACATTGTCCGCACCGCCACCGAGGCGCTGGCGGCTGTCCTGGGTGGCACGCAGTCGCTGCACACCAATTCTTTCGACGAGGAGTTCGCCCTGCCCACGGAATTCGCCGCCACCATTGCCCTGCGCACCCAGCAGATTCTGGCCGAGGAGACCGGCGTAATAAACACCATCGACCCCCTGGCCGGTTCCTACTACATTGAAGCGCTGACCAGCCGCATCGAAGATGAGGCCTGGAAATATATCAAACAGATAGACGATATGGGCGGCATGCTGGCGGCAATCGACCAGGGCTTCCCACAGCGTGAAATCGCCAATGCTGCCTACCGCTTCAAGCAGCAGGTGGATAACCGGGAAAAGATAGTGGTGGGCGTAAACCAGCACGTGGCGAAAAAAGGGCCGCCCATTGAGATGCTGAAGATTGACGAGAAGGTTGAAGCGGAACAGGTCAAGAGGCTAAAGGACACCAAAAGGAGCCGGGACAGCCGGATGGCGGCCAGGACCCTCAACGACCTCCGCACCGCCTGCCAGAGCGATGCCAACGTCATGCCCCCCGTCATAGAGGCGGTCAGGGCTTTCGCCACCGAGCAGGAAATCTGCGACGTCTACCGTGAGGTCTTCGGCGAATACCGCGACCCCGGATTCTTCTAGTTTTGAAATTTATCAGTAACTACACACAGACAACAATGGAGCAGTATAGAAAACTGAGGGTGCTGGTGGCCAAGCCCGGCCTTGATGGGCATGACCGTGGCGCCCGGATTATTGCCCGCGGCTTCCGCGACGCCGGTTTTGAAGTCATCTATACCGGTGTGCACCAGACTCCGGTGCAGATAGTGAGCGCCGCCATTCAGGAGGATGTTGACCTAGTGGGTTTGAGCTGCCTTTCCGGGGCTCACCTTTACCTGTTTTCCGAGGTAGTCAGGCAGTTAAAAGCCAGCGGCGCCGGTTCCATTACCGTAATTGGCGGCGGTATCATTCCGGAGGAAGACATTCCGGCATTGAAAAAAGCCGGCATCAAAAACGTATTCCTGCCCGGAACCACGATTGACAAAATAGTTGGCTGGACACGGAAGAATGTGCGACCGTATAGCCGTTCCGCCGTATCCGGCAAAAAGGCCGACTAAACCGGCACCTCCGCGGTCACGGTGGAACCCTTACCCGGTGTCGATTTCACCGCCAGTTCGCCACCGATGAGTTGCGCCCGCTCCTGCATCCCGGCCAGACCGAGCTTGCCATCACGGGCCAGCGCCCCGAGCTTGTCCGGAATCTCAAAGCCCTGTCCATTATCACTGACGACCACCCTCACTCTGTCCTTTTCAAAGTTCACCGTAATCTCGGCCCTGGTCGCCTGAGCATGTCGCCATACGTTCCGCATCGCTTCCTGGGTGATTCGGAAAAGGATGAGTTCTGCCTCTTCATTGAGACGCCTTTCCTCGCCATTGACCTTCACCTTGACCTCTATTCCGGAGTAATCGGCAATGTCTGACGCCAGCCGTTCCAGAGCCGGCAACAGCCCCAGACGGTCCAGCGCCGCCGGTCGCAGGTCCTGGCTCAAGCGACGCACTTCCTTGATAATATCGTTCGTCTTCTGCCAGAGCCCCTCCAGATTGTGGCGGCTGTCCTCGGAAAGCTCCTCGTTTGATGCCAGCGCGTCAAGTTGACGGGAGAGAACCACGAGGTCCTGTATGGTATCATCGTGCAGCTCACGGGAAATGCGCTTTCTTTCCTCCTCCTGCGCTTTGGTCGCCTGGTGCAGATAGTAACGCAGGTTTTCCTGCATGCTGCGCAGCTGCTCGGCGACCTCCTGCTGCTGCTGATAAAGTCGGGCATTTTCCACCGCCACACCAATCTGATTGCCAATGGCGCTCAGCAGCTCTATCTCTTCCTGACGAAACTCCCGCTGGCGGTACATGGCGACACAGAGAGTACCGTTTACTTTACTCCGGCACCGTAGCGGCACGATAAGCTGTGATTGTATATGGTACTTGCTGACCACTTCCTTGGTCAGTCTTGAGTCTAGAGAGGCATCTTCCACCAGCATTGGCTCTCCAGTTTGAGCCACCTGACCATTGAAGCCTTCACCAACCTTAAGTTTATCCACCCCCTTTACCACTTCCTCCGCAACGCCCCGATAGACGCTCATCGTCAGTTCACCGGCTTCCTCGTTAAGGAGATATATCCAGGCGATTTCAACCTGCATAACATCCACGACGCTATCAATGGCGTTGTCCAGCACCTGGCTCAAATCCAGAGACTGGGATACGTTGCCGGCAATCTGGTTCAGCGCCGTGAGCTGTCTCTCGTTTTCTCTGACTATTGCAATATTGGCCTCGAGGTCGTGTCTGGCGACCTCGAGCTGTGTACGGTATTCCCTCTCCCGGCGCAGCGAGGCGAAACTGACCGCCAGCACGTTGCCCACGATGAATACGGCGATGCTCTCAAAAAGCGCGTCCTTCGGGTAGTGCGATATAAATATTGCCCGGGGCAGCATCAGGGCGAGGGCCATTAGAGAAATGACCACTGACCCCCTCCAGCTAAAGACGAATCCTGCCCAGACGATTGGTGCCAGATAGAGAATTCGCTCGAAGGCGTGCCGGTCCAGGTCAAGTTTGGAAATCAACTCAGCAATAAACGAAGGGAAAGCAAGAGCTTCCGCATAATGGGGGATGGTAATCAGAGCGAGCAGTAACAGAATTAACCAGAAGACGGGCCTGCTTAATGCCCCTAGCCAACGTGTGTATGAATATCTGGCCACCCTATTTCCTCAAATATTTTCGCGCCGCTTTCGAAATCAGGCGATGTCATCGAGGGTAATCCATCTCTCCCGGAGAGCACGCACCACCGCCTCAGTCCGCGAGCTGACCTGCAGCTTGTTGAAAATATGCCCCAGATGAGCCTGAACGGTGCGCAGACTCAGACAGAGCTCATTGGCAATATCCTGGTTGCTCAATCCTCTTGCCGCCTGCCTCAATACCTCCATCTCGCGGTCACTGAGCACCTCCAGGACTTTCTGTTTCGACTCTTTGCCGGCCGCCGTGGCAAAACGATTGAGCACTTTCCGGGTTATGGCCGGATGCAGCACTGACTCCCCGGCGTTTACCGAGCGTATCGCTTCAATCAGCTCATGCCCTTTTATACTCTTCAGCAGATAACCGGCGGCGCCAGCGTCAATTAAATTAAAAACAAACTGGTCATCATCATAAGCGCTGAGTATAAGGATAGCGATATTGGGATGAAGCGCCTTTATCCGCTTGGTGGCTTCTATGCCGTCCATCTTGGGCATGGATATGTCCATAATGATAACATCGGGCTTAGAACTGCCAGCCAACCTGATGGCCTCTTCTCCATCGGCCGCTTCCGCAACGACGTTGATATCCGGCTCCTGTTCCAGAATCTGACGGGTGCCCTCACGCACCACGGCGTGGTCATCAGCAATCAAGACCTTGATTGTATCCAAATATTTACTCCCCGTTCCTTCATTCACCCCTATCATACCCCTTTTTGTTTCAGCGCTCAATAGAACCCGGCGGCCTCTAAAAAGCACGGCCACCAGTAAGCATAACTACCTATTACAGCACCGCTATAAATAGCTTAAATACGTAGTCCCGGCTATTGAGGAATACGTCTTTTTGGAATTTAGAAATAGGCATTATAACGGAAGCTATCTTTGACAGCACAGTGATAAAGTTATCGTGGAGGTGACAGGAAAATGGAATGGGAATTCATTTTAGTACTGATAATCGCCATACCGCTAATCCTCTTTCCGGCTGCGTTCGTCTGGTATACCAACATCGGTGGTATTTACCTGGCCATTAAAAATGCCCGGAAAAAGAGGGCTGCCCTCAAAAAGAGGGCCGAGATAGAAAGCGAGCGAATTGCGCTACCCTGGATCTAATGGTAAAAGACTCGATAACAAACCATGTCGAAGGCCAGAGAAAGCGGAGAGAATAAATAACTGAGGAGTCGATGCCGCGAAATGCGATATAGAGTTTTACCGGTGAAAAATGGAAATCACGTCCTGAAAAGAGGAGACAAAAATGGAGCTTGGATTCATCATACTGCTGACGCTCGCCGCGCCTTTCGTAATCCTGTGGCCGGCGCTCATCTGGGCAGGTGCAATCAAAAGCCTGTACAGCCTCCTCTGCGACCGGACTCGCCAGAGCGCCAGGGTACCGCAAAATCAGGCCGTTAACACAAATTAAAAACCTTATCGCTGGAACAGGTCATATAAAAGGGAGAACCGACCATGGAATGGCAAATTATACTGGCAATCACTCTGGCGGTACCGTTTATCATCCTTATCGCTGTCTTTGTCTGGTTCGTGAACCTGGGGGGAATCGCCGGGGCTATCAGGAGAAGACACCGGGAACAGGCAGCGCGAAAGTTCGAGCTAGCCGTTTCGCTTGAGTCCCCAAAGGGCTGATGCTTAGATACCCTGCCGTGGCAGGAAGAAGAAAAAGGAACCTGAGCAAAATTGGTGATGTACACGACGAAATACGCTGATGAAGATAGGAGATAAAGATGGCAAAGCCGCTGGTATTCATCCTGATACTGATGGCGCCGCTACTTCTGGTCCCGCTGGCGTTTGCCTGCAGCCTGATACTGGACGGTATCCACCTGCTGTTATTAAAAGTTCAGGGTAATCGTCCCGCTGGTATGAAGCATGGCTAAAGAAACCAACGAGCGTCCCGTTTTAAAGCTGTTCATCCTGCCCGGCATGTTGCTCCTCTGCACCGCATTCTACTATCTGGGCGAACTGGCGGACTGGGCAGCCTGGGATGCACTGCGTCTGAAATTTTTTTACGGTATCCACGACATTCACCGTCTTCTGTTTCTGGCACCCATTATCTACGCCGCCCACGTGGCCAGAGTTAAAGGAGCGCTCATCATCACGCTGGTCTCCTTTGTTATTTTTATGCCTCGTGCTTTCTTCATCTCGCCTTTTCCGGACCCCCTGCTCAGAACGGTCCTGTTTACGGTTTTCGCCGGTGTCATAGGCATACTTGTTGGCATCTCCCGCAATAAGACAGAGCAGTGCCGTCAGCTGGAAGCACTGTTAACCGCGGAAAAGGACAAGCTCTTGAAAATCGTCGATGGTATGGCTGATGGCATCATCATTACCGGTCCCGACTATAAAATCAGATTCATGAATTCATACATGACCAGCAGCTTCGGTGACGGAATTGGCCTGCCCTGCTACCAGCATCTCCATCACTTGAATGCACCGTGCGGCACCAACTGTAAAATAGCCGAGGTCATTGCCAAAAGTAAAATCAGCCGCTGGGAATGCGGCTTTCCTGACGGCACGCGTTATGAAATCATGGCTGCGCCCTATAATGACGCCGATGGTACGGTCTGCCAGATTTCCATCTTCAGGAAGATATCAACCGGCAAGAAAGCAGAAAAGTAAACCCGCGTCATCTCTCCTTCTGGCAATCTACGGTGGCTTTTGCCTCATATAACAGATACTATATAATTAAGTTGCTGATAACAGCCCCATCAGAAATAAATACATGGACTTCGAATGGATTCTGCGCATCGTCCTTTTTGGCATAGTTCACTGGATTTTGGCCGCCGTAATGCTGCAGGATTTGGTCGGTAGAGACCGGGTATTCGGCAAACGAAAACCGCCCTGGGCGATAATCATAATCTTCATTCCCTGCTTCGGCTCAATAATCTACCTGTTGTTTCACCCTCAAATCTTCTCCCCGCCACAGCCTTGAGACAATGACCACGACCACCAGCGCACAAGAAAAGCAATACATATAAACCCCGCTGCCTCCGGTTAGGCTGCAATCACTTTGTTAATGACTCTCCAGTT
>CAZQWO010000004.1:0-28751 GCA_964597015.1 uncultured Dehalococcoidaceae bacterium
GGGTAGCATAAGGACAAATTCTTCCTGTTCTTCGCCCGGCAACCTCATGATTACGTAGTACGGCTCCATACTGCGTTCGGTATCGCCATAGGTTTCTACGGGGATTGTCCAGAGGTCCTCCTTATTGTAAAAGACACGCGGGTCGGTCATATGATAGGTCTGGTAAACCAAAGACTGAATCTGGAACAGGTCCAGGGGATAGCGCAGATGTTCCCGCAGTGATACCGGCATTTCATCAATGGGTCGGAACAGGGCCGGGAAGATAGCGGCGTAGGTATTTACTATCGCATCTTCTGGGTCAATAAGGTAAAAAGTGACTGCCCCGTCATAGGCATTGATTACCACCTTGACGCTGTTGCGGACATAATTTATGCCGCTGGCATTGGGCTGGGAATATGGATACCGGTCAGAAACCGTGTAAGCATCCTGCACCCAGTAAAGCTGGCCCTCATCAATGACAATATAGGGATCACTATCGAGCTTCAGGAAAGGAGCGATATGGTTCACTCGCTCCTGTATATTGCGACGATATAGGAGCCGGCTCCCTTCGGCAAGCTCATCGCTGATGAGAATGTTAATATCGCCAAGCTGCCAGGTAAAGGCCAGTTTGCGCAGAAATGAATCAAGGATGATGCCGCTTTCGGCTTCATAATGAGTGAAGACATTGCTATCCCCTTTGGGGTAATCAAACTCGGCGATTCTGGTATTGACAATCACGTAGCCCTCAGTTTTTTCGCCGAAGTAAATCTCCGGTCTATCAATTTCGATGGTGCCAATCGGTGGCACGTCTTTGATTAACAGATTGGGGAGACCCTGCTCGGTAACCTCGTTGGTGGGGCTCATGGTTACACCGTAGCCGTGAGTGAACTGCAGTCGACGGTTCACCCAGGTTTGCGCCTGAGCCGCCAGCTTTTCTGGCGAGAGCTCTCTGGCTCCCAGGAGCACCTGGCGGTAGTTGCCGTCAATCTGATATCGGTCAACGTCAATATCGGTAAAATCATAGTACAGCCTGATGGACTGTATCTGGTTGTACGTGTCCTTTATGGGACGGTAGTCCCACAATCGGATGTTGTTTATAGTAGCACTGTTGGCGACAATGTCCTCTTCACTTGGAGCAACGGCAACAGGCAAGTCCCTCACCTCAATGCGGTCAAGACCGAAGGCCAGACGGGTGAACTGAATATTATTTTTGATATAATATGTTTCCCGCGCCAGTTCACTTGGCTCCACCTGAAATCTCTGCATGATGGCTGGATAGATGCTGCCGAATATGATGGCCATAGCGACCCACAGCACAATTGGCCCAGAAAGCCAGCGCCAGCCACGGCGGTAAATACCGACTATCATCAGCAGGCCACAAATAATCGTGGTGGCAATGAGCAGTCGCCATGCCAGTAGCTGGGCGTGTTCATCGGTGTAGGCGGGACCGAAAATAACGCCGCGTTTCGAATAGAGAAGTTCGAAAATCTTCAACCGATAGCTCCAGGCGATGAGGAAAAATATGGCGGCGCCAAGGGCAAAGAGGTGTCCTTTAATCCACCTGGTGAAGCCGGTGCGATTGAAACCGATATTTAAAGCGTATACGGTTCCGGTGAAGAGCAAAATTAGCACTGTGGCCCAGGCCAGCCAGTTCTGAATGAAATGAAGGAGGGGCAGCTGGAAAATATAAAAGCCCACGTCTCTTCCCAGAAGTGGCTCAACGACGTTAAAATTGGTGCCATGGATGAAGCGCAGTATCATTTCCCAATGGCCGGCAGTAACGAGACCGAAAATGAAGCTGATAAAGATGGCGGTAATAAGGATACCAATGTCAACGGCACGGCGCACAAAAAGCAATCCTTTTCTGGTGAGCACGTTACTTACTGACGGCGGCGATAGCCGCCGTGCCACAAAGAGGTTAGCCAGAAGCAGGGCTACAAAAAAGAAGGCCCCCACGAAAAAAAGCCAGATTCTGGTGGTCAGTATGGTCGTGTAGACGCTGCTGTACCCCAGACTGTCAAACCAGAGCCGCTCCGTGAAAATGCCTTTGCCGATAGCGGCCACGATGAACAGGGCAATGAGCACCCCAATGGCAATCAGCCACTTTCTGGTGTGGTGGGGCCTCATTCTGCTTCTCAGGGTCTGACTCGAATCGGAATTCCCCTTTTTCCCCCAGATCTTGTCTAGCTCGTCAAAGTAGGTCATAGTTTAAGCTTCCAGAAACTGGCCAGTTGGTTGAATTCAATCATACCGCTTTCGGCAATGTTTTCAATTTCAATGCCAGCTTCAACCGCGGCTGCTACCGGATTTAGACCACCGAGCAGAACCATGCCCACGCGGTTCAGACCGATGGCGATCTGGCAGAGGGACTCGCTGGTGTTTCCCAGCGCGTAGACACCGTGAATTCCGGCTTCCTTGAGTGAGTCCAGAACTTCTTGAGCTGTTGACCTTGACGGGGCCGGTATTTCGCGGAAATTAGCCAGTATTTTACCATGGCCGGTTCTGGCAGCTTCATTAACCGTGGTCATTTTGGCCCGGATGTACTGCTCTGACGGGTCCAGTGAGGTGCCAGCATAGTTGATAATGGCCACAAAGCGCCTTGGCTTGGAGTCGCGGACTTCAAGGACACCGCCAAACCTTGATTCGATGGGTATGCCTGCTTTCAACAGTACACCGTTAATCACCACGCTGCAGACGGTAGCCAGCCCGATTTTACCCTTGGGGACAACCACTGAGCCCAGTTTCTCCCCCTCTGAAGCAACGGCCACAAGGTCGCTGACACCGAGCCCGGCGCGGAAGGATTCACTCATTGCTGCCATCGCTTGCCCAAAATCAGCCCGGTCTATGATGGAAGTATTAATAGGGATTTGGCCGGTGCGGGTTTTAAGGTCAAAGGTGGTGTGAAAAGCAAGCAGCTCGAGTTTCTCATGGATGAAGCCAACCTGTTCCGGGGCGAGCGCCATTTTAAGTTCTTCAAGGCCGCGCTCGGTCAGCATCCGGCCGTCATGGCCCATTGGCTGCGTGTGGCCGCGTTCATCGGTTATCCTGAGGTGATACCTGACCGCCCTTTCGCTCAGGAAAATGCCATGCCGCTCCAGTTCCCGGGCGATGTGGATTGAGCCGAGTGGCTCAATGGACTCGCTCAGCACCTTGAGTATGGCGATTATTTTTCTTTCCGTCTCAAAACTGGCTATCTGTACCATGGCAACTCCCCTTTGGTAGATAGACTTCTGTTATTATAACATTAACGCAGGAAAAGCTGAATGAAGGTTACTAATGTTTGACTTATAACCACGGCTTAGCTTATAAAACGGTTGGTGATGGGCAGCCTGCGGTCGCGACCGAAGGCCCTGGGTGTGATTTTAATGCCCGGAGGGGCCTGACGTCGCTTGTACTCGCTTCTATCGACGAGGCGGGCAGCCTTTATCACGGTTTCCTGGTCAAAGCCCATCTTTATAATCTGCTCAATGTTCTTGTCCTCTTCAACATAGGAGGTGAGAATCGGGTCAAGCGTATCATACGGCGGCAGGGAATCGGAGTCTTTCTGGTCAGGCCGGAGTTCGGCAGAAGGAACCTTGTCTATCACGCTTACGGGTATTAATGAATTGGCAGTGAGGGAGTTACGATACTCAGCCAGTTTGTAAACCGTCGTTTTGGGCACATCTTTGATTACAGCAAAGCCACCGGCCATATCTCCGTACAGGGTGGCATAACCGGTGGCCATCTCACTCTTATTGCCGGTGGTGAGTACCAGCCAGCCAAACTTGTTGGACAGTGCCATCAGAATATTACCTCTGATACGGGCCTGGATATTCTCTTCAGTGATATCAGGCCTGGTATCTTGAAAGCTATCTGCCAGCGTATCCATATAGGAATGAAGAATTTTATCTATGGGGATGATCAGCAGTTTCAGGCCGAGGTTACCGGCGAGTTTTTTGGCGTCGGCTATGCTGCCCGCAGATGAATATGGCGAAGGCATGGCAACTCCGATTACATTTGAAGCTCCGAGAGCGTCAGCGGCGATAGCAGCCACCAGGCTGGAATCAATTCCCCCGGATAGCCCAATCACCACCTTCTGGAAGCCGTTTTTCCGGATGTAGTCATGAGTACCGAGCACCAGTGCTGCGTAAACTTCTCCAGGTCCGTCAAGTGGCGATAACTGCTTCTTCGGCAAAGGCGGCTTGTCAGGGCTGGGTGCTTCATCTGATATATTTATCCTGGTAACCGGGCACCGGTCCGCGTCCAGGAGAGATGACGCTTTGCGCCAGCGTGGGTCATGCCGACGGGCCTGAAAAACGGCCTCAACATCCAGGTCAGCCGCAATCAGGTCTTCTTCAAACTGTTTGCCCCGGGCAATAAGCTCCCCTTTTTCATCCAGTATCATGCTGTTGCCGTCAAAAACAAGCTCGTCCTGCCCACCGACTAGGTTATTATATACGATGATGGCCGCGTTATCCGTGGCGCGCGTGCGGAGCATTTTTCGCCGGGCCTCACCCTTGCCGGCATGATAGGGCGAGGCACTTATATTGATAATGACTTCAGCTCCAGAGTAAGCCTGTGCCGCCGCTGGTCCGGTTTCATACCATATGTCCTCGCAGATATTGACGCCGATGCCGATGTCGGCGATTCTGTAGACAGGGACATCTTTCCCGGCCTGGAAGTAACGGTTCTCGTCAAACACGCCGTAGTTGGGTAGATATATCTTGTGATAAATATCGACCAGCCTGCCGTCATGAATAACCGCGGCGGCATTGTAAATGTCCTCTTTGGCATCAACAAAGCCGACAACAACGGCGATTCCCGAGGAGTTACGGACTATTTCATCCAGTGCTTTGAGATTTTCGGAAATGAACTGCGGTTTGAAGAGCAAATCTTCCGGGGGGTAGCCACAAATGGCGAGCTCCGGGAACGTCAGGAGGTCTATCCCCAGAGCTCTAGCATCATCTATGGTTTTCAGTATTTTTCTTTTATTGCCCCCAAAATCACCGACGGTGGTGTTGACCTGAGCCATGCCAATACGCAGTCGGCGCATAATCATCCCCCTCATCCATGGGCAGCCTAAAAGATGAACTCACAGAATTGGCAGGTACCGGTTCAGTTCATACTCGGTCACCTGTGTACGGTACTGGTCCCATTCAATCTTTTTGTTCTTGATGAACGCGTTGAAGACATGGTCGCCGAGGGCTTTCCGTACCAGCTCGCTCTTTTCGGTAAGCAGGATGGCTTCCTGAAGGCTGGCGGGCAGGGTGCCGATACCTCTGCGTTGCCTCTCTGCTTCGCTCATTTCATAGACGTTCTCTTCGATTGGCTCGGGCACTTCATACCCTTTTTCAATGCCTTCCAGACCGGCAGCGAGCATGACGCTGAAAGCAAGGTAAGGGTTGCAGGCCGGGTCTGGGGAGCGGAACTCAATTCTGGTTGCCTTCTCACGACCTGGCCGGTACTCGGGTACGCGGACAAGGTCGGACCGGTTGCGCCGTGCCCAGGAGAGGTAGACCGGCGCTTCATAGCCGGGAACGAGGCGCTTGTAGGAGTTGACCCACTGGTTGGTGACGGCGGTAAGCTCGGGGGCATACTTCAACAGCCCGGCAATAAAACACTTTGCCACCTTGGAAAGATTGTAAGGGTCTTTTGAGTCGAAGAAGGCGTTCTTGTCACCGGTGAAAAGCGACTGGTGAGTATGCATGCCGCTGCCGTTGATACCGAGCACCGGCTTGGGCATAAAAGTGGCGTAGACACCGTATTTCAGGGCCACCTCTTTGACCACCAGGCGGTAGGTCATCACGCTGTCCGCCATGGTCAGGGCGTCCGTGTATCTCATGTCAATTTCATGCTGGCTGGGTGCGACTTCATGGTGTGAGTATTCCACGCCGATGCCCATCTCTTCGAGCGTCAGAACGGTATCTTTTCTCATATCGGTGGCGGCATCCCGCGGCGTAAGGTCGAAATAACCTCCATGGTCAAGGACTTCCGTGCCCTGCGAGTCGCGGAAGTAGAAATATTCCAGCTCCGGCCCTACATAATAGGTGTAGCCCATGTCCGCCGCCTGCTTCAGGTTCCGCTTCAGGACAAATCTCGGGTCGCCCTCAAACGGCTCGCCGCCCGGTCGCAAGATATCACAGAACATGCGGGCCACGGCGCGGTGCTCCTTTGACCGCCAGGGCAGCAATCGGAATGTGTCCGGGTCGGGCAGCGCCACCATATCGCTTTCGTCGATGCGGGCAAAGCCCTCTATCGAGGAGCCGTCGAAGCCCATCCCTTCCTCGAGAGCGCCCTCCAGTTCCTCGACGGTAATGGCGAAGTTCTTCAGGAAACCGAGGATGTCAGTGAACCACAGGCGGATGAATTTGATATCATTTTCCTTCGCCATCTTGAGCACATATTCTTTACCTTCTTCTCTATTTTTCTTTGCCATTTTGACCTCCAAAATTTAATGATTATAAGTTATATTGCGTTTTCGCCGGCTTCTCCGGTCCGGACGCGAACCGCGTCTTCCACGGGCAGGACAAATATCTTGCCGTCTCCCATTTCCCCGGTGCGGGCGCTTGTCATGATGGCGTGTACTGTCCTGGCCACATCATCATCGAGGATCACAACCTCAACCTTGATTTTGGGCAGGAAATCCACCCGGTATTCGCCAACGCGCCACTGTAGCGGAATCCCCTTCTGCCTTCCCCGTCCGCTTACTTCGCTGATGGTCATGCCGAAGTAGCCGCTATCTTCCAGCGCTTTGCGTACTGGCTCCAGCTTTTCCTCCCTGATAACGGCCTCCACTTTCTTCATCGCAGCGCACCTCCGTAAGCCCTTTCGCCGTGCTGAGCAATGTCCAGCCCCACCGTTTCCTCCATGCCGCTGACCCTCAGCCCGACGGTGATGTCCAGGATTTTGGCCAGGGCCCCGGTGACGACAAAGGCAAATACCCAGACTGCGACCACGCCGGCAATTTGTTTACCCAATTGTAGCACATTACCCATTAGCAGACCATCGGCACCGGCAGGGTTAACGGCAATGCTGGCAAAGATACCGGTGGCGATAGCGCCCCAGGTGCCGCCCATGCCGTGTACTGCCCAGACGTCCAGCGACTCGTCGATATGCCGTCGCATTCGGAAGAGCATGCAGTAGTAGCAGGCCACTGCGGCCCCGATGCCAATCGGTATGCCCATTATTGGTTCGACGAAGCCGGCTGCGGGAGTGATGGCGACCAGTCCGGCAACTGCACCGGTGGCGGTGCCGAGCAGGGTGGGGCGACGGTAAATCCAGTCCATAACCATCCAGGTGAAGGCGGCCGCCGCCGCTGAGGTATTAGTGGCAACGAAGGCGCTGGCAGCCAATCCTCCGGAAGTAAGAGCGCTGCCGGCGTTGAAGCCGAACCAGCCAAACCAGAGCAGGCCGGCACCGAGCATGACCATCGGGATGTTGTGCGGCTCCATCGGCTGGCCGTCGCGGAAACCCTTGCGCGGACCGAGCATCATGGCCAGCGCCAGTGCCGAAACGCCGGCACAGATGTGGACCACGGTACCGCCGGCGAAGTCGAGCGCTCCCAGTTCAGCCAGCCAGCCACCATCGCCCCAGACCCAGTGTGCTACCGGTGCGTAGACAAAGGTAAGCCATAGCACCGAGAAGAGGAGGAGCGAGCTGAACTTTATGCGCTCCACCACCGCTCCGGTAATCAGAGCAACGGTAATGATGGCGAACATCCCCTGGAAGACCATGAAGGCGAGGTGGGGTACCGTGCTGGCGTAAATGGGCGAAGCTTCCTGGCCGACCCCGCGCAGGCCGATGAAGTCCAGCCGCCCGATAAGGCCACCGATGTCAGGGCCGAAGCTGAGGCTGTAACCGTAGAGTATCCAGAGCAGCCCCACCAGTCCCAGAGCGGCGAAGCTCATCATCAGGGTGGAGAGGACGTTTTTACGCCTTACCATGCCGCCATAAAAGAGGGCGACCCCCGGCGTCATGAGCATGACCAGTGCCGAGGAAATCAGAATCCAGGCGGTATCTCCGGAACTGACTGACATTTCAAAACTCCTGCTTTAGCTTTTCTGTCTTCAGTTTAAACCAGGATTGTTTCCAAAAGATTACAGGCGGGTTAAATCCGCGTTACGGATGAAGCAGGAGCACGGGTTATTGGTTGCAGTTGAATCGGTAGCCGATGTTCCGCACCGTATCAATAAAGGTGTGGCCAAGGCTTTCAATCTTGCTTCTGAGCCGCCTGATGTGGACGTCAACCGTGCGGTCGCCGCCGAAATAGTCATACCCCCAGACCTTGTTCAGCAAAGCATCGCGGGTATAAACCCGGTCCGGATGGCTGGCGAGGAAGCGGAGCAGCTCGTATTCCTTGAAGGTGAGGTCGACGCGAAGACCGCCAATGGATACCTCGCATCTGGCCAGGTCAATCAGGAGGTCGCCGCACCGGATGACTTCGCCTGATTCGGCGCCGGCCGTCTTGTTCAGCAGTTTTTTTATCCGCAGTGCCAATTCACCGGCATCACCCGGCTCAATAACGAAATCGTCAATGGCCTTCAGGTCAATATCAGGGCTGTCAATAATCTGTCTTTCTAGAAGGGCAATAACGGGCAGATGTCTCGTCTTTTTTATCCGCTGCAAAAGCTCTGCCATTTCTGGGCCACCCTTGCCCTCCATTTCCAGCATGACCAGGTCCGGGGCCTGTTCACGTATCAGCTCGATTATATCCTCCTCCACGGACGCTGCGGAGCAGTCGAACCCTCTCTGAACGAGCCCGGAATGAATGCCGTTCAGGCTCTGGCCCTGGCTGGTGATGACTAAAATGCGGGGCAAGGTACCACCTCTTTTTCAGTGCGCGTAGATTCTTCCGTACGGTCTCAGGTAAAGGGGGAATAGTTTTATAAACTTTCCCTCCAATATTTTATCAGCATTGTAATTAAAATGTTCGGCGTACTCTGCGACCAGTTTCCTGACCAGCTGCCAGTCGTCTTCATCAAGCTCCTTTACACCGACCTCTCTGCCCAGCTGGTATTTCTCCACACTGCCCCTGAGGTAGATGACGCCGCCGTGCATGCCGGTGCCGATAAACCTGGCTTTGTGTTCTCCCCCGCCGTTCAGTCCCAGCAGAAGCAGCACGCCTCCGGCCATGTACTCGCCGAGGAAGTCCTGCGCCGTGCCACCGATGACCACCACCGGTCTCTTTTCCTGGTACTCTTTCATATGGATACCCGCCCGGTAGCCGACGCTGTCGCGGACAAATATCCGGCCGCCGCGCGCGGAAAGGCCGATAATATCGCCAGCGTGGCCGTGGACGATGATTTCCCCGTTGTTCATGGTGTTGCCGCAGCCGTCCTGGGCGTTACCGTAAACGGTGATTTTTGGGCCGTCCATGAAAGCGCCGAGGTCGTTGCCGGGCGTCCCGTGAATCTCAATCTCCATCGGTGTATTCAGGCTGGTGCCAATGTAGCGCTGGCCGTACACGTTGTGGAGCTCAATTTGCTTCGTGCCGTTGCCGGCCAGCTCTTTCAGGCGTGTGTTGAGTTCGCGGTAGTGTATGTTGCTGGCGTCAATTAATATCTTCTGGTCATACACCTGCTGCACCATATTAGCTCCCTGCCATCCTCACGCCGAGGATATCAAGTTCGTTTTCATTGAGTCCCACGCCCCTCAGGGCCAGCCGGTTGCCGCGCAGGCTTTCCAGGGCGTTGATGCCCATGCCGCCGAGCATATCCTGTAACTCCAGGCTCCAGCCGCGCAGTAGATTGGCTAGCCGCCGCGCCCCGATATCGGGATTTATCCGTTTTGAAAGGAAGAGGTCTGAAGTGCAGATGCCCCAGGCGCACTTTCCGGTGTGGCACTGCTGGCAGAGGCGGCAGCCTAGGGCAATGAGGGCGGCCGTGCCGATGTATATGGCATCGGCGCCGAGGGCAATCGCTTTGGCCAGGTCGGCGCTGTTGCGTATGCCGCCGGAGATGACAAGTGAAGCCCGGTGGCGGATGCCCTCCTGGCGCAGTCGACTGTCCACCGAGGCCAGGGCCAGTTCAATCGGGATGCCAACGTTATCACGAATGACTTTAGGGGCGGCGCCGGTAGCGCCTCGCAGCCCGTCAAGGACGATGATGTCGGCGCCGGCGCGCACCATGCCGCTGGCTATGGCCGCCGAGTTATGCACAGCGGCAATCTTCACCGATATCGGCTTTTCATAATGGGTGGCCTCTTTCAGAGCGTAGACCAGCTGTGCCAGGTCCTCAATGGAATATATATCATGTTGCGGCGCCGGGGAGAGGGCGTCCGTGCCCTGAGGAATCATGCGGGTGGTGGAGACCTCGGCGCTGACCTTCTCTCCGGGCAGATGGCCGCCGATGCCGGGCTTGGCCCCCTGGCCAATCTTAATTTCAACAACGCGGGCGGCATCAAGGTATTCCGGGTGCACGCCGAAGCGACCAGACGCCACCTGCACGGTGGTATTCTTGCCATATTTATAGAGGCTGGGGTGCAGTCCGCCCTCGCCGGTGTTCCACAGCGTACCCATCTCGGTGGCTGCCCTGGCCAGCGACCGGTGCACGTTGAGGCTCACCGCGCCGTAGGACATGGCGGCGAACATCACCGGCACTTCCAGCCTGACCTGAGGCGTCAGCTTCGTTTTCACTTTCAGGTTGGCGTCAAGCTCCACACGGTCGGGTTTGCCGCCCAGAAAGGTGGTCAGCTCCATCGGCTCGCGCAGCGGGTCAATGGAGGGATTTGTAACCTGGCTGGCGTTGAGCACCAGATGGTCCCAGTAGATACGCTGCCCCTTGTCATTGCCCATGCCGGTGAGGAGAATGCCGCCGGTCTCGGCCTGCTTGATGATGTCCTCGATATATTCCGGCCTCCAGTTATAGTTATCACGATACTCCAGCGGATTGCGCCGCACCGTCAGCGCTCCGGTAGGGCAGAAGGTAACGCAGCGATGGCAGCCGACGCAGTTCTCGGTGCGACTCTTCATCTCGTCGTCTTCGGCGTCGTAATAATGATTGTCGAAGGAGCACTGGTTGACGCACACCTCGCACTTGATGCAACGCTCCGCGTCTCTCTCCACTAAAAATTTGGGTGGCAGATACGTCTTCATCTTTCCTCACCTCCGATTCGTACCGGTATCCCTTTATCCGCCAGGTATTCTTTCGTTTCCGGAATGGAATGAGTGCCGTAGTGGAAGATGCTGGCCGCCAGCACCGCATCCGCTTTACCGGCAACGAGCGCTTCATATAGGTCTTCCAGTGTGCCGGCGCCGCCGCTGGCGATAACCGGCACGGTAACCGCTTCCGAGATGGCGCGGGTCAGTTCGATATCATAGCCGGCGCGGTGACCATCGGCGTCAATGCTGGTCAGCAGTATCTCCCCCGCCCCCATTTGAACGGCTCGCCGTGCCCATTCGACGGCATCAATCCCCGCTGGCTGCTGGCCGCTGTGGGTGTAGACCTCCCACTTTTGTTCGGGGCTGTGCTCAATGCGCTTGGCGTCTATGGCCACGACGATGCACTGGCTGCCGAATTTTTGGGCTCCTTCCTTTATCAAGTCGGGGGTAAGCACCGCGGCGGTGTTGATGGAGATCTTATCGGCGCCAGCTTTCAGCAGGCGGCGCATGTCATCGGTGGTGCGCAGGCCGCCGCCAACGGTAAGCGGTATGAAAACCTGCTCCGAGATGTGCCCAACCGCGTCCACCAGCGTATCGCGACCCTCCGGCGTGGCGCTGATGTCGAGAAAGACCAGTTCATCAGCACCCTGCTGGTAATAGAAGGCCGCCAGTTCTACCGGGTCGCCGGCGTCACGCAGATGGACAAAGCTCGTGCCCTTGACCACCCGCCCGTCTTTAACATCGAGGCAGGGTATAATCCGCTTAGTGAGCATGGGAAATCATCTCCTTGGCAACGGCGTTTATCGGTGTCTGCAGGCTGCCGATTATCGGTTCACCCCCGGCTGGAATCCAGGCGTCATCAAGGTCAGGGCAGACGAGGCGGATGGCCGATTCTTCCGAGGAAAGATAGAGCAGGCTGCCCTTGGTGCCCACGGTCAGCGGGCGCAGGCGGATGCGGTCGGTGAGCCCTATCATCTCGCCGTGATGCGCCATAATAACGGTAAAAGGCCCGTTCAGCAGCAGGCTGCCGTAGACTTGGCGCAGGGTGCGCAGCAGTTCCTGTTCCGCCGGCGGTCGGCGCTCAATCTCCGACCACAGGGGGGCGGCCAGGACGCGGGCCGCGATCTCAACCGGCAGCCCGTGCTTCCGCATCAGCAGGTCGACGGCGTACGCCACCACCTCGGTATCGGTCTGCATGGTGCAGTGGTAGCCGTACTGCTCTAGGAAACGGCGGTTTATGCCGTATGAAGATATCTCTCCGTTGTGCACCACTGTCCAGTCCAGGATACAGAACGGATGGGCGCCGCCCCACCACCCCGGAGTATTGGTCGGGAAGCGACCGTGCGCCGTCCACAGGTAGCCTTCATACTGCTCCAGTCCAAAATACTGAGCAATCTCCTCCGGATAGCCGACGCCCTTGAAAACGCCCATGTCCTTGCCGCTGGAGAAAACAAAGGCATCCTGAAGCTCGGTATTGATACGCATTACCTGCTCCACGACGTAGTCATCAGCCGGCTGGTCTTCCGGCTTGCGTTCGCTTATATCCAGAAAGTAGCGCCAGACCGCAGGCGGGTCGGTTATCGCCGGTGTGGGATAGGTGGGCACTGCTTCCTGATGGATTAATTGAAACCGGTTCCTGAGCAGCGATTCAACCTCTTCCTGCCCTTTCCGGCTGAGGTACATGATATGGAAGGCGTAGAGGTCAGCATAATCGGGATAAAGGCCGTAAACGGCAAAACCGCCGCCGAGGCCGTTGCCGCGCTCGTGCATGTTGGCGATGGCCCTTATAATATCTTTGCCTGAGAACCTCTTGCCGGACGTGTCCATCATGCCAAATATGGAGCAGGCATCGATTACCTTATCGTCCCGGTAAGGGTTCTGTATTTTGTTCAGGTCTTTCATAATAAATCTCCACGCAAAGCAGGTTATTCGCCGGCGATTGCTTCCACAGGCTCTTCCTCATTCACGGGTGATACCACTGCTCCGGCAGGCATTTCCAGCTCCGGTCGCCACAAGTCCCCGGGCAGTGAGGCCAGCCCGAAGTCGTCGGCCGCGAGCACCGATTTGAAATCCTCGACATTTACCCGACTCATTATCAGATTGCGGACTATGCCCGATTTTTCAATATCGCCTGAGAAAAGCAGGCCGACAACAATGTTATTTCTAAGAATTATTTTGCGGTAGTGGCCGTTTTTATTTGACATAATCACTTCGTAGCTGTCATCCGGCGGTGTCACCATTCCGGCCGAGGCCACGTTCAGGCCGAAATATTTCAGTGAGTTCATGGCCATGCCGCCCGGATACTCGGCGGGCTGTCCCGCCATGTTGAAGCCGGCGGTTCGACCGCCGATGTAGGCGTTGGGCCATATCGGCGTCAGGCGGCATTCACCGTAGGGGATGTCAAAGGCTTCAGCGACGTCGCCGCAGGCATAGACATCGGGATGGGAGGTGGCCATGCGATTGTCCACTACGATACCCCGGTTCACCTTTATGCCAGTGTTGTTGACCAGCTCGGTACGCGGACGGACACCGATGGCAATGATAACCATGTCGCCGGGAATCCTGTTGCCACTATCAAGGGTAACGCCGTGCACTCTCCCGCCGCGACCGTTTATCTCGGCAACGACATGGTCAGTGATTATTTCTACCCCCGCCTGGCGCAGGGCACCTACCGCCAGTTCGGATATCTCTTCATCGAGGATAGTATTGAGCACGCGGTCCTTCATCTCGACAATGGTTACGGCCGCGCCGCGCTTGACCAGCACTTCCGTCACGCTGACACCGATAAGGCCACCACCGATTACCACCACCCTTTTTGCTTTCTCAAGATAGCGGTCGATGGCTCTGGCATCATCCAGCGTGGTGAAGGTGAAGATGCCCTTCTTCTGGCCGCCTTTGATAGGCGGGACGATGGGCAGCCCGCCGGTGGCCAGCAGCAGCTTCTGCCAGGAAATCGTGCTTCCGGAGTCCAGCGTCAGGGTATGCCTGTTTACATCAAGGCCCACCGCCTTCTGGCCCAGTATGGTGCCGATACCATTGCGTTCGTAAAAATCAGCTGGCCGGTACAGCATTCGCTCCAGTGAACAGCCTTCCGCAAGGTGCTCGGCGATGAGCGGTCGCGAGTAAGCAGGGTAAGGCTCGTCGGAGATAATAGCGATGCTCCCTTGCCCGTCAACTTCACGTATCGCTTCCGCCGCACCGATGCCTCCGGCGGAGTTGCCGATGATTAGATATCTGGTTTCGGTCAGAATTTCGCTCATCTTACCTATCTGCCAAACTATGGATTTTTACCATTAAGGGCATGCCGGAGAAAGTTCTCATACATTTTCAGGCCGTGTTCGCCGCTCTTTTCCGGGTGGAACTGCGTCGCCACCAGGTTGCCGTGTGCGATTACGCTGGCGATGTTGACCCCGTATTCCGTTTCCCCGGCCACCAGCGATTTGTCCTCCGGCTCCCCGTAGTAGCTGTGGACAAAGTAAAAGTCTGCTCCGTCGGGGATGCCCTCAAATATCGGGTGGGGTAAACGCTGCTGCACCTGGTTCCAGCCCATGTGGGGCACTTTCAGACCGTCCGGCAGTCTTTTCACCCGGCCGGCGATTATACCGAGGCAGTCATGTCCGCCGCCTTCCTCGGTGCCGGTGAAGAGCACCTGCAGCCCGATGCAGACGCCGAAGAAGGGTCGGTCGTTGGCGATGAGCTGCTTGAGCGGTGCCACCAGCCCCAGCTTCTGCAGGCTTTTCATGGTGTCGCCGGCGGCGCCGACGCCGGGCAGTATAATCGCCTTTGCGGCAAGCAAGTCCTCAGCGCGATTGGTCACCCTGGGCTGGTAGCCCAGCTTGATAATGGCATTGGCCACGCTGCGCAGGTTGCCGGCGCCGTAATCGATTATCGCAATCATTTCTATCTCTCTAATTTTCCCAAGGATGTCTTTATTTTACTGGTATTTTTATTCTATGCAAACAGGGGACTCACTCTCGGCGTATACCAGCGCTTCATTAGGGCAGTGGGCGACGCACGCCGGCACGTCGCTGGCAAAGCACAGGTCGCATTTAGCAATCGTGCCCCGTTCTATATCCCGCCGGATAACACCAAAGGGGCAGGACAGGACACAGGTCCAGCAGCCTATACATTTCTCGGTATCAACCAGAATAACGCCGCTTTCTGCGTCTCGCTGCAGGGCACCGGTCAGGCAGGCATAAACGCAGTACGGCTCGGCGCAGTGCCGGCACTGCAGGGCGAAGGAGACGGGCACTTGGCGCTGTACGGCAATGCGAGCTGTGGCGCGTGGCGATTCTTCTTTCAGCGCCTTGAGTATATCTCTGGAGTTTGAGTGCTCCAGGCGACAGTAGACCTCGCAGAGGCCGCAGCCCATACAGGCTTCTTCGATAACATATACCCTTTTCATATTGGCCGTCCTTAATAATGCGGAATACGCTTGCCGTATACCATTATAAAATTATATGGTATGAATTGTCAATAGAATATATATAAATATATTATAAATATTTTAAGTAAATATAAGCAATATACGGCAAAAATGTGTGCTAAATTGCCGTATTGACAGATTAGCTAATTCATCGTTCAATTTGAGAAATGCATTCCATACGGCCGGCAGGTTATAATATTGCTGCTGGTAGGTGAGATGATGGCCAGGACTTGGGGACGGAAGATAATGATTATGCTCGCCGTCGTATCAGCGGCGGGCCTGATGTTCGCGGTTGCAGCCTGTGCTCCGGAAAGCGAAGACGATAACCGGCTCGGAGTGGTGGTTACCATACTGCCGCAGGTCGAGTTTGTGGAGAATGTGGGTGGAGACCGGGTGAAGGTGACGGTTATGGTGCCGCCGGGGGCAAGCCCTCATACCTATGAGCCCAAGCCGGCACAGCTGAAGGCGCTGGCCGAGGCGACATTGTATGCCAAGGTGGGCTCGGGTGTGGAATTCGAACTCGTTTGGATGGAGAAGCTGCTGGCGACCAGTAAAGAAATGGTGGTGATGGATTGCTCGAAAGGGGTGGAGCTGCAGGAAATGGTGGCCGAAGATGAGGATGAGCACCACGGTGCTATGGACCCTCATATCTGGCTGTCGCCGGCCAATGCCCGGATAATGGTGCGGAACATCTGTGACGGGCTGGCTGAAGTGGACCCGGACAACAGGCACTATTACGAGCAGAACCGGGATGCCTACCTACAGCAGTTGGCGGAGATAGACCGCGAGATAAGAGACGGACTGGCCGCGGTGAAGAATCGGCGGTTCATGGTCTACCACCCGGCGTTTGGCTATTTCGCCCGCGAATATAACCTGATTATGATTCCCCTTGAAATCGAGGGTAAAGAGCCGACCGCGGCCGGTCTCACGCAACTGATAGAGCAGGCAAAGGCACATGATATCAGGGTTATCTTCGCCGAGCCGCAGTTTGACCCCAAGAGTGCCGAGGTTGTCGCTGAGGCCATCGGAGGCGAGGTGGTTTTAATCGACCCGCTGGCCAGAGACTATACTGGTAACCTCCGTCTTATCCTGAGCCAGATGCTTCCAGCTATGGAATAATGGCTATGTCTGGAAAATAAAGCGTCACTGGCATAAAATATAATCAGTACCAAAAGAGAAGGAGGTGGAAAAGGTGATTACACTGGGCAGCAAGGCGTTGGACTTCACCTTAAAAGACCAGGGCAAGAAAACAGTACGTCTGTCAAAGTTTAAGGGCAAGAAAGTGCTGCTTGCGTTCCGACCCCTTGCCTGGACGCCGGTCTGCCGGGACCACATGAGGTCGCTGGAAGACCACTTTAAGCAATTGGAAAGATTGAATACCGTGGCGCTGGGCATAGGCGTTGATTCCATGTTCTCCAATCGGGCCTGGGCGGAGGTGATGGAGATAGAGCATACCAGGTTACTGGCCGACTTCTGGCCGCATGGCGCGGTGGCCAGATTGTACGGGGTATTCAGAGAGCCGGACGGCTTTTCCGAAAGGGCCAACATTGTAATCGATGAGGAGCAGAAGGTGATTTTCGCTAAAATATACCCGATTTCAGAAATGCCGGACGTTGATGAGATAATCGCCTTTCTGGAGAAAAGAAAAACCTAATCCGTTATAAAAGTAGGGAAAGCGTGATAAGATATATATAGCTTAAAAAGCTGGAGGAGTATCCCGTGGAAACCGAACTGGAGAAAAAGATTAAATCATCGCTGGTGGATGGCAGGTTGCTCTGCGCCGTCGCCTTTAAGATTGCCAAGGAACTGAAGGTCAGCCCGCGTGACGTGGGCGAGGCGGCCGATCAGTTGTCCGTTAAGATAGGCGGTTGCCAATTGGGCTGTTTTTCATGAGTGAAAACAAGACAGGACAAGCTAACCTTTTTGTCTGTCTGTCGTTTTATATAATGAACAGAGCAAACAGGAGGTTATTATGAGAAGGTTATTGATAGTTGTTGCTCTAGCAATTCTGACTGTGGCGTTGCTTGCCTGTGCTGCACCAGCACCAGTGCCTGCTCCGGCTCCATCACCGGCACCCGCACCGAGACCGGCCCCAGCCCCAGCACCGACTGCACCGCCAATAGTTATAGAGACGCCCCCCGCGCCTGCGATAATAATACCTGGGGCACCATCCGAGGGGAAAGACGGCGGGGTGATTGTGGAAACACCGCCTATGGTGCCAGCCCCGGCACCAGCGCCATCACCGGTGAACGGAAATGATATGTCCATTGACACCGACCGCATGATAATACGCACCGCCAACATGCAGCTGGTGGTGGACGATGTCCGCGACACCATAGATAAAATCACAAATCTTGCCCAGGACCGAAAAGGGTACGTGGTCAATTCCAGCAGCTGGAAAGAGGGCGAGCGTGTTGTCGGGCAGATAACGGTTCGTGTGCCGTCAGCGGATTTCGATTACGCGATGAGCGTGCTGCGCAGTATGGCCGTGGAGGTGACCTCCGAGACCACGTCAGCACAGGACGTTACCGAGGAATACGTTGACCTTGAGGCGACGCTCCGCAACCTGGAAGCTACTGAGGCGCAGCTTCTCAAACTTATGGAGAAAGCGGTGAAGGTGGAGGACATCCTCGATGTCCAGCGCGAGCTGTCCAGAGTGCAGCAGGACATTGAGCGGACCAAGGGACGCATGCAGTACCTGGAGCGGACATCGGCAATGTCGCTCATCCAGGTCACACTGGAGCAGTCCAAGCTTGAGGTCTGGTTAAATGCCAGCAAGGTAACGGCGAAGGAAGGGGAGGAGATTCGTTTTAGCAGTGATGTGGGCGGCGGTGTCCGACCGTACAGCTATGAGTGGGATTTTGGCGACGGTAATACCAGCACCGATAACAACCCGAGACATAAATACAAGTCAAAGGGAACTTACACGGTTTTACTGACGGTCACCGATGACCGCGGCAATCAGGATATAGAAAAGCGGAGCGACTATATCACGGTACTGCCCGGCTGGAGCGCCGGCAGCATCGTTGACAGCGCCTGGAACGGACTCGTTATCTTCGGGCGGGTGCTGGCCAATATCTTAATCTGGCTCGGCATTTTCAGCCCGGTATGGATAATAATCGGCGTGATACTGTATTTCGCCTGGTGGCGACGCAGAAAGAAGCGCGCCTAGACAAGGAGGACAGCTAACATGGACCTGTCCCGATTCTCACTGGAGGGCAGGGTAGCTCTGGTCACCGGGGGCAGCCGGGGCATTGGCCGCGCCATCGCACTGGCCTTTGCCGATGCCGGCGCCAAGGTCGCCATAAGCGGTCGCAAGCTCCCCGACCTTGAGCCGGTGGCCGAGGAGCTCAAGCAGAAAGGTGTGCAAAGCCTGGCCGTGGCCAGCCATATCGCCAAGGTGGAGGAGTCGAAAGCCCTGGTGGACAGGGTAAAGGGGGAGTGGGGGAGAATCGATGTCCTGGTCAACAATGCCGGCACCAACCCGTACGCCGGACCGCTGCTGAAAGCTGAAGAGTGGGCCTGGGACGTGACCATGAACGTCAACCTCAAGGGGCCGTTTCTGCTGAGCCAGCTGGTCGCCGGCGTGATGAAGGAGCAGGGCGGCGGCAGCATTATCAATATGGCCTCGATTATGGGCATTGTCCCCAGCGAGCTCGGCATTTACAGTGTGACCAAGGCCGGCCTGATAATGCTCACGCGGATTCTGGCCAAGGAATGGGGCCAGTATAAAATAAGGGTGAACGCAATCGCGCCGGGCGTGGTCAAGACCAAGTTAAGCGAGGCGCTGTGGAAGGACCCGGTGAAGGAGAAAGAGGCGGCAGAGAGCAGGGCTCTTGGCTATATCGGTGTCCCCGAGGACATTGCCGGGGCGGCGCTTTTCCTCGCCTCTGATGCTTCGAGCTACATTACCGGGGAGGTTATCGTGGTTGATGGTGGTGAGTTCGTCGGGGTGGCGCCGGATTACGGGCAATAAGCTGGCTCTCCGTCGAATAGGACCTGACCTTCTGTATTACCTGAGCGGCTAATTCTTCTTCAGCGAAAGGCACCAGGTCAACCGTTTTACCGGCCAGGACAACGCAGTGCTCGGCCCTTTTGCGGACGCGCTTTTTGTCGCCGCAGGCTCTGGGGCAGCCGCAAAGAATGACCATGATGTCTATCGCTTTGCTTCTTCGTGAGACGACATCGATATCGGGCGCTTCCTGAAGTGCCGCTTCTATCTTATGGCCAATCTCGGAAAGTTCAATCTCTGGATTGCAGGAGCCGCAGTACTTGAACGCCACCTTCATCCTTGTTCGCTCACACCAGCTTCGGCTGCTCTCCAATCCTGGCCAGCTTCTGGGCCAGCCGTTTCTTGCGTTCCCAGTTTGAGCGCCGCATAATCATAATCCGCTGCGCTTGCGGTGAACCGGCGCCGTGCATCGATTCCACAAGGGCGGTGCCGCAGGTCATGCCCTCGATGAGCCTCAGCAAACGCATCCTGTTCTCGGCGGGCACATCGGTGGCGCCTTTGTTGTACTTGTCCACATATTTGCCGACCTTGGTATTGCCCCAGTCCACCTCTGAAGGCAGGGTCGCCAGCAGACCGCCGGCAATGTCTTGGGCAAGCCGGGCCATCTCATAAACATTCTTAGTGACATTGAGCTTGGTGATATTGGCCAGAAGCGGGTCGGCCATGAAGTTGCCCGCGGGCAGGGCATATCCCTGGCAGGAACAGGCGATGGAGCAGCAGTAGAGCGTCTCGGCGAGGTGCACCATCTCCACGAGTTTATCTCTTATGTGTGAGGCGCCCGCCGTGCCCTGCGTCTCGGCCAGCGCATAGGTGGCACCGATTAAAACATCGGCCAGGCCGACCTTGCAGCCGCCGTAGTTCTGCCGGTGGGCGGTGGCAAAGCGCTCGACGAGTTCAAAAGCGAAATCATATTCGCCGCACATGAATACCTGTTCCCAGGGGACGAAGACATCGTCAAAGACCACCAGCGCCTCACCGCCGACGATACCATACTCAGGGTTGCCCTGGTCCATAAGGCAGCCGCTGCATTTGCGGTCGTCGTTGGTCTGGCGACCGAATATATGGACCAGTCCGGGAGCATCAACCGGCACGTAGAAGCAAACGGCGTAGTCAGCGTCCGCCTCCTTCATGGAAGCGGTCGGCATGACCAGATGGCCGAGGGCATTGACAGAGCCGGTGATATGCGCCTTTGCGCCTCGGATGACAATGCCATCCTTCTTCTTCGCCACCACGTGAACATACTGGTCAGGGTCAGCCTGCTGGCTGGGCGAGAGGCTGCGGTCGCCTTTGGGGTCGGTCATGGCCCCGGAGATAAAGCGGTCCTCTTTCTGAATCTCCTTGAGGAAGTTGATGAATCTCTGGTGGTAATCGGTGCCGTTCTTTTTATCCATGTCATAGGTTACCGAGTATATGGCGTTCAGCGCATCGTGGCCGACGCAGCGGGCGAAGCAGCTTCCTGTCTGCTGCCCCAGTGCCCGCAGCGCTTTCACCTTTCGTACCAGGTCGTCTGTGCTGTGGTGCACATGGGTGAAGATGTTGATTTTCTCTCCTGTCAGGTGGGATTTGGTGGTCAGCAGTTCTTCAAACTCAGGCGCCCACGCCATATCATAGGTCAGGGCGACGGCGTTGATATGGGGGATAAAGGCGGGATGGTCCGCCACGCTATCGATTTTCTCACCCATGAAGTAAACCTCCGGCTTGACCCGGCGCAGGCTGGCACGGTAATCATCACCACGTATCATACCCATAGCTAAAAACCTCACATTATATCTGTGTTTTGTTCTGGAAGGGTCTATTATTCATAATAGGTGCGCCCGACGGCGAAGGCGATGGTGCCAAGGATGAAGAGGCCGGAAAGCGAAAACCAGAATGCCCAGGTGAATTCTGGCATAACCGGGGCGATTACCCCTGTGGCGGTGACCACGCCCATTGCGGCGCAGAGTGTGCCAATAATGCCCAGAGTGATAGCTGCTATACCCATTGCTTGTCCTCCTGATATTATATATCCGTTACGCTAGTTTATTATATAATTGGAAAAAGTTAAAGACATTGCCGGGGCAATTATTAACAAAGGTATCTGAGCCAATGGCCAGTCTGGAACAGGAAATCGGCGATTTACTGCGCCAAAAAGGCATGAAGCTGGGGGCGGTTGAGTCGGCCACCGGCGGGCTCATTTCCCATCGCATAACCGATGTGCCGGGCAGCTCGGATTATTTTAAAGGTTCGGTAACCGCCTACAGTAATGAAATAAAAGCCGGAGTGGTCGGCGTAAGGCAGGAGAGCATAGACCGTTACGGCGCCGTAAGCGCCCGGGTGGCCGAGGAGATGGCGGAGGGGGGCAGGAAGCTGCTGGCGGTAGATATATGCCTTGCCGACACCGGGGTTGCCGGGCCGGGTGGAGCTACACCGGGAAAGCCGGTGGGGTTATTCTTTCTCGGTCTCTCTCACGGAGGAAAAACTCATAGCCGACAGCACAACTTCTCGGGAAATCGCGACCAGAACAAGCAGGACGCCGCCGAAGCCGCCCTGAAATGGCTCAAGGAATATCTGTCCGGTTTAAGCTAGGGATTCAAGAGCCATATTGCTATATTCAGGGCGGAAGCAAAACTCACCCAGAGGATATAGGGCACCAGCAGCCACGCTGCTACCGATGAAATTCTGGCAAACATGAGCATGGTCAGCAGTATCGCCAGCCACAGGATGATGATGACGATAACCCCGTAGAGCGGCGACTGCAGTCCGAAAAAGGCCACCGACCAGAGGCTATTCAGCGCCAGCTGCACCAGAAATATTATCAGCGCCGTCCTCACCCGCCTATTTTCTAGGCCGACCCTCCAGACTAAGAAGGCGGCTACCCCCATGAGCAGGTAGAGGGTAATCCAGGCGGGGGCAAAGAGCCAGCTGGGTGGGGTGAAGGCAGGTTTCTGGAGGGTGGCATACCAGGTGGGAATGGCCGGGGTGGTGAATACCGAGCCGATAATACCGGCGCACTGGCAGACCACAATGCTGACGACAAATTTCGTGACATTAATGATTCTGGTATTTTTCATTGTTCTGACCCCCATTCATAGGTGGTGAGCATTTCTATCATATAATGGATGAGATTGTCAATATCAATCAGCGATGTTATACTCTGACATATTGCTGGTAAATTTGGAGGCTTCAGGTGAAGAGAGCCGATGGACGTGCCCACAACGAGCTGCGACCGGTAAACATCACGCCTGGCTTTCAGCTCTATGCTGAGGGCTCGGCGCTTATTGAGCTGGGCAACACTCAGGTGCTGTGCTCGGTCAGTGTGGAGGACAGGGTGCCCAACTTTCTCAAGGGCGGCGGCACGGGCTGGATAACGGCGGAATATGCCATGCTGCCCCGCGCCACGGTGACGCGCACTCCGCGCGATTCTTTCACGGGGAGGATAGGGGGCAGGAATCAGGAAATCCAGAGATTCATCGGGCGCTCACTGCGGGCGGTGACTGACCTCTCTGCCCTTGGCGAACGGTCTTTGATTGTGGACTGCGATGTTCTCCAAGCTGACGGTGGTACCAGAACGGCGGCCGTTACCGGCGCCTATGTGGCGCTTTATAAGTCTCTCCGCAACCTTGCCGACATGGGAGTCGTTTCTTCCGTGCCGCTCAAGAGCGCGGTGGCAGCCACCAGCGTTGGCATCATGCGCGACAATATGATGCTGGACCTGTGCTATGACGAAGACTGCAATGCCTCGGTTGACTTCAATGTGGTCATGACCAGCAAGGGCGAGTTCGTCGAAGTGCAGGGCACGGCTGAGGGCAAGCCTTTTTCAAGGAAGACCATCGATGAACTGCTTTCTCTGGCTGAGGCGGGTATTCAGCAGCTTTTCCAGATTCAGAAGGCTGCCCTCGAGAAATACAAGTAGAGGTAGACCTACGGTCTCACCTGACCGCTGCCGAAGACAATCCACTTGTAGGTGGTCAATTCCTTAAGTCCCAGAGGCCCGCGGGCGTGAAATTTCTGGGTGCTGATGCCGACCTCCGCTCCCAGACCGAACTGTGCCCCATCGGTGAACCGCGTGCTGGCATTAACGTAGACGCAGGCGGCATCAACTTCATTGAGGAAGCGTAACGCTGAAGAGTAATCTTCGGTCACAATCGCTTCAGAGTGGCCGGAACCGTAGCGGGCAATATGTGCCAGTGCCTCATCGAGAGAATCAACCACTTTAATGGCAGCCACTAGGGATAAGAACTCTTTGCCCCAGTCCTCGTCCGTTGCCGGCACGAGCTTGAGTCCAGCTTGATTTTTCAGCGCTGCCAAAGCCCGTTCATCGCAGTGCATCTCAACGCCGGCCTTGCCCAGTTCGGCGGCAATAGCGGGCAGGTAGCGCCCGGCGATGTCAGCGTGGACGAGCAGCGTGTCCAGGGCGTTGCAGACGGTGGGGCGCTGCACCTTGGCGTTGCAGGCAATGGCCACCGCCTTGGCCACATCGGCGCTTTCATCAACGTAGGTGTGGCAGACGCCGATGCCGCCGGTAATCACCGGCATGGTGGCCTTCTCGGCCACAGAGCGGATGAGCCCGGCCCCGCCCCGCGGTATAATCAGGTCGATTACGCCGCGCATTGTCAGCATATGTTCGACGAGCGCCCGGTCGGTATTCTCGATGAGATGGACGGCGCCATCGGGCATCCCGGCATTCACTATGGCATCCTGCACCACTCTGGCTAAAGCGCGGTTGGAGTGGATGGCCTCTTTGCCTCCCCTGAGTATAACCGCGTTGCCGGCCTTTAAACAGAGCGATGATATATCAATGGTCACATTGGGGCGGCTCTCGTAAATGGCGCCGATAACGCCCAGTGGCACCCGTTTCTTGCCGATGAGAAGACCGTTGGGCTGAGTGCGCATGTCGAAAACCTCGCCGACGGGGTCGGGCAGTGCGGCTATATTGAGCACGTCGCCGGCGATGGCCTCAATCCGGCCCTCGTTCAGCAGCAGGCGGTCGAGCATGGCGGCGTTTATGCCGGCTGCCTCCGCTTCTTTATAGTCCTCTTTATTGGCCGCCAGTATCTCGTCTTTTCGGGACAGCAGGTCACGGCTGACATTGCTCAGCGCCCGGTTTTTAATGTCCGTGGAGAGGTAAGCAAGGCGCTTTGTGGCTTCCTTGGCAGCCCGTCCCTTGTTTTCAAGTTCTAAAATGGCCGATTTCATTTAGGGCTCCGTAAGTGATATAAATGAGTTATTCCTTTGTATCTTGTGATGACTGTTCCGGTAGATGGAAAGCGCTCATGCCGGTGAATTGATATACGTAGCGGGGTGGGACACCGCTCACCGCCCGGTTCACCCGCTTCCTCAAACGACACCTGCCCCAGCGATTGTCATCCAGTTCAAGGTAGTAGATATCATTGTCATTAATCCGTTTGAAGTCAGTAAGGGTCAGTTCTCCCCACCAGCCGGTATCGGATTCGTCCTGGAACTTGTAATTGACTTCGGTGATTAATTCATTGTCACTGACTCGGTATAACTTGCCAATACTCACTTTTCTACCTCCTAAAGAACAGCTAGGTTATCCCGGTGCACCACCTCTGGCCCAAAGTCAATACCGAGCAGTGTGGCAATTTTCCCGGAATGAGCCCCTTTGATGAGATTTATTTCATCAGAACTGTAATTGACCAGACCGCAGCCGAGGTGTCGTCCCTCGGCGTCATAAACATCGACCAGGTCTCCGCGGTCGAAGTCACCTTTCGTTTCCTTTATGCCGGCGGCGAGCAGGCTCCGATTTTGCTTCTGCAGTGCCAGGGCGGCCCCGGAATCAACCACCAACCTGCCGTGGATAGACAGGCCGCTGAGCAGCCAGCGTTTGCGACTTTCAAGCCTGGTGGTGGTCGGCAGGAATCGGGTGCCAGCCTTTTCCCCGCCCGCCAGCCTGACAATAATATCCGGTTCCCGCCCGTCGGCGATAACCACGGTTACGCCGGAGGCGGTGGCCAGCTTGGCGGCTTCTATCTTGGTAACCATCCCGCCAATGCCCATCGCCCCGGCTTTATCGGCCAGACTTTCAATCTCGGCATCGATATGCTCCACCTCGGGGATGAGCCGGGCATCGGGGTTGCGCCTCGGGTCGGCGGTATGCAGGCCGGCGATGTCGGTGAGCAATACTAGAAGGTCGGCATCGACCAGGTTGGCCACCATGGCCGAAAGGTTGTCGTTGTCCCCGAATTTTGCCTCATCCAGCTCGTCGACCGCCACCACGTCGTTCTCGTTGACAATGCTGATTACCCTTAACTGGAGCAGGGCAAGCAGCGTATTGCGGGCATTGAGGTATCCGGAGCGGTCGGAAAGGTCAGCCTTGGTGAGCAGCGCCTGGGCTACGGGAATGTCGTACTGACCGAAAAGTTCCTCGTAGATATGCATGAGATGACTCTGCCCCACGGAGCAGAGCACCTGCTTGAAGGGGATGTCCTTTATCTTTCTGGTCAGGCCGAGGCGCTGACGACCGGCGGCCATGGCTCCAGAGGAAACGACGATTATTTCCACTCCCTGCTGGTACAGTCGTGCCACCTGGTTGACCAGACGTGACATCATATCGCGGTCAAGATGGTCACTGCCGCCGGTAAGCAGGCTGGTGCCGAGCTTGACCACCATTCGATGGCAGCTTTGTTCATTCGATTTTAGGTTCGCTCCGTTGTTCCTGCTCATTTCACACCAATATGGATGGTATTCCCCATTATAGCAATCCGAACCGCTCTGGACAAGGTGAGTGAGATTACAATGTTGTTAAATATCGGCCAAAGGACTGAGCAGAAAGTTGAAAAGGTAAGATTTGAGAAGCACCTGAAGCGGTGTTAGAATTAAGCCGAGGGCTGGTCGCTGGCGACGAGCCCTAGAGGTATTTTGAGAGGTTTATTGGTTTGTGGATTTAATTCGATTGCTGGATTTAATTGAAGATGCGCTGGCGCAACAGCAGCAGGTTCATAGAAAAGGGCTTATTTTACTTGATGCCGCCAAACCTTATCTTATCGCCGCCCTGTACCGGCACTGGCAGCAACCGATTCTGGTGGTGACCGCCCGGCCGGAGGACGGTAAAAAATTGGCCGAGCAGCTCGCCACGTGGGCCAGCACGGCGGTCAGCACTTTCCCGGAGCCGGACGCGCTGCCCTATGAGCGGGTCACCGCTGACCCCACCACCGAACTTGACCGACTGCGGGTGCTTGCCGCACTGGCCAGTTGTGGGGCGGATGAAAAGCCAGCCGGGCCGCCCCTCGTTGTGGCCTCGGCGCCGGCACTGATGACCAGGGCCGCTTCATTTCAGGACTTCGCTGCCGCCTGCAGTACGGTGCGTGTGGGCACGAACATTGAGCCGTACCGACTTTTGCGCGGCTGGGAAGCTATTGGCTATCAGATGGAGGGGGTGGTGGAAATCCCCGGGACGATGGGCCATCGCGGCGGCATCGTTGATGTTTACCCGCCCATCAGTGAACTGCCCGCCAGGCTGGAATTCTTCGGCAACACCGTGGAGAGCATCCGACTTTTCGACCCGGAAAGCCAGCGTTCTCTGGAAAAAGTTGAGTCGATTTCGATAGTGCCGGCCACGGAACTGCTGGTGCCGACAAAGAGCGAGGAATCGGAGCGGGCGCGTATTCTCCGCAGTCTTGACCTGACAAATCTCAACACGGAGATGCGTGAGCAATATGAACAGGAAATAGCGGTGCTGCTGGAGGGGCAGCGGCCGCATAATCGCCAGTTCTACGCTGCGCTGTTTAATCAAGGTAGCCTTATCGACTACCTGCCCGGTAATGTGTTGCTGCTGCTCGATGAGCCGCAGGCTGTAGAGCAGTCCATGGAGGAATTTCATGCTGAAGCCGAGCAGATGCGGGTGGATATGCTGGAAAGGGGAGAACTGCCCCGCAATTTCCCCCGCGTTTATTTCACCTGGGGAGAGTTGGCCGGGAGGATTGACGGCTGTAAATACCTTGCCCTCAACGCCTGGGGCGCTGATGAGGATTCGCTGCGTTTAAATTTCGCCCCGGCGCCGAACTATGCCGGCCAGTTGCCGGCTTTCTGCAAAAGAGTAAAGCAGCTCCTGGCACAGAAACGGAGACTTGTCATCGTCAGCCACCAGGCGAGCCGGCTTACCGAGCTGCTGGCAGATGAGGACATAATCGCCGCGCCAATGACTGAAATCAGGGAGTCGCCACCACCGGGCTCGCTGACGCTGGTTCAGGGCTCGCTGGCCGAGGGCTGGGTGATGAATTCAGATACATACCTCTTCACCGATGCCGAGATTTTCGGTTTTGTGAAGCAGCGACGGCAGGTGAAGAAGCAGCCGGTGCCTCGGCAGAAGCTCTTCGTTGACATTACACCGGGCGACTACGTGGTGCACGTGGAGCACGGCATCGGCAAATTCACCGAGGTCAGGACGCTGCGCCGCGACGGCAACGAGAAGGAATACCTGCTCCTGCGCTACGCCGCTGGCGACCGCCTCTATGTCCCCACCGACCAGATTGACCGCGTCAGCCGCTATATCGGGGCCGGCGACCGCCCTCCGGTCTTGAGTCGACTGGGCACGCAGGAGTGGAGTCGTACCAAGCAGCGGGCGAAAGAGGCCGCCGAGGACCTTGCCCAGGAACTGCTCGCTTTGTATGCGACGCGTGAAGTGGTGCCGGGCTTTGCTTTTGCCCGCGACACGCTGTGGCAGCAGGAGATGGAGGCCTCGTTCCCCTACGTTGAGACGCCCGACCAGATGGAGGCGCAGCACGACGTCAAGGGGGACATGGAGAAAGCCAAACCGATGGACCGGCTCGTCTGCGGCGACGTCGGCTACGGCAAGACGGAGGTCGCCATCCGGGCCGCCTTCAAGGCGATGATGGACGGCAAGCAGGTGGCGGTGCTGGTGCCGACCACGGTGCTGGCGCAGCAGCACTATGCCACGTTCCGGGAGCGACTTGACGCCTTTCCGGTAAGAATAGAAGCCCTGAGCCGCTTTAAATCTGACCGGGAGCAAAATGAGATAGTCGAGGGGCTGGAGAACGGCCGTGTTGATATATGCATCGGCACCCATCGTTTACTGCAGAAGGATGTGCTTTTTAAAGACCTCGGCCTGCTGATAATTGATGAGGAGCAGAGGTTCGGCGTCAACCACAAGGAATACTTGAAAAAGATGCGCCGCGAGGTTGACGTATTGACCTTGAGCGCCACCCCCATCCCCCGCACCCTGCACATGTCGCTGGTGGGGGTGAGGGATATGAGCACCATGGAGACCCCTCCCGAAGAACGCCTGCCCATCAAGACCT
>CAZQWO010000005.1:0-28446 GCA_964597015.1 uncultured Dehalococcoidaceae bacterium
TCTTCATCGTGGCGCTATTTCTCACCAGAAGGAGGTCGGAAGATTGAGGTGGTTTAATTTATTAATAATGCTCCTGTTCGTGGCGCTTATGCTGTACGCGACTGTTGGCCTGCCTGACCATGCTGACCCGCAGGCCCCGGCCAGCACCCACGTAACCCCGACCTACATTGAGGACACGATAAAGGACACTCATACCCCGAATATCGTTACCTCTGTGCTCGCCGACTACCGGGGCTATGATACCCTGGGCGAGACGGTGGTGATTTTCACTGCCGGGCTGGCCTGCGTCCTTATCCTGATGAAGAGAAAGGCGAATGATAAAACAACATTATCAAAGCATCATCGTTCAGACCGTATGTAGCCTGCTGATACCGTTTATTCAGCTCTTTGCGCTGTACGTTATCTTCCACGGACACTACGGGCCTGGCGGGGGATTCCAGGGCGGGGTCCTGCTGGCAGTTAGCGTTATACTGCAGCGACTCTACCTCGGCCATAAAATATCCTACCGGAAGTTCCCGCCAAAGCTGGCGCTGGCGCTTGGTGCCACTGGTTTGCTGATTTATGGCCTTGCCGGGATAATCCCCATGGTCTATGGTGCGTCATTCCTGGACTACGGAAGCCTGCCCCTTTTCTGGGTTCACGAGGCTGAGCGGAGAGCACTCGGCATATTAATCGTGGAGATAGGTATCGGGCTGGGGGTCTTCGGCACGCTGGTGCTGATTTTCGATAACCTGGTTGGTGAAAGATGGTAGTCGCTGATTTGTTCCTGTCCCGATACGTGTATTTTCTAATCGTGGTCCTGCTGGCCATCGGTCTGTACGGGATGCTGGGCAAGCGCAACCTGCTTAAGAAACTAATCGGGATGAATATCTTCCAGACCGCCATCTTTCTTTTCTTCATTGAGGGTGCCACCAAAGCCGGCGGTTCGGTGCCGGTCATTGATGAACTGCTCGGTATGGAGGCGGCCAAGTACATCAATCCTCTGCCGCACGTGCTTATACTGACCGGGATTGTGGTAGGGCTTTCCCTCACCGGAGTGGCGCTGGCTTTTCTGCTTGTTATCTACCGTGCCTACAAGACTCTGGATGACAGGGCGATAATGGCTAATATGAAAGAGAACTCAGAGTAAATGTCCAGCTTATCGGTTCTTATCATCGCCTCGCTATTGCTGTTCTGCTTTATATCGGCGCTGGTCGGAATATGGCGGCTGAGATGGGCCTATGCGGCAGCGGTAACTGGCGTGGCCCTGGCACTGGTGGCCGCCGGCGCCGGACTATACCGGGTCATTACTGATGGCGAGCAGCGTCATTTCCTTGGCGGCTGGCCGCCGCCCTTTGGCATCGAGTATGTGCTCGACCATCTCTCGGCGTTCATGGTGGTTATCATCGTGTTCATCGGCCTGATTACGATAATTTATCCGCCGCAGGCCGGACTGTACCACACCCCCCGCCGTGTTGTCCCTGCTTACGGGCTGCTGCTCCTGCTCATTGCCGGGCTGGCTGGCGTGGTGGTTACCGGCGACCTTTTTAACCTCTTCGTCTTTCTGGAGATATATTCTCTGGCCAGCTATGCGCTGATAACGCTGGGCGGGGATAGGGCGGTGGTGGCCAGTTTCCGCTACCTGGTTCTGGGGACAATCGCCGGCAGCTTCTATCTGCTGGGCGTTGGTTTCATCTATTTCTCCACCGGCACGCTCAATATGGCCGATGCGGCCCGCCTTCTGCCGCCGCTTTACGGCTCCCCCACCATCATGGCGGCCGTGGCGCTGATAGTGATTGGCATGGGCATCAAAATGGCGCTGTTCCCGCTTCATGTCTGGCTTCCTGACGCCCACAGCTATGCGCCTCCGGTGGTGGCGGCTATTCTGGCGGCGATACAGATTGAGGTCGCTGCCTATGTTATCGTGCGCTTTATGCTCACCGTATTCCAGCCCGGGTATTTCATTGATGTACTGCCGGTGACCACCATTATTGGCTGGATGGCGGCGGCGGGCATTATCTTCGGCTCGGTGATGGCGATTGCCCAAAAGGATTTTAAACGTATGCTGGCCTACAGCACCGTGGCCCAGGTGGCCTACATCGGCCTGGGCATCGGCCTGGCCAACCCGCTGGGCCTGATTGGGGCACTGCTGCACATTTTGAACCACGCTTTCATGAAGAGCTGCCTCTTTCTTGTTGCCGGCGGCATCCGTTACCAGACCGGCCTGCACGCCATACCACAGTTTGCCGGGCTGGGACGAAAAATGCCACTGATGATGAGCGCCTTTACCGTGGCGGCACTATCGATGGTTGGCATTCCACCTACGGCGGGCTTCTTCAGCAAGTGGTACCTGGTGCTGGGAGGCATAGAGGCCGGCAACTGGGTATTTGTAGCGGTGATTCTGGCGAGCAGCCTGCTGACGGCGGTCTACTTCTTCCGCATGATTGAGAAGCTATTCGCCGCACCTTCTGGCGGTGACCCGGCGGTGGAGCAGGCCAGGGAGCCGTCAGCTCGAATTCTGGCGCCAATCATGACGCTGGCGGTGGGAATTATCGTGCTGGGTCTGATTAACGTGCTCATCGTCTCGTACGTGCTGCAACCGGTGGTGGCGCTTTTACCATAAAGAAAAGGGCAAATATTTGAATTGATGGAAACGGTCTATTCACTGAAGCCTCTGCTCGCGGTGTTGGTCTCGCTGGTGGCCGTCATTTTCATCGTTATTCCAAATCAGCGACCGAACGTCCGCGAGTCATGGACGATTCTGGCCGCGCTGGCGAAATTCGCCCTGGTGGCATCGATGCTGCCCCTCGTTCTCGCGGGCAAGAGCCCGGCGATAACCCTCTTTGCCATCTCGCCCGGCATATCGCTGGCGCTGAGGGTGGACTACCTGGGCATTATCTTCGGCCTCTCCGCATCTTTCCTCTGGATAGTGACCTCATTCTTCTCCATAGGCTACGTGCGGGGTATTCCAGAGCACAAGCAGACGCGCTATTTCGCCAGTTTCGCCATCTGCCTCTCGGCGACCATGGGCATCGCCTTCGCCGCCAATCTTTTAACCCTGGTCATCTTCTATGAAATATTGACCATCGCCACCTACCCGCTTGTCCTGCACCGGGAGACCCCGGAGGCGATATTCGGCGGTCGCAAGTACCTGGTCTACCTGCTTACCGGCGGCGTGTTCCTCCTCTTCGCCCTCGCTTTCACCTATCAGTTGAGCGGCACGGTTGATTTCCAGGCTGGAGGTATCCTGCCGGCACAGACAGCCAAGAGCAGCGTCATCATGCTTTTCACTCTTTTCCTGCTCAGCTTCGGCGTGAAATCGGCCATCATGCCCATGCACAGCTGGCTGCCGACAGCGATGGTGGCACCGACGCCGGTGAGCGCGCTGCTGCACGCCGTGGCCGTGGTCAAGGCCGGGGTGTTCGGCTTTGCCAGAGCTATTGGCTTCATAATTGGCCCGGCGGTGCTGAATGAGAGCGGTGCGGCAGGCTTTCTGGCCGCGCTCACCGCCGCCACGATACTGGTGGCCTCGCTCATCGCCCTGCGACAGGACAATCTTAAAGCACGCCTGGCCTACTCAACTGTGGGGCACCTTTCCTACATCGTTCTCGGCCTGTCTTTGTTCTCACCGAGTGCCTGGATAGGGGCCCTGCTCCACATCGTCAACCATGCCATGATGAAAATCACGCTCTTTTTCTGCGCCGGCGCCATACACGTCAGGACACACTGCGATAACGTCAGCCAGCTCAACGGCATTGGCCGCCAGATGCCGCTCACCATGGCGGCGTTTACCATCGCCTCGATAGGGCTGGCCGGGATACCGCCGGTAAACGGTTTTATAAGCAAATGGTATCTCGTTCAGGGCTCGTACGACGTCGGGCAGATGGTCTTTGTTGTCACCTTCCTGCTCAGCGGGCTGCTCAATGCCGGTTATTTCTTCAGCATTGTGGTGCGCGCCTTTTTCGCCCCGTCGGATAAATTCACCAGATTTGGTGAAGCGTCGCCATTGATGGTGGTGCCGCTGGTGATAACCGCTGTGCTTTCACTCCTGATGGGACTTTTCCCCGACCGGATTCCTTACTTCTTCCAGCTTGCTTCCAGCGCCGCGCAGAGCGTTATCGGAGGAGGTGGACCGTGAAGCGCAACTTCTTAATTACAGCCATTGCCATATTGATTGTCGCTATCATACTTGACGTTCTGGTGGTCAGCGGACACGTGCATGTAAAGTTCCCGTGGTCGCATGTACCCGGTTTCTTCTCCTTTTTCGGATTTCTCGGCTGCCTGGCGATAATTTACGGCGCCAAGCTGCTCGGCCACTTCTGGCTGCAGCGAGGCGAGGACTATTACGACAAAGATGATGAGCATGAGTAATTTCCCACTGGCGATAATATACATAATAGGGGCGGTGCTGCTGCCGGTGCTGCCGCGGCGGATACGCTCTGCGTTCTGCCTGATAGTCTCCGTGGCGGCTTTTGTTTTCCTAATCAATCTGGAAACGGGCGCCAGCCTGACCTTTCCCTTCTTAAATTATGAACTCGTGGTCAGCCGGGTGGACCGCCTGAGCCTGGCCTTTGGCTATGTATTCGTCATCATGGGTTTCCTGGGCGGTGTTTACGGTTACCACGTGAAAGATACTTTACAGCAGGTTACGGCGCTATTATATGTGGGGAGTTCGCTGGGAGTGGTCTTTGCCGGCGACCTGTTCACGCTGCTCTTCTTCTGGGAAATCATGGCCGTATCCTCACTGTTCCTTATCTGGGCGCGGCGGACGCGGGAGTCCAGAAAAGCTGGCTTTCGCTACCTGCTGGTGCACGCCTTCGGCGGCAGCGCTCTGATGGCGGGCATCTTACTGCACTTGCAGCAGACCGGCTCTCTCCTTTTTGTCCACTTTGATGGCGGTGCTGCCTCTTATCTCATTCTGCTCGCGTTTGCCCTCAACGCGGCCGTGCCGCCGCTGAATGGATGGCTTCCCGACTCTTATCCTGAAGGTACCGTTGCTGGCAGTGTTTTTCTCAGTGCCTTCACCACCAAGGTGGCCGTTTATGCCCTCGCCCGTGGCTTCGCCGGCCTGGAACTGCTCATATGGTCGGGCGCAATCATGGCGGTATATGGCGTGGTCTTCGCCTTTCTGGCCAATGACGGCCGACGGCTCCTCTCCTACCATATCATCAGCCAGGTCGGCTACATGGTCTGCGGGGTCGGCATCGGCACCCAGATGGCGGTGAACGGTGCCACCGCCCATGCCTTTGCCCATATTCTTTATAAAGGGCTGCTGTTCATGGGGATGGGCACCGTCCTCTACGCCACCGGTCGCAACAAGATGACCGAGCTGGGCGGCCTGTTCAAGAAAATGTGGCCCACCCTGATATTTTTCATGGTCGGCGCGTTCTCGATATCCGGTGTACCGCTCTTCAGCGGCTTTGTCAGCAAGTCGATGGTGATACACGGCGCCGAAATGGAACATCTCGGTGCTGTTGTCCTCCTGCTCAACCTGGCTTCCATCGGCACCTTTCTCTCCATCGGCCTGAAGCTGCCGTACTTCACCTGGTTCAGCACCGACCGCAACCTCAAGACGGAGCCCGTGCCAAAGGGAATGTACATCGGCATGGGGCTGACATCGGCGCTCTGCATTGCCATCGGAGTATACCCGGCGCTGCTCTACAACCTGCTGCCTTTTGCCGTGGATTACCAGCCCTATACCGCCCCGCACCTGATCGAATCAATGCAACTGCTTATATTCACCGGTCTCGCCTTCTGGCTGGTGATGAAGAAACTCCACGCCGAGGCGACGATTACGCTGGACACGGACTGGTTCTACCGTCGGCCATCGCGCCTCGCTTTCAACGTCTTCAGCGTGTCTGTCTGTGAGCTATTTGGCGCCATTGAACGTCTTTCGCTCCGATTTGTCCGCTATCTGGTCAGGGTAGGGGGTAATCCCGCCGGCTATGCCGTCGAGGCGACCAAGAATGCCGGCCATATCCTGCTGCGCACTGAAAAACCAGCCCGCGAGCCTTCGGATTTCAGCCCCGACCGCTATCGGATACCGCTGGGGATTATGGTGCTGGTGGTGCTGCTGGCACTTATAGTAATACTCGCCTGGGATTTTTTGTTCTAGCAGTTCTGCTCAGGCCAGTTGAAAGCTGTAGTAAGCACCGAGGATGAAGAGCACCATCAGGGTGATATTCCACCAGCTCAGCCGCAGGGCCCGGTTATGCCGGTGACTCAGCCCGATGATGAATACAATGGTCATGAGCATCACCGTAAAAGCGGTGACCAGGTGGGTCTCAGAGACGGCGGCCAGTATCGGACCCTTGACGTAGAGCAGGTCATCTAGGGGGATGATGGTCAGGTTGAACAGATTGCTGCCAATCAGGTTGGCCACGGCCAGGTCTCTGGCGCCGATTCTCATGGCGGCGAAGGAAACGGTTATTTCGGGCAGCGTTGTGCTGAAGGCAAGGAAAAGACTGCCCACGAAGCTCTGCCCCCATCCATATACCCCGGAGATTTCATCGCCGATGAAAGCGAGCCAGATGCCGGCACCGATGATGAAGACGGCGGCTATTGAGAAATGAAGGTAGACATGCCTTAAAGATTTATCAGCATACTCGAACTCCGTCTCCCTCAGAGACGGGTGCCGCTGCTCGTAGTGGTATATGGTTCGGACGAAGACAAAATACAGCAGGATAATGAACGGCGTGTACCAGCCAATCCAGCCTATGCCCATCGGGTGAAACCGGCTGCTTACCAGTATGAAGATGGCAACAAAAAGAACCATAATCAGGCTGAAGATACCGGTCAGGCGATGGGTCTTGCCCACGACCGCCAGGATGGAACCGTTGCTGTGGAAAAGGTCGAGAAGGGCCAGGTTAAACAGGTTGAACATGTTGGCGCCGAGAAGGTTGCCGATGGTCAGGCCGGGAGCATCGACCAGAGTTACCGCACTCACGCCGTTGAAAAGTTCGGGCAGCGATGTCAGCGCCGCGATGAGGATAAGGCCTATCCAGATACCGCCGAGTCCGGTTTTTTCGGCAATGATGTCACCATAGCGCGCTACTTTTCTTCCCGAGATGAAAATAACAACGACGCAGATGATGAACTTAATCCAGACCAATCAACGTCTCCTTTGCTTGTTTCACTTTATTGACACTGAATGTAAATGTCAACACTTGCGTTATTTATGCTTGATAGTTATAATAGGTCGGCCTCTGGAGTGCCTTAAATCTATGTTTGTTAGCTGGAAACCGCCGGCATCAGTATTGTCCGTATTATCCCCTCCCAGTGCTGGCTTTTTCACCTTGCCCAATATCAGCCTCAAGGATATAATAAAAGTAGCCCCTGTAGCTCAGTTGGACAGAGCACCAGCCTCCGGAGCTGGGTGCGGGCGTTCAAGTCGCCCCAGGGGCGCTTCAATGTTGTTCAGGAGAGTGCGATGACGAAAAATAAACTCACCGAAATCAGATGGCATGGCCGCGGCGGCCAGGGTGCCGTTACCTCGGCAGAGCTGGTGGCCCAGGCGGCTATCGGCGAAGGCAAATATGCCCAGGCATTTCCCAGCTTCACCCCGGAGAGAAGAGGCGCGCCGGTTCTGGCCTTCAACCGCATCAATCCCGATGCGCCCATACGGACCAGAGCTGAGGTGGACCAGCCTGATGTGGTCCTGATTTTGGACCCGAGTCTGCTGTCCATTCTGGATGCGACTGCCGGCCTGAAAGAAGGCGGCACGGTTATCATCAATACCAGGAAATCTGTGGAGCAGGTTAGAAAAGAGCTTGGCATCAAGGCCAGGCTGGCCCTCGTTGATGCCGATACAATCGCGCAGGAGACACTGGGCGTGAATATCGTCAACACGACCATGATCGGTGCCATGATAAAGGCGACCGGCGTTATTTCCCCGGAATCGGTGAAAGAGCCCATGGAGAAACGCTTCGGCCGCCTGGCCGAGCGCAATATCAAGGCGATGGAACGAGCGGTTAAGGAAACGAAAATAGGAGAGTAGCTGGAAATGGCGAAGGCAAAAACGAAAGAGAAACCACGGGCAAAAGGTGAACTGGGCTGGAAGGAAATAGAAATCGGCTGCTTCATTACCGAACCGGGTAACTCAGTTGAGGTAAGAACCGGTGACTGGAAATCGCGCCGACCAGTAGTCGATTTGAAAAAGTGCAACAAATGCACGCTGTGTTACTTTTTCTGTCCCGAGGGCTGCATAGCCAAAGACAAAGACGGATTCTTTGAAGCCGACTTATTTTACTGTAAAGGCTGTGGGATTTGCGCTACGGAATGCCCCAAAGAGGCAATTACCATGGTCGAGGAGGCGAAGTAATGGCGAAACGGGAAGGCCTGGAAGTATCGATCGCCGTTGGCGACGCCGCCATGCTGTCCGATGTTGACGTCGTGTCCGCTTACCCGATAACCCCCCAGACACATATCGTGGAGCACCTGGCAGAGCTGGTGGCCAACGGTGAACTGAGAGCCGCCTATATACCGGTGGAATCAGAGCATTCGGCGATGAGCGCCTGTCTCGGCGCCTCGGCCGTGGGTGCCAGGACTTTTACTGCCACCGCTTCCCAGGGGCTGGAGCTGATGCATGAGGTGCTGTATGTCGCCTCATCGATGCGCCTGCCCATGGTTATGACGGTGGCCAACCGCGCCCTGTCCGCGCCCATAAGCATCTGGGGCGACCACTCCGATGTCATGGCAGTACGGGATACCGGCTGGATACAGATATTCGTGGAAAACGGTCAGGAAGCGGTGGATAATGTCATCTGCGGCTTCCGCATGGGTGAAGATAAAAGAGTCCTGCTGCCGGTGATGATTCACCTCGATGGGTTCCAGCTGACCCATGTCATTGAGCCGATTGAGCTCCCGGACAAAAAGGACGTTGATAAATTCCTGCCGCCTTTTAAATACCCCCTGCCGCTTGACCCGAAAAAGCCCGTCACCATGGGCGCTCTGGGCTCGCCCTTCATCTACACCGAGGTGAAATGGGCGCAGGAAATAAATCTGGAAAAGGCAAAGGATGTTGCTCTGGAAGTCTGGCAGGAGTTCGGCAAAGCCTTCGGGCGTACCTATTCACCGGTGGAGCAATATCAGACTGATGGCGCTAAAGTCCTGCTGCTGACTATGGGCAGTTACAGCGAGACAGCCATGGAAGCCGTGGACAAGATGAGAAGCGATGGCAAGAAAGTGGGACTGCTCAAGCTTCGCCTGTGGCGCCCGTTCCCCTATGAGGAAATCCGAAAAGCGGTAAAAGGCGCTGATGTGCTCATCGTGCTGGACAGGGCCATTTCCTTCGGCGGGCCGGGAGGGCCGGTATGCTCCGAGATAAAGGCAGCCCTGTATGAGGATGAGAAGCGACCCAAAGTGGTCGGCTTTGTGGGCGGTCTGGGTGGCAGGGATATCTCCACGGCTGGTTTTGAGGAAATGGTCGAACGCGGTATTGAAACAGCCCGGACGGGAAGCAAGCGCGAATTTGAAATCTACGGAGTGAGGGAATAACGATGGCAACAGCAGTACATGGACCCGGTAAAATCACTGAGTTGGAGCCCTTTGCCCCCGGCCACCGTGCCTGCAGCGGCTGCGGTGAGGCACTGGCGGTAAGGCTGGCGGCCAAAGCCATTGGCGATAACGCCATTATCGTGAATGCCACCGGCTGCATGGAAGTTATCGCCTCGCCTTTCCCCTATACGTCCTGGCGTATTCCCTGGATTCATACCCTGTTTGAGAACGCGGCCGCGGTAGCCTCCGGTGCCGAGGCCGGCCTGAAGGCTATGGAGAAAAAAGGCAAGAGGCCGGAAGGCAACATCAAAATCGTGGCCCTGGCCGGCGACGGCGGCACCAGCGATATTGGCCTGCAGGCCCTGTCAGGCGCCCTGGAAAGGGGACACGACTTCGTCTACATCTGCCTGGATAATGAGGCGTATATGAATACCGGTATCCAACGGTCTTCGGCCACTCCGTACGGAGCTTCAACCACCACTTCCCCCGCTGGCAAAGAGAGCCTTGGGCAGGTAACCTGGAAGAAGAACCTGCCAGCGATTGCGGTCGCTCACGATATACCGTATGTGGCCACGGCCTGTCCCAGCTATCACCGTGACTTGATGAAGAAGGTCGCCAAGGCGGTGGCAACCCCCGGCGCAGCCTACGTCCACATTTTGTCTGTCTGCCCCACGGGCTGGCGCTGCCCGACCGACGATGCCATAAAAGTTGGCCGGCTGGCGGTACGGACGGGAATCTTCCCACTATATGAGGTGGAAAACGGCCAGTACAAGATGAGCTTGAGCCTGAGCAAGCTGGAACCGGTGGAAAGTTATTTCAAGACGCAGGGCCGGTTCCGCCACCTGACGGAAGCCACCGTCAAAGAAATACAGGAGAGAGTAACCCGGGAATACAACAAGCTGGTGGAACTGTCCGGCAGGTCGGGTGGGGAAGCTTCCTCAGAATAACAATTATGGTAATATCATAATGGCGGGGTGTGGCGCAGCCCGGTTAGCGCGCATGGTTTGGGACCATGAGGTCGGAGGTTCAAATCCTCTCACCCCGACCATTCGCTCATAGCACAATGTTCAGCAGGGACGGCAGGATATAGATGCGGGCTGGCAATTCCCCCAGCAGCTCACCATCAGCCTGGAGATAAACCGGCTCGTCTGACATTACTTCTATCTCTCTGGCTTTTTTCAGCGTTACCTTTGGATGTGTCAGGTGAGTTCCCCGGTACACCCTTGGCAGAGACCAGAGCAGGTCAGGCTTGCTTAAATCACCAATAATGAGCGCATCAAGCAGGCCATCGGCAATATCCGCCTCGGGTGCGGCAAACATGCCGCCGCCGCCGTATTTACCGTTGCTCAGCAGGACAGTACATACCTTTTGTTCGATTGCTTCGCCATCGATGTTAATGGTCACCGCTTTATTTTTATAGAACACAAGGGCGGAAAACAGTCCGGCAAGATAGGAAGCAGTGGCATTCAGGGTCTTATATTTCAATGTCGTCGTTCTCACGATCTCAGCGTCGAACCCCATACCGGCAAAATTGACGAACAATCGTCTTACCGTCTCGCCGCCGTCAAGATATTCAACAACGCCAACATCCACGGCAATCTTCCGCGGGTCTTTCAGGCACTGGCAGGCTTCCAGATGTGCCCTCGGTATCCCGATGGTTCGAATATAATCGCCACCGGTTCCGGTGCCGATGATGCCAAAGAGGACATCGGCAATGCTGCCGGTATCATACAGGCCGTTAACCACCTCATTGATGGTGCCGTCGCCACCCACGGAAACCACCAGTTCATAGCCTCCTGACACCGCGTCTTTGGCCAGTTCCCGGGCATGACCCGGGGCCTCGGTAATGTCATAATCGAAGCGCACGCCAATGCTCTGTAATTGAGCCATAATGTCAGGCCATTTCCGGGCTGTTCTGCCGGCACCGGCAGCCGGGTTGACTATAAGTCGGGCGTAGGTCAATGTCCCTCCTCAAGGCCGGAGAATATGTTCCGCCAGCAACACCAACAGTATACCACAGGGCGAACGGGGGGAAAGTAGTTTACATAAATTGAACATTGACAACAATTCGATAAGTTGGTAGAATGGCTCGGTGCTTTTATGCGGCAAGCGGTTGCCACTTACCAGATTTTCAATCAGGGGGCTGGCTAATGAAACCGGTTAGAATTATTCCCTGCCTGGATGTCAAGGAGGGCAGGGTGGTCAAGGGGGTAAACTTCGTCAACCTGCGCGATGCCCGTGACCCGGTAGAGGCCGCCGAAGCTTATTGCCTTCAGGGCGCTGATGAGCTGGTGTTCCTGGACATCATGGCCACGGTGGAAAACCGAGGCACCATGCGGGAGTGGGTAAAAAGGGTGGCCGAGAAGGTTACCATACCTTTTGCCGTTGGCGGTGGCATCAGGAATACCGAGGATATGAGGGAGCTATTTGCACTCGGAGTTTCCAAAGTATCGATAAATACCTCAGCGGTCAAGAACCCGGAGCTTATCAGGCAGGCTGTTGCCGAATTTGGCAGGGATAAGCTGGTGGTGGCCATAGACGGCCGAAAGAACGCCGCTGGCGGCAATCTGCCTCGATTAGAGGTCGTGGTCAGAAGCGGCGAAGAAGGGACGGGGACGGACATTGTCGCCTGGGCCAGAAAAGTTGAAGAGCTGGGCGCCGCGGAAATCCTGCTCACCAGTAAGGATGCCGACGGCACCAAAGAGGGCTATGACCTGGAGATGACCAAGGCGGTGTCCGAGGCCGTTACCATACCGGTTATCGCTTCGGGAGGTGCGGGAAAGCTCGACCATCTCTATCAGGCGGTAACCATCGGCAAGGCTGCGGCCGTTCTGGCAGCTTCCATATTTCACTTCGGCGAGATATCCATACCAGAGGCAAAGAAATATCTCCGTGACAGGGGAATACCGGTCAAGATATAAAAATTTAATAGAGGAGTCCAAAGATGAACCTGCAGAGACCAAATGCCAACGATGCTACCAGGTCGGCAAATCGCTCTCGAAGCGTTGTCCCGATGAGCGGCCTATGCAGTCGGTGCATTGACGGTTGCACCGGAAACTGCGAGGTATTCCGGGCGACCTTCAGGGGCAGGGAGCTTATTTACCCCGGTCCGTTCGGCGACATTACCGCCGGTGGCGATAAGGAGTATCCGATTGATTACTCCCACTTCAATATCCAGGGATACGCCCTGGGCGCCAGGGGCCTGCCGTCCGGCGTTAAAGGTAACCCGGATACGGCCATCTTTCCGGCAGTGAATACGGAGACGGAATACGGCTGGGATATCAAAGTCAAGATGAAGCTGCCGGCCTTTACCGGCGCGCTTGGTTCCACCGAGATCGCGCGCAAGAACTGGGAGCATTTTGCCATCGGCGCTGCTATTAGTGGCGTCACATTGGTCTGCGGCGAGAATGTATGTGGCATTGACCCCGAGCTTGAGCTTGACACGAAAGGCAAAGTGGTTTCATCTCCGGATATGGACCGCCGCATTGAAATATACCGCCGCTACCACCAGGGATACGGAGAAATGCTGGTCCAGATGAACGTGGAAGATACCAGGCTGGGCGTCGCCGAGTACGTAAACAAGAAGCACGGTCTGGAGACAATCGAGTTGAAATGGGGGCAGGGAGCCAAGTGCATCGGCGGTGAAATCAAGGTTGACAGCCTGGAGCGGGCGCAGGAGCTGCAGAAACGAGGTTACATAGTAACTCCTGACCCCTCAAGTCCGGTCAGCCAGGCGGCCTACAAAGATGGCGCCCTCAAGGAATTCGAGCGCCACAGTCGACTCGGCTTCATTGATGAAGAAGGTTTCTACGCTGAAGTCAAACGACTCAGGGACCTGGGATTCAAGCGCATCACTCTCAAGACCGGTGCTTACAGCTTGCGAGAGCTGGCTATGGCCATAAAATGGGGGGCTAACGCCAAGATAGACCTGCTTACCATTGACGGCGCTCCCGGCGGCACCGGCATGAGTCCCTGGCGTATGATGGAGGAGTGGGGTATCCCCAGTCTTTACCTGCACGCCGCCGCCTATGAGTTCTGCAAGAAGCTGGCGGACAAAGGCCAGCGCGTGCCCGATATCGCCTTTGCCGGCGGCTTCAGCAGCGAGGACGGTATATTCAAAGCACTGGCTCTCGGCTCACCATTCGTGAAGGCCATATGTATCGGTCGGGCAATGATGATCCCGGGCATGGTTGGCAAGAATGTCGCCAACTGGATTAAGGAAGGCAAGCTGCCCAATACGGTCAGTCAATTTGGCTCCACGCCAGAGGAAATCTTTATCAATTACGAAGATGTCATGAACATCGTCGGTGCCAGCGAGATGAAGAACATACCCCTGGGTGCGGTGGGCATATACAGCTACTGCGAAAAATTGCGGACCGGACTCCAGCAGATAATGGCCGGGGCAAGGTGCTTCAGTATGCCCGCAATCAGCCGTCGTGAACTCATGTCTCTGACCGAGGAATGTGCCGGGGTAACCGGGATTCCCTACCTGATGGAGGCCTACCGGGAAGAGGCGATGAAAATCCTCGGCTAGAACCATAACTATCCAGCAGCGGGCTTTGTATTTGACGGAGCCCGCTTTATTTTTTTTGTGTCTACCCGCAATCCGAAACACATAACCACAAACTGGCTTTCACTCACTCCTTGTTTATGGGAAACCTCCATAGTAAAATGTCCTGAAGAGAACTGCCATGAAACCGTATCAGCGCTTTATGCGCGTTGCTTTGCTGCTTTTACTGGTTATTATCGCTGGTACCATCGGCTACATGGTAATTGAACGCTGGCCACTTCTTGATGCCGTCTATATGACCATCATTACCATAAGTACCGTTGGCTATAATGAAATACATCCCCTCTCCACTACGGGAAGGGTGTTCAGCAGCGTGCTGATTTTCGGCGGGGTGGGGGTCATGCTGTACACTGGTGGTGCTCTGGTGCAGTACATCATCGAAGGCCATTTTCCAAATATCTTCGGGAGGCATAAAATGAAGGAAAAAATCGAGAAGTTGAAAAATCACATTATCCTGTGCGGTTACGGAAAGGTAGGTCAGGAAGTGGCGCAGGTGTTTGACAGCGAAGAGGCGATTTTTGTAGTCATTGATGAAAGTGAAGAGGCGGTAGCCAAGGCAATAGAAAACGGCCATTTTTGTCTGCGCGGAGAGGCCACCAGTGACGACACACTGGAAGAGGCCGGCATCCAGAGGGCAAAAGGGCTGGTGGCGGCACTGGACAGCGATGCCGATAATATTTACTTGACTCTTTCGGCGAAGGCGCTGCGGCCCGAACTGATGGTAGTGGCACGCGGCAGCAGCGAGGAGTCAGAAACGAAACTGAAAAGGGCAGGGGCTGACCGGATTATTCTACCTTACCGCATCGGCGGCAGGCGCATGGCACTGCTCACACTGAGACCTCTCGTCGTCGACTTTATCGATACCACCATGCACAGCGGCAGGGGAGAAATGGTCCTGGAAAATATTAAGGTTACCCCTGAATCGCCCCTCGCCGGTGTGACGGTGAAAAATGGTCTGGGCTGCTGCGGCGCCATGGCCATTCTGGCAGTCAAGAAAAAGGACGGCAAGCTGATTCCCAATCCCCCAGATGATACGCCCCTTGAAACCGATGATGAGCTGGTTATTATCGGCACGCGTGAGCAATTGCGCGTGGTGGAAGGTTCGGTATAGCGAACCCAATGGAGATTAACTGGAAACGGGAGGGGAAATAAAAATGGCGCGCTATGAATGTTCGGTCTGCGGTTATATCTATGACCCGGCAGAGGGAGACCCCGAAAACAATATTCCACCGGGAACGCCTTTTGAGAAATTACCGGATGACTGGGTCTGCCCTGTCTGCGGCGCCGAAAAGGACCAGTTCAATAAAATGGACTGAAATGGCAACTACCTGAGCGCCTTGTGGTAACAGTCCAGAACCCGCTTGGCCACGCTCTCCCAGCTGTACTGCTGGGCGGTAGCGATTCCTTTTTGGCCCATCCGCTGTCGCCGCGATTTATCATCGGCCAGGGATAACAGTGTCTCTGCCATCTGAGGAACATTCTTCGGTGGCACCAGCAGTCCTTCGGCATCGTGGGTAAGCACGCTGGCATAGCCTGATATATTTGAGGCCACCACTGCCGTGCCCACCGCCATCGCCTCAATCAGGACAATGCCGAAACTCTCCCATCCAGTAGCCGGACAGCAGACGATATCCGCTGTCTTGTAATATCTGGGCAGGTCACTGTAGGTAGCATAGCCAATAAAAGTGACATCCTCTATGCCATCCCGCGCCACCCGCTTTTCGTACTTTTTCCTGAGCCGTTCACCCGGCCCCACGACAATGAGTCGCGAGTCAGATATAACACGCTTGACCTGCTGGTATGCCTTGAGCAGGTAATCGAGGCCCTTGCGCTTCTCCAGACGCCCGATAAACATGATGTTCAGCTTTCCATCAAGATATTCCTCAAGTGGCTCGACGTCGGGCCTGAAATGGTCGGTATCGACCCCGTTGGGAATTATGCTGTATTCATCAGGGAAGAACCTGTTCACGTACTCCATGGCGGGCCTGGAGACGGCGATTTTATAGTCCAGCTTGCGGAACCACTTCTTCAGAATTAACTTACCTATTGGCGTGCCGAAGTCGTACCAGGGCTTGCCGCCTGAGGCGTGAAAGGTTCCGATGTTAGGGACATTGGACAGGCGCAGCACGGTGGTGCAGAGCATCGGCATCAGGGGTTCGTGAAGGTGGACGACTTCAAACTTCTCCCGTTCCAGTACCTTTTTGATCCGCGATGACAACCATGGCGAAAGGGTAATGCGGGCCACTGAGCCGCTTGCCGGTACCGGCCTGGGACTGCCGATGGCTATAAAACGCTCACCCAGAGCGGAAACTGCCTTCGAGGCGGGGGCAATGATTTTCACGTCATGCCCCATTCTGGTCAGTTGCTGTTCTAGATTTGTTATATGATTTAAGACACCCCCGGGATAGGCAAAGTCGTAGGGGGAGACCAGCGCTACTTTCATATTATTATTTTACCACCAATTCTTTCAGCAGAGCGCACACCTCATCCGGTGAATCCAGACTGAATCTGGCAGCCGAAACGCCGGGCCTGACCTTGATGGACCAGGCATTTTCCGGCATAACCTTGAACAAGTCCTCGTCAGTAACATCGTCACCAATGGCCAGGACAAAATCCCAGTTCTGTCGGGAAAGCCACTGCTGCGCCGTTATCCCTTTATTCAGGTTGGCGCTTTTTACCTCAATAACATTGCTTCCCTCCAGTACCCTCAGACTGGAATTGGCCGTCAGGTTGAAAAGGTCATTGGCTATCTCACGGATGTGCCGTTCGCTTATCCTCGGGTCAGCCTTGCGGTAATGCCAGGCGATGGAGTAGTCTTTCTCCTCGATGAGCGAGCCTTCAATGCGGTCAACCGCCAGCTTCAGGATAGCACGTACCTCATCTTTCCATTTGTTGGAGAGGCCGGCCATCATACTCCAATCACCGCCTTTAGCCCTCATCCACACGCCGTGTTCTGCCACCATACCTGTCTTCAGGCTGCCAAACCACTTGTCCAGCGTGTTTTTATCCCGACCGCTGATGAGCACGACCTCATTTTTAGCATTGGTGTTCAGGTCCCCCAGCAGCTTCAGTAATGCTGCGTCTGGCTTGGCCTCTTCCGGTGTCTTGGCGAAAGGCACCAGTGTACCATCATAGTCCAGTAAAAACAACCGCTTCCGGGCTTTCTGGAACTGACTTACCAGAGCATTCTTCGCCTTGGCCGACATTGCTTCCGGGATAGTGCCGGCCTCCGCCTTTACCGTCTCATGCAGCTTATCAATGAAGTCGCCAGCCCAGCGGCTGACGTCGTAGCGCTTGATACGCTCCTGCATGGCCCGGTTGCGCTCAATCTGCTCTTTTTCCGGCATCACCAGGGCATCAGCAAAGGCCTGGGCGATTTCCTCGATGTTATTGGGATTAATGATGATGGCGTCTCCCAGTTCCCGGGCGGCGCCGGTTGTCTCACTGAGAATGAGAACCCCTTTCCCATCCACCTTTGTCGCCAGAAACTCCTTGGCTACCAGATTCATGCCGTCTCGCACCGGAGTTATCGGGCAGATGTCCGCCATCTTGTACATGCCCAGCAGTGCGTGATAGGGTATCGGATTGTAAATATACTCCAGAGGCGTCCAGCCAATGGTGCCAAACCGCCCGTTGATGGTGCCAACCGTTTCCTCTATCTGTCGTTTCAAGTCAGCGTAACGCTGTACCTTGATGCGGGAAGGACCAATAACCAGAATGAACACCACTTTCTCGCGGTATTCGGGGTGCTTCTCCAAGAAGAGGCCGTATGCTTCCAGTCGATTCGGAATACCCTTGCTGTAGTCGAGGCGGTCCACCGAAACGATTATCTTACGGTCGCCCAGCTTCTCCTTGAATTTTTTCACCTCCGCAGCCACTTCCGGGCTCTTGGCAATGCTGGAGTAGTGCTCATAGCCGATGCCGATGGGGAAGACATCCGCCTTGGAAATGTGGTCGGGGGTCTTGACCCAGCCCATGGAACTGTCATAGCCCAGCAGGCTGCGGGTGCTGTCCAGAAAGTTCCATACGTAGTCATGCGTATGAAAGCCGACCAGGTTGGCACCGAGCAATCCTTCCAGTATTTCCCGGCTCCAGGGCAGCAGACGGTACACTTCATAGGCCGGGAAGGGTATATGGAGGAAAAAGCCAATGGCTGCCTTGGGCAGTCTGTCCCGTAACAGCCTGGGGAGGAGCATGAAGTGGTAGTCCTGCACCCAGATAATATCATCCTCTTTGGCGACTTTTACAATGGCATCGGCAAAAATCTCGTTAACGCGCTGGTATGCCTGCCACAGGCTGGGGTCATACTCCACGTATTGCGGGAAGTAGTGAAAGAGAGGCCAGATAGATTGATTGCAGAACCCGAAGTAAAAATCGTCCACGTCTTTTCCCGAGAGGAATACCGGGTAGCATTTTTCCTCAGCCAGCTTGGCTTCAATCTGCTTCTCTTCACCTTTTTTCAGCCTCTCCTGCTCCATGCCCGGCCACCCTATCCATAGGCTGGGGCGCGATTTGTAGAACGCGCCCAGTGCTGTCGCCAGCCCACCGAGGCTTGGCTGAAAACTCAGCTTGCCATCTTTCCTCTCAACATTCAGAGGTAAACGATTGGAAATAATCAGCAATCTTGACATGGGGTCCCTCCCTCAGCGCCTTTATTAATCAAATATTAATAGCATAATCCGACCAATTTTACAACGGAAGGCCAGCTTGGAATCCTTTAAATTTTGCTGGTTACTTTTCCAGATTGACAGAACTCACGTTTTGGCTGAAAATGAAAAGGAACAAAGGCTGAAGCAGGGGAAATGAATGCGAGGGCTTTGCATAAATTAAGCTACGGGCTTTACGTGGTAACCTCAAAAAAGAACGACCGCCTGAATGGCCAGATTGCCAATGCGGTTATTCAGGTCACCTCTGAGCCGCCGACCATTGCCGCAAGCATCAACCGCAGTAATCTGACCTGGGAATACATTAAATCAAGTCGGGTATTTGCCGTGTCGGTTCTCTGTGAGGATACACCGATGGTGTTTATCGGGCGTTTTGGCTTCCGCTCGGGCAGAGATGCGAATAAATTCGAAGGGATTGATTACCGGATAGGTGAGACGGGCGCCCCGATTGTCCTGGAAAACGCCGTTGCCTTTATGGAAGTAAGGGTAACCCAGGAGATTGATGCAGGCACACATACTATTTTCGTTGGCGAACTGGTTGATGCTGACGTTATTTCCGATAAGACCTGTCTAACCTATGAACACTACCATCAGATAAAAGGAGGCAAAACCCCTAAAGCGGCAGCAACATACATTGAAGAGGCGAAAGGTGAGCAACGATAAATCATCTCCCGGCATACCTCTGGTGCTCGGGGTTGACCTGGGTGGAAGCAAGATATTAACCGCCGTAGTCAATCGGCAGGGCGAAATGGTGTCGCGCGACCACAGCATCACGCCGGCAGCGAAAGGGCCCGACGCCGTAATTCAAACACTGCTGGAGTCCACGGAGCGAACCCTCAACAAAGCTGGCATGACTGCCACTCAACTCGAAGCCATATGCGTTGGTGCCCCCGGTCTTTCCAATCCGGAAACGGGGGTCGTTTTCACCTCGCCGCACCTGCCGGGATGGGAAGACGTTCCGCTCAGGCAAATAATCGAAGATAAAATGGGCGTGAAAACACTGCTTATTAATGACGCCAGTGCTGCGGCCCTCGGCGAGATGTACTTCGGGGCGGCAAAAGGCGCCCGTAATTTCATCTACATCACCATCAGCACCGGTATTGGTGGAGGTATCGTGATTGACAGAGAGATATATGCTGGCTCTCTGGGGACTGCCGGTGAAATCGGCCACATGACCATTGATACGGACGGCCCCAGATGCAACTGCGGCAACACCGGCTGCTGGGAAACGCTCGCTTCAGGCACGGCGCTGGCCAGGGAAGCCAAACGGCACGTCAAGGGTGGCGCCAAAACATTGATTCTGGAATATACTGATGGCGAAGTCGATAAAGTGGACGCCGAGTCTGTGCATAAAGCTGCTCAACAGGGTGATACGCTGGCAAAGGAACTTATTGCCCAAATCAGCTATTACGTCGGTGTCGGTTTAGCCAATCTGATAAATATTTTCAACCCTGAGCTAATCGTTATCGGCGGTGGTCTATCCAATATTGGCGATATGCTGCTTGAGCCTGCGTATAAGCTGGCCGGAGAGAGAACATACAAAGCATCTTTTAATTCCGTTAGATTTGCCCGCGCCGAGCTGGGCAGGGACTCGGGAGTTATTGGTGCTGCCGCCTATGCCTTTCGGGAAATAGAGAAAGCAAAAAGGGACTGGAAATGAAACGCACTACACTTTATCAGCGGCGCACCAAAATAATATGCACCATCGGGCCGGCAACAGGTGCAGCACCGATAATCGAGCGCCTTATTCTTGCCGGCATGAATATAGCCCGTCTTAACCTGTCTCATGGCACACGCCGCGAGCACAGTCGGTATATTCAGACAATCAGAAGGGTGAGCCAGCGCCTGGGCGCAGATGTCGCCATTCTTATGGATTTGCCGGGCCCCAAATACCGTACCGGCAAACTCAAAGGTGGCAAGGTCCTGTTAAAAAATCGGTCGCAGGTGTTGCTGACCACAAGACAGGTAACAGGGGATGCGGGACTGGTGCCGGTAAATCTGCCCGGTCTTTCTAGAGACGTTAAAAAAGGAGACCTGGTGCTGCTTGATGACGGCGTCATGCAGCTCAAAGTGCTGGAAACAAAAGGCGACGATGTCCGGTGTCGGGTTATCGCCGGCGGAGTGCTCACCGAGGGGAGGGGAGTGGTGGTCCCCGGCATGCGTATTTCGGTGCCATTCATCACCGATTCGCTGAAAGAGAACCTCCTCTTCGCTATCAGCAAACAACCGGATTATCTAGCCCTTTCCTTTGTCAGCAGCGCTGACGATGTGAAGGCGGTCAGAGACATGCTAGGGAAAAATAATGTCGATATACCGATTATTGCCAAAATAGAACGGGGAGACGCTGTCAATGCGTTCGACAGCATACTGGCGGAAAGCGACAGCGTTATGGTGGCACGTGGCGACCTGGGCGTGGACATACCCCTGGAACGCGTGCCAATGGTCCAGAAGGAAATCATCCGGAAATGCAACCTTGCCGGCAAGCCGGTTATTACCGCCACGCAGATGCTGGAATCGATGATAAACACGGCACGCCCCACCAGGGCCGAAGTTACCGATATCGCCAACGCCATTTTCGATGGCACTGATGCCATCATGCTCTCTGCCGAGACCTCCGTCGGTAAATATCCGATACCGGCCGTAACCATCATGGCCAGGATTGCCGAGGAAACGGAAAATAAGCTGCCCTATGACCAGATACTGCTGGAGAGGGGTCGGCATCTGGAACACAAGACTGATGAGCTTATCAGCTACAGTGCCTGCTATACCGCTTACAGCCTGGACGCCAGGGCTATCGTCGCTTTTACTCAATCTGGCAGCACCGCCGGAAGAGTTTCCAAGTACCGCCCTAAAATGCCTATCCTGGCGATTACTCCCGATTACAGTGTATGCCGCAGGCTGCTGCTGCGCTGGGGCGTTTACCCCGTACGGATACCGGAGCAGAAATCAATAGACGAGCTTTTCGCCACTGGCGTGCGACTGGTCAAAAAGATGAAGATAGCCAGTCCCGGCGACCTGCTTGTCATCACCGGAGGCATACCAATAGGCGTGGCTGGCTCCACCAACCTGCTCAAGGTGGAAAAAGTAACCTGAGGTCAGATATGCCTGCTTTGCTGTTCAGGTTTTTGCTTTCCCCTGTCTGGCTACCGCGTCCATAGCTTTCGCCACTTCCGCAGGGTCTCCCAGGTAGTAGCTTTTAAGCGGCTTCAGCTCTTCATCCAGTTCATATATGAGCGGTATGCCGGTGGGGATATTCAGCCCGACTATTTCGTCATCGCTGATATGGTCGAGGTATTTGACCAGCGCCCGCAGGCTGTTGCCATGGGCCGATATAATCGTCCGTTGCCCTGATTTAACCGTCGGCGCCAGCACCTCATGCCAGTAGGGGAGAAAACGCTCAACCGTGTCCTTTAAGCACTCGGTGAGCGGTATATCTTTTTTATCTAAATCAGCGTATATCGGGTCATTGCCGGGATAGCGCACGTCCGTTTTTTCCAGACTCGGTGGCCTGATATCATAGCTCCGGCGCCATATCAGGACCTGCTCCTCGCTGTATTTGGCCGCTGTTTCCGATTTATTCAGGCCCTGCAGCGCACCGTAATGTCTCTCGTTAAGTCTCCAGGAACGGTGCACCGGTATCCACATCAGGTCCATCTCATCGAGAACGAGCCACAGCGTGCGTATGGCCCGTTTCAGCACCGAGGTAAAGGCAACATCGAAAGTGAACCCCTTTCCCTTGAGGAGCTGACCAGCCTTCCTGGCCTCCTCGATGCCCTTTTTTGAAAGGTCAACGTCAGTCCAGCCGGTGAACCGGTTTTCCCTGTTCCAGGTGCTCTCACCATGTCTCAGGAGCACGAGCTTAATCATGCTGGATACCTCCTGAAAAGACGCCTCTTTATTATATCACACGTGAATTCAACAAAATTACATTCACTCTTTCTATTTCAGCACTCTGGTCTGCTTATTTTTCACCAGGTCCCAGTCAATCTCATAGCCGAGCCCGGGTTTCTCCGGGGCGTGGACCAGACCCTGACGGTCGACCTCAATGTCCTGGACCAGCCCGTATTTCTGGGCGGCTTCCGGGAGCAGAACCTCAAAGTACTCGCAGTTATTCACTGCCATGGTTACGTGCAGATTGGCCACGTTGTTCAGCGAGTTGCCGCCATGATGAATCTCACACTTCATACGAAAGGCCTCAGCCAGATGGCAAATTTTTACCATCGCGGTTATACCACCCTTAACCCTGACATCGCCGCGCAGCATATCGGTTGCCCCCTGAAGGATGAACTGCGCCAGCCCGTAGAGTCCGCCAGGGGTGTATTCCGTGGCGAGAATGGGGATATCCAGTTTCTGTCTGAGCTTGACGAGGTTATAAATGTCATCCTCGGGCAGCGGGTCCTCATACCAGTAGAAGTCCAACTCCTCGATGGCACGCCCCACGCGTACCGCATCCTCATACCCGTATGCCCAGCAGGAATCAAGCATGAGCACCATATCGTCCCCAACGGCTTTGCGGACGGCCCGGCTGATTTCAATATCCTCATCGGGCTTGGCGTGCGGATGAATCTTGTAAGCCTTCCATCCCTGCGATTTATAGTACTTCGCCTCCTCAGCATAATCCCGGGCATCGGGTAGAAAGGCGGAGCTGGCATATGCCGGTACGCTCTCGCGGCAGGTGCCGAGCAGACGATGTACCGGCAGGTTGGCCACCTTGCCGGCTATGTCCCAGAGGGCAACATCAAGAGCACCGATGGCAGCGAGAGAGGCAAACCGATTGCAGCGCCATAATGCGTGCCAGAGGCGGCCAATATCCAGAGGGTTTTGACCGATGAGAACCGGCTTCAGGAAGGTGAGCAATGGCCCGGCGAAATCAACGGCACCGGTCATCGCCGAACCCAGGAAAGAATAGCCTTCTACTCCCTCGTCGGTGCTGACGGTTACGACGGCAAGCTCCTTATCGCCACCGAAAGACACCGGCTGCCCGGGGTAGCTGCCTTTCGGTATGTTCCATGCGACCATGGTCAGAGTTACATCGGTAATTTTCATCTCATCCTCCTTATAGACGCTTGCTCGCCGATTATAGTATAATCAGACCGAAATGCGGGAGTAACTCAGCTGGCAGAGTCCCTGCCTTCCAAGCAGGTTGTCGCGGGTTCGAGTCCCGTCTCCCGCTCCATCAGCTTCGGAGCCCGCTTGATGCGGCGGGTTTTTTCCAGAGACCACCTGCCTAGTTTAGCTGGAGGTTTCACCAGTGTCAATCCGAGTTCACAGTAATAGCTGAAGAGAAAGGAGAAGTATGGGGAAAAACTGGAAGCTACATCACATAGCGGTAATAGTTAGGGATATTGATAAGGCTGTTGCCTATTATCAGTCTTTGGGTATAGCCACCGTCGGGCGCGAGGTCGTATTTCCAGAAGCAAAGCCTAAAATCAGAGCCAAGTTCGTTGAGATTGGCACGGTACCGATTGAGTTTATTCAGCCTCTAGAAGGAGAATCATCAGACTATAAAGAGTTTTTAGACCGCAAAGGCGAGGGTGTTCAGCACATTGCCTTCGCTGTTGATAACCTCGATGAGGAGGCTACCAAGCTAGAAGATAAAGACGTCTCAATTATAGTCAAAGGAAAAGCCCCAGCTGCCTTCGGCAGTATGTCTGCTCATTTTGACACCCGTCAGGTTGGTGATTTTGCCATACAGCTGATACAGGAGGCAGAATAACTAACCCGAACGATTGACCTATTCCAATAATTTGAAAGTCGCCGCTGCATACGGCGCAGTTCATGCCGCAGGGGGCAATCAACTGAGGTTCACTCACCGGCATGCGCCTATTTCTACCGTGGAAATGCGGTTGCTTTGCCGAACAGGGGGTTGCCGGGCCCCAGAACGTCAATAGCGGTGCCGGTTATGGCCCGGCTCTCATCGGAGGCAAGGAATACCGCTACCGCAGCCACATCTTCTGGAGGCATAGCATGTGCCGGCATCTTGCCCAGTGTGATTTCGCGGAGCATATCCGTGGCCACCGCCCCGGGGCAGATAGTGTTGACGTCAATGTTGAACTCTTTTACCTCAGCAGCGAGGCATTCGGTGAAATTGATAATCGCGGCTTTAGAAGACCGGTAGGGAGTCCTGCCAGCCGCCCCAACCCGCCCCCCGAGCGATGAAAAGTTGATTATTTTGCCGGAACGTTGTTCTATCATAAGTGGCAACACCGCGCGGCAGCAAAGAAAAGTGCCGGTTAAGTTGACCCCGATTATCCAGTTCCACTCCTCCAGGCTCAGGTCGGTTACCGCTCTATATGGCAGGTTTACCGCCGCAACGTTTACCAGAATATCAACGCGTTGCCACTTCGCCTTTACCTGCTCAACCATTCTGGCCACATCGGCTTCGCTGGCCACATCTGCCTGGATGCCGAGCGCAGAGCCACCGCTTTTGGAAATCTGGGTTGCCACCTCTGCGCAACGGTCTTTGTTTCTGCTGACAACAGCGACCCTGGCTCCCTCGCTGGCAAACGCCAGGGCAACCGCCCGTCCTATACCCCGACTTCCACCTGTTATCAAGACGACCTTACCATCTAACTTCATTGCTGACTCCTTTCCTGAGTTGAATCTGTGCAGCGGGGAGGGACCACACGGTCAATTACCCGTTCCCCAGGCTGAACTTCATTGTCATTGCCTATGACACACCTCCTGAGCACGGCACCTTCTCCAATCGTTACCCCGTTCCAGAGCACCGCCTCTTCCAAAACCGAACCGTCGCCAATAGTGCAGTCCGTGCCGATAACCACGGGGCCTTTCAAGCGCACCCGCTGGCCTATGCGGCTCCGGCTGGCAACGACTGCCGGTCCGTTTATCCGTGCCGAAGGGTCAATCACCGCATCTTCTGCGCCATAGAGTCCGCCTTCGCCCGGCGTGCCAATGAAAGCCGGCCTATCATCCGATAGCAGGAGGTCGCAGTTAAGGCACAGATACTTCTCCACCGTTCCCATATCAAGCCACTGACCGCGAAACTGGTAACCGCACATGTTTTCACCGAGCTCGACAAGATGAGGGAAAAGCCCTCTTTCAAACATATAATGTGTATTCGGGGGCACCTGCTCGAGGACTTCCGGTTCAAGAAGATAGACACCGGCATTAATCCAGTTGGTGGTCACCCTATCAGGTTCGGGCTTTTCCACGAACCGCTGTATTTTGCCATTCCTATCCGTTTCCACGACGCCAAAGGCACAGGGGTTATCCACCCAGGTGAGCGCAATTGTGGAGCTCGCCTTTTTCTTCCGATGGAAGGCAAACATGGCCGCCATATCAAGGTCGGTAAAAATATCACCATTGAGGACGGCGAAAGTGCTATCCAGGTATTGCTCGGCATTTTTTACCGCCCCGGCAGTGCCCAGCGGGCTGTCCTCTATAGTGTAGTGCAATCGCACACCAAATGGTCGGCCATCACCGAAATAGTCTTTAATGGCCTCCGGCAGATAGCTTAAGGCCAGTATTATCTCTGTGATGCCGTACTTCGCGAGGTAGTGTATGGTGTGCTCCAGGAACGGATGATTCAGCACCGGCAGCATCGGCTTGGGGATACCATTGGTGAGTGGTCGCAGTCTTGTACCCTCACCACCGACCAGGATAACCGCGGTACGCAGTGATTTCAGCAACTCAGTAGCATCCCTTTGATACTTTCCTTTAGATTACTATGAAGATTCGCCTCCGGTCAAGGTTGATTGGCCGATATTCCCAGCGAGGAGTTTGCCTTGACAGTTATCGAGCGAGCGACTTAAAATAAACCTGACTCGGATAAAAAAATTTGCCTCGGGCTCGTAGCTCAGTGGCAGAGCTGGCGGCTCATAACCGCTCGGTCGCAGGTTCGAATCCTGCCGAGCCCACCAGAAATGCCATAATAAGATACGTCAGCTCATTATGCCTGAAGCAGTCATCATTACCTGAAACGTTTTCAAATTGAACCTACACAGACGGAGCCAGCATCTATATAATACGGAGGGGGAGATTACCATATATGAAGCAGAATGAGTGTCAGTTTTTGATTGTGGGGGCGGGCATTACCGGCCTGACCATTGCCCGCGAGCTAATCCAGCGGGGAGTAGGGGATATCGTAATTCTGGAAAAGGAGGCCGCCCTCGGCCTCCATGCCAGCGGGCGCAACAGCGGCGTGCTTCACGCCGGGATGTATTACACGCCCGATACGCTGAAGGCCAGGTACTGCGTGGACGGCAATCGCCTGATGAAGGAGTTCTGCCGGCAAAAGAAGCTTACCCTGCACGAGACCGGCAAGGTTATCCTGGCCACCGGCCCTTCTCAGCTCGAAGCGTTATATGAACTGAAGCGCCGTGCCGATTTATGCGGCGCCCGCGCTTATATTATCGATAATAAGAAACTGCATGAACTTGAGCCTTATGCCGCCGACAGCGATGAAGCAGTCCATTCGCCGGACACCGCCGTAATCAAGCCGGTGGAGGTGCTGCAGGCACTGGAAGCGGAGCTGGTGGCATCAGGGAAGGTTACCATTCACTACGATACGACCTTTCACAACCGGGGTGGGGATAAGCGGGCAGAGACCTCGCGGGGGGTTATCAAGTTTGAAAAGTTAATCAACGCCGCCGGCGCCTATGCCGACCGTATCGCCCACCAGTTCGGGCTGGCAAAAGAATACAGACTGCTGCCTTTCAAGGGGACATACAAACAGGTCGCACACGACCGCTCATTCCTGGTCCGCAGCAACATTTATCCCGTTCCCGATCTGCGGACTCCCTTTCTCGGCGTCCATTTCACCAGAAGCGCCGACGGCGAGATACTGGTCGGGCCGACGGCCATGCCCGCGTTCGGGCGGGAGAATTACGGTATTTTGAGCGGCTTTGACCGGGAATCGCTTTCCATCCTGTATCGCGACGCTGTATTGCTGTTCACGGACCCTGCCTTCCGTCTCAACGCCCTGACCGAGCCCAGGAAATATCTCAAGAGATTCGTGTATAAAGATGCCAGAAAGTTACTGCCGGAACTGAGACCACAGGATATTACCGAGTCGAGCCACGTCGGCATGCGCCCTCAGTTAGTTCACTGGCCCAGCAAGCAGCTGGTGATGGACTTCATCGTGCTGAACGAGGCTGATTCCCTGCACATATTGAATCCGATATCGCCGGCGTTCACCACCTCGCTCGCCTTTGCCAGGGATATGGCCGATAAACTGCTGGGGTAGAAGTTTACATAATGATTTATATTTCAGGTGGAGGTGAATTATGAACAAGGCATTATTAATCTGGAACATCGTCATCACCATAGCCCTGGCGATGATGGTAATCAGTGGGTGTGCCTCAATGGACCCGCAGTTTACCAGCATGGCCCAGGAGGTTAAAGAAAACCGGGCATTGCTGGAGCAGGTGGCCGACCTGGCCAACCAGAACAGGGAATTAATAAACAGCATGAACACGGACATTACGAAGAACACGTTAACTGTTGCCAACCTGCAGACCACCACCGAGGCGGCGATTGCGGCTGTCCAGGTATCATTCCAGCAGTACGTACAGCAGTACGTTCAGGCGTATGTACAGCAGGCACAGCAGTAAGGAGTTACCGCCTGTTTACGCTGGTAGACCTTCAATCTGTTCCCAGACGTCCCTCTTATCTGGCCTCGTATCAACACAACCATAAGTAGTTTATAATTAAGCAAAACAGGTAATATGGAGGGAGCCAATATGAAAAAGCTGCTGAACCTCAAGCTGCTGTTATTCT
>CAZQWO010000006.1:0-7729 GCA_964597015.1 uncultured Dehalococcoidaceae bacterium
TTACCATTCCGCTTGATGTGCTGGAGGCGAAAATCGAAGAACTAACCACTCCAAACCATATTGCAGAAACAATAAACTCCTGCGCCGGGCTCTTACAACCGGATTGTTTGGAGAAAATAGTGGCCATGGTTGAGCACTCACATAAGCCATTAATTATCGCAGGAAGTGGCGTTTTCTATGGAAAAGGACAGCACTCTCTGGTTAAGTTCAGCGAGAATGCCATGATTCCAATCGTAACTCCTATCTGGGACAGGGGTGTAATTGATAAGCCGCACCCAAATTTCCTGGGAGTGATAGGTGCTGCCAGCGGTGAACCCAGGCTTCTTGAAGATGCTGACCTTATTATACTGGCCGGTGCCAGGGTAGATTATAGAATCGGATACTTAAGACCGCCAAAGGTCAGCGAGAGGGCCAAAGTCATTCGCATTGACAGTGATGTTTGCGAGTTAAACCAAGGAGTGGAACCGACCTTGGGTATTGCCGGTAACCTGTCTTCAGTGTTCGACCTTCTCGCCAAAGCGGCATCTGATAGAGGTATAGCCAAACACGCCAAATGGTTGAAAGAAGCCCAAGAACGGTCTGTATCGTTTCAGTCTCGGTGGAAAGACACGACACAATCAATGATGAGTGGATGGCACATAGTGAAAGCTGTTCAGTCTTTATTGAATGAGGAGGTTATCCTCCTTATCGATGGCGGCAACATAGGTCAGTGGGCTCATATGCTGCTCGCCACCGACCGCTATCCGGCAAGCTGGCTGACGTGCGGGGCAAGTGGCGTCGTTGGCTGGGGATTACCCGGGGCAATGGCCGCGAGACTCGCCTATCCGGATAGGCCGGTATTGCTTATTTCAGGTGACGGCTCCTTCGGTTTTACCACGACGGAACTCGAATCGGCGGTGAGGCAAAAGCTGCCTTTTGTGGCGGTTGTCGCCAATGATAAAACCTGGGGCATCGCCGCGAGCGTACAACATAATCGTTATGGCGATGAAGGCATTATTGCCACGAGGCTCGGCGCCATCCGCTATGACAAGCTCGCAGAGGCGTGTGGCGCGCAGGGGCTGCAAGCACATAACACGGAGGAACTAAAGAGAGCAATACAGCAGGGCTTTTCCGCACCTGTCCCCGTGGTCATCGATGTTCCCATCACCACGCTTGCTCCCCTGGGTATCACTTAGATTGTGAAGTCGAAATATAGTTGACCAGCCCATGACCGAATATTTACACGCGTGGATGACCGGCTAAAGCAAACCACCTGGCTTGTGTCATTTCTATTCTGGTTTTACCGTACCCAGCATAGTTCCCGTGATGCCACCGTCAACGATCAGATAGGTCCCGCTAATGTATTTGGCATCATCCGAAGCCAGGAATAAGGCAGCCTGTGCTATGTCCCAGGGTTCACCCTGTTTTCCGGTAGGCGACATGTCATCGCGCATTTTCCACATCTTGTCTATATCATCCCCATAGGCCTTTTTGCCGTACGCCTCAACAATTGGCGTCTTCATAAGACCCGGTAGTATGGCATTGACGCGTATCCCCTTCTTAGCGTATTGATAAGCTACTTCCCGTGTGAAGGCAATGACACCGACCTTGGATGTCGAATAAGCCACGGCCGGGGCGGTAACGGCCAGGGCATTAATTGATGAGATGTTAATAATAGAGCCGTATCCTTGTTTTTCCATATGGGGAAGGACATATTTACAGGTCAGGAACATGCTCTTCAGGTTAACCGTCATGATGCGGTCCCATTCTTCCTCGCTCATCTCAACCGGCCCGCCATACCCGCCTATGCCTACATTGTTGTGCAGGATATCAATCCGGTTATACTTTTCGATGCACCTCTCCACCATATCCCGGCAATCTGCAGACCTGGTGACATCGGCCTGAAGGCAAAAGCAATCTCCACCCTCTTCGTCGATGATACGCTTGGTTTCCTCGGCCGCTTCCAGATTGTTATCCGCAAGCATTACGTGGGCACCTTCTCGGGCAAACAAGATTGCCGTGGCCTTGCCATTGCCGATTCCGGGTCCGATTGAGCCCGCTCCTGTCACTATGGCTACCTTTTCCTTTAATCGCTTACCCATGTTTTCTCCCTCTCCCTTAAAATCGTCTGTATGCTCAAATGCTGCTCTTTAGAAACAGGTGCGCGCGTGTCATCTATTTTCCCAGGGCGATAATGCTCAAGAGCCTGTTTGTCTCACTTTATCATTTGACCCGGCAGCCAGAGGATTATCTGCGGGAAGACAGCCATCAAACAAAGGCCAATCATGACCAGGATGATGAAAGGTATCACACCCCGGATGATGTCTGCCATGCTCACGCCGAGTTCCTTACTGACAGTACCGCGCAGGAAAAAAATGCCGGGAGCAAAGGGCGGGGTCATAAAAGACATCTGGAGATTGACACATATCATCATGGCAAACCACAGCGGGTCAAAGCCCAGCGCGGGAGCCAGCGGCGATATGATAGGCACAATAATGAATAGAATGCCTATCCAGTCGATGAAAAAGCCCAGTAAGAAGACGATGAACATAACCGCGGCGAAAGCGCCCCACCGTCCCCCCGGGGTAGCCAGAATTAACTCCTCTACCACGTTCCCGCAACCTGCGCTGAGGAACACGCCAACGAAGGCAAAAGCACAGCTGCCGATGAGCAATATCATGCTGGTAAGTTTCAGAGTGCCCAGAGCCGTTTCTTTCAACACTTTGAAGCTGAAGCGGCGGTAAACTATGGCCAGCAAGGTGGCCACAAAGGCGCCGGTAGCACTTGCTTCAGTGGGGGCAGCAATGCCCAAGAAGATTACCCCCAGCACTGCCATAATCAGGATGGCGGTGGGTGCCATTGAGGTGATGAGCACGACCGTCTTTTTCAGGAAGGGAACATTTCTCTCTTCTGGCGGTATCGACGGTGCTATCTGCGGCTGTAAATAGGCCCGGATGGCGATGTACGTACAGTATAGTGCAGAAAGGGTGAACCCCGGGAAAAAGGCAGCCATAAACAGCTTGCCCACGGAAATCCAGGCCATGGGGCCGTAGATGACCAGCATGATGCTTGGTGGAATGAGAATGCCGAGACAGCCGCCGGCGACCACGGCACCGCAGGCCAGACTCTTATCGTAGCCGCGCCTGAGCATGGCGGGCAGCGCCACCATCGCCAGCATGGTGATGGAAGCGGCAATGACGCCGACACACGCTGCCATGATGGTGCCTATCAAAACGGTAATGATGGCGAGTCCACCCCGGGACCCACCCAGCCACAGGTATAAGGCGTCATACATTTTTTCGGCAATGCCGGAGTGTTCCAGCATTCCGCCCATGAAGATGAAAGCAGGGACGGCAAGCAAGGTGTAATTGGTCACCAGCGAATAGACACGACCGGAAATTATCTCAATGGAACCGGTGCCGAAAAGCAGAAAGCCAAAGATGACCGCCACCCCGCCGATGGGTACTGCCAGAGGGAAGCCAGTCAGGACACCCAGCAAAATTAACCCCATCATGAGGATGGTGGTCAGTTCCGGGCTAATATCAATCATATGGCCTTCTTCCTTGTCAGGAAGTACAGGTTGCGGATGAATTCGGCAACGCACTGGAGGGCAAAAAGACAGATACCGATTAAAATGACCGTCTTGATCGGTCCTGCGGGAGGCCTGAAACTGCTCTCGGGCAGCCTTTCGTTGATCCCCCAGGCGAATTGCATGCTGGAATAGGAACCGTAGATGAGCACGCACAGGAGCGGCAAGAGGAACAAGAAGGAAATAACAACGTCAATAATCGCCTGCCCTCTGAGGGAAAAACGCGTATAGAAAACGTCAACCCGGATATGTCCGTGGTGTTTGTGTGTGTAAGACCAGCCAAGCACCACCATGCTGGCCCCAATCATATAGGACGTTTCATAAACCCACTGGGTAGGTGCATTGAAGACATAGCGTGAGGTGGTCTCATAGGTGAGCACCAGCACCAGTGCAACGGAGAGCCAGAGGGCACCCTGGCCGGTATATTCGCTGACAGTATCGATAATCCTGACTAAGGTCTTCATAATGCAATGCTACCTGCTTCCCAGTGGATTACCCGCCCCACCGGAACCAGTGGGGCGGGATTTTTCCACAACGGGACAAGTGTGACATTACCGACTACTGGATATTCTGTAGCTCGCAAAGTGCCTTGAATGCGCGCTGTGATTCCAGCACTTCGGCAAAAAACGGGTCTGCGGCCGACTTCTCATCCAACCATTTCGCGGCCACTTTCATCAGCTCTTCGTCTATCTCCTTGGGGACTTGCAGTACCTGGTTGCCGTAATCGGTGAACTTATCCAGCGCCTCGGCATCAAGGACGATGGTCTCGGCAAAGAACCGCGGCACCAGTCTTTCCGCCGTGCCAATAACCAGGTCTTGCAGATCCGGGGTGAGTTGGTTCCAAGCATCGTTGGTGACCCAGACCGACTGGCGGTCAGCCGGTGCCCGTACCGGCGACAGGTAGACATAGTCGGTTACTTCATTGAAGCCCATGCCCCAGTTCACCGATGGCGTGACATATTCAAAGGCGTCAATGACACCTCGCTGAGCTGATTCATAGACCTCGGCGCCGGAGAGGACAACCGGTGCTGCCCCCAAAACCGTGTAAATCTCGGCCAGCGAGGAAGCACCGACGCGGATCTTCAGGCCTTTAATATCTGCTATTGTATTCAGCGGTTTCTTGGAATGGCACCATACCTCAGCAGGGTGAACGGTAAGTGGCCCGACAAAGACCACCGGTAGATCCTTGACCATTTTCTGGGAAAGCTCACGACCGCCACCATACAGGTCCCAGAACATCAGCTGAACGCCGGTTGGCCCACCCACATACTGCGAGAACATGTATGATGCCATATAGAAAGCGTCCCACCAGCCATCAGGCAGGTAGGCGATTTCTACAGAACCTTTAATCAGTCCCTCGGCTTCTTTGCGTACCGGGATAATAGCGCCGGCGGGGAAAGCCTCTACCTTAAGGCGCCCGTTGCTGAGTTCGGTAATCGTATTGGCATAGCGCTCTGCCTGCAGGTAGCTGCGGTCACCGGCCGCTGCCCAGGACTGCATCCGCCACTCAATCGCCTTGGCTGGCTGTGTTGGAGCCGGGGCTGGTGCCGGTGCTGGTGCCGGGGCTGGTGCCGGTGCTGGAGCCGGTGCTGGAGCCGGTGCTGCACAACTAGTCGCTATTACAAAGACCAGAAGCAATACCAGCGGAATCACAAATACTTTCTTTTTCACCTTTTACCTCCCTAAAGTATCTTTGTTCTACTAACCATTGTTACTAAAAGTAATCACCCCCTTGTTTAAAGGTTAAAGAAAAACAAATAACACCGACAACTTATGAAATAATTGTGCCGGTACTATCCTTTATAGTGACCATTGCTCTTGAACAGAAGTGAACGACATTGGTTATTATCTAGGCTAAACCAGCCTTATTATACTCTGATATACATCATTGTCAATACTAGGAAATAAAAGCGGAGATACAATATTTAACCTTCCGTCAGAATGTGTAACGGAATAACAAAACAGACTATTGTGTAGCCAAAAAGAAGACATAGTCAAGCGATGAATCTCATTACTGTTACCTTAAATCTGGATCACTCAGCCTCTGCCCGGTGGATTTCTGGGCAGGTAATGCCCCGGAAGATGGCCTGGTGCTGCCATAGGGATAGATTAAGCTAGTCAAGAATCCTAAAGGTCTGCAATACATGCTCAAAAATAGCTGTATCAGCCTCTGCCTCACTTATATCTGACCTCATACGTATGCTCCAGATTCGACTGCCATACTCAAAGAAAACAGAACTGGAGATGTAGTGTACTGGCTCTGTATTACGGGCGATACTAGGGTAATCAGCCCACGAATACGTAATCTTCTCTCCCGGTATGCTACCCGCTGTGACCTTTACTGAAGAACGCTCCAGAAAATGAAAATAGGGGAATGTGGAAGCTACAGAGGAGAGCCTTTCAAAAGCTTGTTGAAGACAGACACTGGGAAGCGTTCCATGAATATATTGGGCATATCAAGGATGGAAATAGGAGTTGGTTAAAAGCCAAGCACGAGTCGCTTATCAATCCGGGATCGTTTGAGGAAGCACAGAGGACGAGGCAAAAGAATAGGACATCAACCCATCGGCATACGGTGCAAACCAAAAACATACACTCATTAACGGGTATTGCTTTCTGTTGGTATTGTAGGGAAAAGGGACATGAAGGGAGAATCCATATTTCCTGTGTAAAGAACGGCAAACCACGGATGGGATGCTACAACCGTGCAAAGGGATGGGATTGTCCCCAGAAATCGGCATCTTTGGAGTTGTATGAACAGCAACTCAGGGCTTATCTCGAAACGTTCTATATACCGGAAGATTACCAGCAAAAAATACTAGACACCCACAAGAAGCTACAGGCAAGCTACAACGCTAAAAAGGAGTCAAAACAACTCCAGGCCACCTTACAGCGATTGAAAGAACTTTATAAGTGGGGTTTAGTAAAGAAGAATACCGTAGGGAAAAGGATCAAATAGAAGGTCAACTAACTAAGTTAACCCCATTTAAAACTACTGCTGAGCCATTAAAGGGATTGGCCGAGTTTCTTGCCAATATAACCATAGCTTGGGACAAAGCGAGTAATGAGCAGCGAAACAAGCTAGCTCGGTGCCTATTCCAAGAGGTTTGGGTAAAGGATAAGGAGGTGGTGGCCGTCAAACCACAGCCTGAATTTGAACCCTTTTTCAGGCTCAATTGGGAAGAGTTTTCTAAAGTAATGAAGTTTAGAGGTCAAGCCCCGCCGGGGTCGATGAAAATCAGAAGGCGACCATCAGGTCGCCTTTTTAGTTGCTGAACAATCTCCAGTCTAACATATATTTTTACTCCCAGTGAAGCCTTGACAACTATACAGGCAACCGTTATTATAGTTATGGGCATATGCCCATAATAAATTACTAGAGATTATTTATTATGCCGAGACCAGTAAAGTGGCGACGAGTATCATTCATACCGGGAGCGACGTACTTCAAGCCTGCCGGCATACCGATGCGGGTTCTGGATGAAGTTCGTCTCACCATGGAAGAGGCTGAAGCGATACGCTTGAAAGATTTAGAAGCTCTTGAACAAGAAGACGGGGCTGAGAAGATGAACATATCCCGCCCCACTTTTCAAAGAGTACTGGCGGCAGGACGGAAAAAAGTAGCTGATGCGCTGCTAAACGGCAAAGCGATAAGAATCGAGGGCGGTAACTTTGAGATGGCGCCGCAGATTATACCGACGAGACCCGCGATAGACGGGTGGAGCGGGCAGCGGCGAGGAAGACGCTGGAGTCAGCCAGATGAAAATTATCGATGATTTGCTTTCTACGTTAAACCATGACGCACCGGTGAGGGACATCCACCAGGGAGCTTTTCAGACAGCGGTGCTCACTCGTGGCTGCGGCCTGGCATCAACACCCCACGACCCGGGTCCCCACCACAGTCGGACCCCGATTGAGGAGGCTGGACTCCTGCTGAGCAGGGATACGCTATCGCTTGCTCGCCTGGCTCTTTCACCAAGCCCCCTGGAAGCGGCCATCGGCATGGCTACCATCAACTCCCTTATCGAGGTGGATGAGCAGCGCTGCACTGAACTTAACGCCGGTGACCTCTTGCCGCCAGGGGGAAGGACAAAAAAGTGGCTCTTATCGGGCACTTCCCCTTTGTTCCCGAGCTGCGCCGCGTGGCGAAGAAACTATGGG
>CAZQWO010000006.1:7739-14733 GCA_964597015.1 uncultured Dehalococcoidaceae bacterium
AATGTAGTCAAAGAACTCTCGGTGATTGAACGCCAGCCTCAGGCCGGGGATTTCCCAGAGGAGCAGGCGGAGAAACTGGTTCCCATGGCTGAGGTCGTCGGTATTACCGGTACCGCCTTTACCAATCATACTATTGAACACTTACTTGAGCTATGCGCACCAGAAGCTTACGTTATCGTTCTGGGAGGGACCACTCCACTATCAGCAGTCTTATTCGATTATGGTGTTAACGCCGTCTCCGGCACTAAAGTTATTGACCCTGAGATGGTATTACGATGCGTCAGCCAGGGGGCGACCTTCAAACAGCTTAAAGGAATCCGCCTGTTAACCATGATGAGGTAAAGAATGTTCAATATTGACAGCAAAAAATGCATCGGATGCGGGGCCTGTGCTGATGCCTGCCCTCAGCAGGCAATAAGCATTCAGAACGACACTGCCGTGATAAACCAGAGATTATGCCAGCAATGCGGCATCTGTGCTGAAACATGCCCGGTGAATGCCATAATTGATTTAACGCCAGTATTATCCAGACCAGGAGAAGGGGGTGATAAGATGAGAGGAAGAAGCTGGCCTGGCCGCGGGCATCGGGGCAGGGGCAGAGGCAATGCCTATCCTTTCTGCCGATTTTATCCCTGGCTGCCCCGGAGATGGTGGGCTTACGGCCCGGGTTCTTATTCGATGACAATGCCATCTCCCTACGCGGCCAACAGGCCTTATCGATGGTGATAGCTATAAGATTGTTGAAATTTTAAAAAGGAGGTGAGAGATATGTCTTACGGCTTTGGGCGAGGATTTGGTTCCAGAGGCGGCATGGGGTTCGGCTTCCGCGGCAGTTCCCCTCCCTGGCCCTATGTCGGTATCGGGAGAGGAGGCCTGCCGAGGTGCGGCTACTTCCTCGGTGCCGCCGCCGGGGCGCCGGCAGCGTGGCCATACCAGCAGCCCGGCGTCAACCCTCAGGTGACCAAGGAACAGGAGCTTGATTTCCTGAGGAACCAGGCTGAGGCAATAAAGGAGCAGCTGGAGCAAGCAGAGGCCAGGATACGCGACCTGGAGAATGAAAAGTAAGAGACAATCTAATAAACGAGGTAATTATGCCAGGATTTGACGGAACAGGCCCTAGAGGAATGGGGCCAATGACAGGCGGAGGTAGAGGATTCTGTAGTCCCCGGGGAGTAGGAGCGGCTTTTGCTGGCTATGGAATTCCTCCAAGAGTGGGATATGGTTACCCATATTATGGCAGGGCAGGAATGTCCTATTCAGCTTATGGAATGCCGGCAACTGCGCCTGGAGCCGCGCCCTTTGCTCCCCGGATGACCCGTGAGCAGGAGTTTGACTCCCTGAAGAACCAGGCTCAAGCCCTGAGAGGGCATCTGGAGCAAATAGAGGCCAGAATTCAACAGCTGGGAAGTGAAAGTTAAGCGCTGCTCAAGCAGCTAGAAGGAGTAAATTATGAGAATTGCTATTTCGGCTACGGGTCCAACCATGGATGCTGAGGTCGACCCCCGTTTCGGTCGCTGCCAGCATTTTATATTCGCCGATACGGAAACAATGCAGTTTGAAGCCATAGAAAACGCCAGCGGCACGGCCGCCGGCGGGGCGGGAATTTCCGCCGCCCAGATGGTCGCCAGCAAGGGAGTGCAGGCAGTGTTAACCGGCAACTGCGGCCCCAACGCTTATAACGTGCTGTCGGCGGCCGGAATTCAGGTGATAACCGGGGTCTCCGGCATCGTGAAGGATGCCGTCCAGCAATACAAAGATGGTAAGTTCCAGCAAAGCTCTCAGCCCAACGTGGCGGCCCACTTTGGTTCCGGCTCTGGGACCGATACGAGCGGGGGTATGAGCGGGGGTATGGGCATGGGTATGGGCATGGGCCGTGGTATGGGCAGAGGCATGGGAATGGGCCGTGGCATGGGCAGAGGTATGGGCATGGGAGGCGGCATGGGTATGGGCATGGGAGGCGGCATGTCTCCCCCGGCCAGCCCAGCCCAGGAACTGGATACGCTGAAGACCCAGTCGCAGACGCTGGCGCAGCAGTTATCGGAGATGCAGCAGCGCATCGAGGAACTGGAAAAAGAACAGTAAAACGCGGCCGAATCTTTAGAGGAGGTGTAGATATGCCAAGAGGAGACGGAACCGGACCACCCGGAGGGGGGCGTTCCGGCACAGGAAGAGGTATCGGTAGAGGCGGCACCGGTGGAGGCAGAATGGAAGGCAATCGCCCTGGTGCCGGACCCGGTGGGGATTGCGTTTGCCCCGGTTGCGGGGCCAAAGTCCCGCATCAAGCTGGTACTCCCTGCTACAACTTAAGCTGCCCCAAGTGCGGCGCAAAAATGGTGAGAGAATAGGGTGATAATTTCTGTCGCCAGCGGTAAAGGTGGCACCGGTAAGACCCTGGTAGCGACCAGCCTTGCCTTTGCCCTGAAGGACAGGGGCGAGATACAGCTTATTGATTGCGATGTTGAGGAACCCAATGCCCATATATTCATGAAACCGGTCATCACCCATAGTGAAGCTGTCTCTACGCCGGTGCCAAAGATAGCTGAAGATAAATGCACTTATTGCGGCAAGTGCGCCGAGGTCTGCGCCTATAACGCTATTGCTGTCGTTGGCAAGCTTGTCCTGACTTTTCCGGAGCTTTGTCATGGCTGCGGTGCCTGCAGCTATCTTTGCCCGGAAAAGGCTATCACGGAAGAAGCCAAAATAATAGGTATTGTTGAGACCGGCTATACCGATGGCGTAGCTTTTGCCCATGGTAAACTGGCTGTCGGCGAGGCAATGGCGCCACCCATCATAAGGAAAGTCAAATCACTGACGAACAATAAGGGCACCGTTATCATTGACGTGTCCCCGGGGACATCCTGCCCGGTAGTCGAATCGGTGAAAGGCAGTGATGTCTGCCTGCTGGTTACCGAGCCAACCCCATTTGGACTGAATGACCTGGCTCTGGCCGTGGAGACGGTTAGAAAGCTGGATATACCCTGCGGGGTGGTGCTCAATCGGGCCGGAACCAGCGACGGTCTAATTACTGAATATTGCCGGAAAGAGAAGATACCGGTCATGCTTACGATTCCCCTGGATACCGAGATTGCCCGTCTATATTCCAAGGGAATCACTCTGGTCAGTGGCATGCCACAATGGCGGGAGAGCTTCGCCCGACTCTTCGACCAGATAGAGGAGATGGTGAGTGAAAGAAGTCGTGATATTAAGCGGTAAAGGCGGTACGGGAAAGACAAGCCTGGTCGGTTCCTTTGCCGCTCTGGCCCAGAGCAAGGTGCTGGCCGATTGTGATGTAGATGCGGCTGACCTTCATCTACTGCTGAATCCTTCGGTTAAAGAAGACCACGAATTCTGGAGCGGAATGACCGCCGTGATTGATGAAGAGAAGTGCAACCACTGTGAGCTATGCCAGGATGTCTGCCGTTTTGAGGCCATTCATGACTTCAAGGCGGACCCAATCGCCTGCGAAGGCTGTGGCTTCTGTCGCCAGGTATGCCCCACAGAAGCTATAACCATGAAAGAATGCTTGTCCGGGCACTGGTTTGTTTCCGATAGCAAATACGGGACTTTGGTCCATGCCCGCCTGGGAATCGCTCAGGAGAACTCCGGAAAACTGGTGGCCCTGGTCAGGCAAAAAGCCAGGCAAATTGCCGAGCAACGTAAAATAGACTTTATCATCAGCGACGGGCCACCGGGCATTGGCTGTCCGGTTATTTCTTCTCTGACCGGGGCCAACCTGGCCCTCCTGGTTACCGAGCCAACGTTATCAGGGATGCATGACTTGACCAGAGTGCTTGGTGTTTGCCGCCACTTCGGCGTGCCGGCCCTGGTGTGCCTCAATAAGTGCGACCTCAATCCTGACAATGCCGGCCAGATTGAAAGCTACTGCCTGAGTCAGGGGGTAGAGCTGGTCTCCAGGATTCCTTTTGACAATGTCTTCACCGAAGCTCTAGTAGAGGGGCAGCCCGTAGTGGAATATACACGGGGTGAGATTACCAACGAGATTAAATCACTGTGGCAACGTATCAATCATACTCTCAAGGAGGAAGGTAAATAAGATGAAAATTGCAGCCATATCAGATGACGGGATTACCATCAGCCAGCACTTCGGCCGGGCGCCTTTCTACGTGGTGATTACGGTGGAAGAAGGCAAAGTTATTAACAAAGAGACCAGGGATAAAGCCGGACACCATACCTTTCCCGCCCACCAGGCCGATGTCAAACCCGGGGAACGCCATGGCTACGATGCCGGCGCGCAGGTAAGACATGACAACATGGCAAGCGCTATTTCTGACTGCCAGATTGTCCTTGTCGGTGGCATGGGCTGGGGCGCTTATGAGAGTCTTAAAAACAGTAATATCGAGCCAATTGCTACCGATGTCAAGGATATTGATGACGCGGTGCAACGCTATCTCGACGGCAAACTGGAAAATCTGATGGAGCGACTTCATTAAAGAAAGAGAGGCGATGGATTTGACTGACGCAAATGATGCCCGTGGCCGGAAACCGGCAACTATTGAGGAACAGATAAGGGAAAACCTCAACGGGGTGCTGGTTCCAGGTGCAAATCGAGGTCTAAACGATTTAAAGCTGATTCGTGAGATAACCGTGTCTGATAGCGAGGCCAGCATCACCTTAGCTTCGGCAGCCTTGAACAGCGAGGCCCAGAGCTGGATTGAAAACAAAATAAAAGAAACTCTCACCAGTCTGGCTGAGCTTAAAAGCGTTACGATAGATTTCACCGACGCCAAACCTGCCGAGCTGAATGAGATATCACATGTCATTGCGGTGATGAGCGGCAAGGGCGGCGTGGGGAAGTCACTGGTGGCAAGCTTCACCGGGCTTTCCCTGGCCCGCCGGGGTTATGAAGTGGGCATACTGGACGCTGATATCACTGGCCCCAGTATCCCGAAAATATTCGGCATCAACAGTCGACCCGGGGGCAGCAACACCGGTATTCTGCCGGTGCTCTCCAGAGCCGGCATTGAAATCATGTCCATCAACCTCCTCCTGCCCAACGAGGACGACGCGGTTATCTGGCGCGGGCCGCTTATTGCTCGCACCATAACGCAGTTCTGGGAAGAGGTGCTCTGGGGTAAGCTCGATTACCTGATAGTGGACCTGCCCCCCGGTACGGCTGATGCTTCTCTAACCGTAATGCAAACACTGCCCATAACCGGGGTGATAATAGTATTTACCCCCCAGAACTTGGTCGAGATGATAGTTAGGAAAGCGGTCAATATGACCAAGCAAATGGCGAAACCGGTAATTGGCGTGGTGGAAAACATGAGTTATATCAATTTACCTGACAGCGGCCAGCGTATGGAGCTGTTTGGCAGCAGCCGGGGAAAGGAAATGGCCGAAGTAGCTGGAGCTCCCCTTCTCGCCCAATTCCCCATTGACCCCGAACTGGCCAGGCTCTGCGATGAAGGTGAGATTGAGCGATATGATTCCGAGGTCCTGAACAACTTTGCCGACGCATTACTGCAGGCAATGCCGACCAGAGTTAAGTGAGGATGTTCTGCCATGGTAAATGACCACGGTTTACCTTTTGATAGCCTGGCTTCAGAATATGATGCCTGGTTCGAACAGGAGGGCAAGCTCGTCTTCGATATCGAAGTCAGGGCCTTCCAGGAGATACTTCCCCTGTTACCGAGGCCCTGGCTGGAGGTTGGCGTGGGCAGCGGCCGTTTCGCCCGGGCTCTGGGAATAGAAACCGGCATCGACCCTTCAACTAAACTGCTTGAAATAGCTAAGAAGCGGGGAATAACTGGATTTTTAGCCAGAGGGGAAGAGAAATTCTTCGAAGCAAAGACGTTTGGCACCGTATTTCTGATTGTGACCCTGTGCTTTGTCAATTCGCCGCTGGCGGTTCTCCGGGAATCCCGCTGTATACTGAAAGAGGGAGGGGAAATAGTGCTGGGGTTAGTATTACAAGATAGCCCCTGGGGTCAGCATTATCTGGCGAAGAAAAAACAGGGGCACCGTTTTTACCAACACGCCACGTTCTACAGCTACCAGGAGGTGGTGAAACTTCTGGAGCAATCTGGCTTCGTTGTGGAAAAGGTCATCTCCACCCTCTTTCAGAAGCCGAATGAAGTAACTGAGATGGAACCTCCCCGGCAGGGCTTTCATCCCGGGGCTGGATTTACCATAGTCGCCGCCAATAAAACCCCGTTTACGGAGCGCAATTGCCCGGAAAGACAGAGATGAGCATTAACTCCATTATCTATGGGCCGGTACCATCGTGGCGCCTGGGAAGGTCGCTCGGCGTAGACCTCCTGTCCACTGAAGGCAAGACATGTTCTTTTGACTGCGCTTACTGTCAGCTGGGAAGAACCATTCACCCACTGGTCGAACGGAAGGAATTTGTCACTCTGTCCAGGCTGGCAGAGGAACTGAAACAAGTAAAGAGGGTAACGGCTGACTATATCACTTTCTCCGGAGTTGGCGAGCCTACGTTAGCCGTTAACCTTGGTGAAGCAATAACACTGGCCAGGTCTGTTCTGGGGCTGCCGGTGGCGGTGCTGACCAATTCCTCACTTATGACCGGAGAGGATGTCCGTCACGACCTCAGTCTGGCTGATGTGGTCGTAGCCAAAATAGATGCGCCCGATGAAGAGACATTCCGCCAGATAAACCGTCCGTTTGTTAAGTACCGCTTGCAGGAGATTATTCGCGCTATCAAGCTCTTTAGAGAGCAATATAAAGGAAACCTGGCACTGCAGATGATGTTTATTTCGTCGAATAAGGACTGCGCCAAAGAGATGGCGGAAATAGCGGAAAAGCTTCAGCCAGATGAAGTGCAAATCAACACCCCGCTGCGTCCCTGTGCCGTTCGGCCTTTATCCCCTGAAGTCATTGCCCCCATAAGCGCGGAATTCTCCAGCCTGAAGAACGTGGCGACTGTGTATGAAGCACCGAGACCAGAAGTAAATCCGCTGGACCTGAAGGAAACCTTAAAACGTCGGCCCAAGATTAATATCTGAACCTCCGC
>CAZQWO010000006.1:14833-16194 GCA_964597015.1 uncultured Dehalococcoidaceae bacterium
GACGAGTGATGCCGATTCATAGATACGGAGGTGTAAGATGACACGAACCGTTCTGCCCAAAGCGAGCTTGGTCGATGAGTACATAAAGAAGCATCCGGGCTCCAAGAGATGGCACGACCAGGCAGCGCAGTTTTTTTCCGCCAATGGTGCCACACACGCTGCCCGCATCCTTGACCCCTTCCGTCCTTACATTACCCGGGCTAAAGGGGTAAGAAAATGGGATGTTGATGGCAATGAGTACATAGACTACGTCATGGGACATGGTGCATTAATATTGGGGCACAGTCACCCGCAATGGGTTAAGGCAATACAGGAACAAGTGACCAAAGGGGTACATTTCGGTGAGAGCCATCAGCTTGAAATTGAATGGGCTAAATTGATAAATAGCATGATGCCCGTCGCGGAAAGAGTCGAGTTCTGCGCCTGTGGCCAGGAAGCCAATTTAATGGCTATAAGATTAGCCAGAATCTTCACCGGAAGGAAAAAGATACTGCGTTTCGTCGAAAATTTTCATGGTTGGGCCGATGAAGTAGCCCCTGAAGGCTCCGCCGGCGTGTCCACGCCCGATGTTAAGATAATCCCGATGAATGACCTGAACCTGGCCGAAGCAGAATTGGCGACCAGAGAGTATGCCCTTGTCATGACTGAGGGCGGTGGTGCTCACATGGCCGGGCAGATTCCCTGGGATACGGATTTTATTCAGGCACTTTCCGGCATCACCGGGAAATACGGAACACTGTGGCTCATAGATGAGGTGGTCACCGGTTTTCGAGAGGACCGTGGTGGCTGGCAGGCTTTAATGGGAGTTAAACCAGACATGGCTTCACTTGGAAAGTGCGCCAGTGGCGGAATGGCCATTGGTGCCGTTGTTGGTCGGGCTGATGTCTTTGAGGCTTTCAATCCCAAAACCCCGGTAGAACGACGTATGCGGCACACCGGAACGTGGAATGGCAATCCCCTGCTGTCATCAGCCGGGGTAGCCGCCTGCAAACTTTACCTGGATGGTGAGCCACAGGAAAAAGCCGCTGAAATGGCCGATTACCTCCGGAAGGAAGGCAATAGGATACTTGCGCAGCGCAAGATTAGCGGTCGCTTATACGGACGAACGATAGTCCATTTTTATTTAGGACCAGTTGACTTCGAGCCCCAGGATGAATTTTCACCCCCAACAAGGGATGTGGCTAAAATCATGAACCCGGAAATGGCCGCAGTCAAAACTGTTCTCTGCCTGCATCTGCTCCATCGTGGTATTGCCACCATGGGCAGCAGGACGTTCATTCTCTCGGCGGCACACCAGAGGTCTGATGTTGACCAGACTATGGAAGCTTTTGCCTCATCTCTTGATGATTTGGTAGCAGAGG
>CAZQWO010000006.1:16294-27687 GCA_964597015.1 uncultured Dehalococcoidaceae bacterium
AAAATGGACTGGGGATGGCTGGTTATGCTAATATTAACAGCGCCCTTCGTTATCATTATACCAGCGCTGTTTTTTGCCGGTTTGCTCTGGGGTTTGTTCACCGTTATTCGCGATAGTTTACGCGAGAGAATGGCCGCCAAGAGGGCAAGTGAAACCAGAGCGGAAGAGGCTTTAGCTATCAATAATAGCGTATAATTGATTATAAATTCCACTATGGTTCTACTCACATAAGAGACCAGTAAATGTTAGTAGTTGCTTGCGTTAAACAAGTACCTGATACCACTCAGGTGGAAGTCGATCCGGTAACGGGCACTCTGAAGCGAGAAGGGGTGCCCTTTATCATGAACCCCTTTGATGCCCACGCTCTGGAAGAGAGTCTCCGCCTTAAAGACCGATACGGATTCCGCGTCGCCGTCATTTCCATGGGGCCCCCGAATACCGAGATTACACTGCGCAGAGCTCTGGCACTCGGGGTAGATGAAGCGGTGCTTTTAAGCGACCGTGCTTTCGGAGGTGCCGATACCCTGGCAACAAGCTTCGTGCTGGCGGAAGCAATCAAGCGATTGAACCAGCAGGATGAGCTGGTGACCGTAATCTGCGGGCGGCAGACCATCGACGGTGACACCGCCCAGGTGGGACCGGGCATCGCTACCCGTCTCGGCCTCTCGCAGCTAACGCTGGTCGACCGCATTGAAGAAATCGACCTTAAAGCAAGGAAGGTCACCGCCAGACGCAGGGTGGGCAACTGGCGGGAAACGGTCGAGGCACCGATGCCGACATTGATTGCCGTGGTGCGGGAAATCAACCGGCTGCGCTACCCAACGGTGCCCGGTCGGCTAATGGCCGAAAAGGCCCCGGTGATGTTGTGGGATAACCAGGAAATGAAACTGGACGAAAATATGGTCGGCCTGAAGGGTTCGGCCACGCAGGTGCGCCGAATCTTCTCCCCGGAAAGGTCCAAGGGTGAGATTCTGGGTGACGGGTTAAATAAGCCCGAAGAGGCGGCCAACCTGCTGCTGGGAAATCTCATCGAAAAAGACGTACTTTATTTTGGTTCAAAGTAGATAGAAAGAGGCATATGGAAGACAGGAAGAAAGCGAAAAGACCGCGCGGCGTGGCCCGCCTCATCCCCGGTAAATGCATCGCCTGCGGCGCCCGCTGCCAGAGTTCCTGCCCCAAAGATGCCATCGAAATGAATGACCAGGGTGAGCCGATAATCACCGTTGCCAAGTGCATCGGCTGCCGTAAATGCCTCAAAGTCTGCCCCGCTGATGCCCTTGAAATTTATTTAACCCCGGAAGAGCAGAAAATCCTTGCCGAAATGGCGGCACGGGAAAAGGCCCCTGCCGCAGAAGAATCTCCTGAGGTAACCGAAGAGGAAGCGGCATTACTTGCCCGACTCAAGAAATACCGGGGAGTATGGGTGTTTGTGGAGCAGACGGCCGGCGAACCGGCCGGTGTTTCCTGGGAGCTGCTGGGGATCGGTGCCGACCTGGCCAGAGAACGCGGCGAGGAACTGTGCTCTGTGGTCATCGGCGAAAAGGTTGAGCACCTCTGCCACGAGTCATTCGCCTATGGAGCCAGCAAAGCATACCTCATTGACGACCCCTTATTTCACCATTACCGCACCGAGCCGTACTACAAGGCCATATGCCACCTGGTCAGAAAATATAAGCCCGAAATAATGCTGGTGGGGGCCACCGGACTGGGCAGGGACCTGGCCGGGGCAGTCGCCACCGAGCTTCAGACCGGCCTCACCGCCGACTGCACCGGGCTATCAATTGATGAACGGGGCTATCTGCTGCAGACCCGCCCCGCCTTCGGCGGCAATATCATGGCCACCATCCTGACCGAGCGCACCCGACCGCAGATGTCCACGGTCCGACCGCATGTCATGCCCCTGCCGGAGAAAGAGCCTTCGCGCAAGGGTGAAATTATACGTGAGAGCGTACCGTTCCAGGAGGCGGACATCGCGGTCAAAGTGCTTGAGGTGATAGATGAGCGCAAGGCAGGTGAGGTAGATGTCGCCACTGCGGACATCATCGTCTCGGGCGGCCGCGGCATGCACGGCAAAGAGAATTTCACCCTGCTTCAGGAATTGGCTGACGAACTGGGCGGGGTGGTCGGTTCTTCCCGGGGCGCTGTCGAGGCAGGATGGATGCCCGCCGAAAGACAGGTCGGACAGACCGGGAAAACGGTCCGTCCCAAAGTGTATATCGCCTGCGGCATCAGCGGTGCCATTCAGCACCTGGTCGGCATGCAGGACTCCGATGTCATCGTGGCTATCAATACTGACAAGAATGCCCCCATCTTCGAAGTGGCCACCTACGGCATTGTCGGCGACGTGCTGAAAGTTGTCCCGTGCCTGACGCAGAGGGTCAGAGAACTCCGCGCCAAGGGCGTGGACTTCATGGTGGAAAAGCATTAAGTAAAATGAAAGGTATGAGTAGTTAGAATGAGTCCAGTTAGCCATCTGGGTGCTGCCGGGTATGTCCTGTTCTGGGGACTCACTGTAATTGCCGCCGGCGTCTTCGGCTATCGACTTTTTCAGCTTTATCGCTACCTGGCTCTGGGCAGAAGAGAGGAAAGCTATCGCCAGCTATTCCAGAGGGCGGTAACGGCCATCGGTCATTTAATCGCCCAGCAGTGCCAGTTCAAGAACCTGACCCGGAAAGACCGCGCCGGCCTGGGCCACATACTCATGGCCTGGGGCTTTCTCCTATTCGTCACCTACTACTTCTTCTTCATCATTGTTGGCTCCGGATTCGGCATCTCCGATTTCATGGAGCATAATGCGGTCTACAGTGTCTATACCTGGATTATGGACATCGTCGCCCCCTTCATCATGCTGGGCGCACTGTGGGGTATTATCCGGCGCTATGTTATCAGGCCCCCGCGCCTCGAGGGACACCGGACTTTTGAGGCGATGGTGATACTGGTCACCGTGCTCATCCACCCCATAACGCACCTGGGCAAGATTGCCACCCAGATTGCCGCCGGACACCCGCCGGCCGGTCTTGCGTTCCCGACTCCACCCATAAGCACCGCCCTCAGCCATTTCTACACCGCCGGTGCTTCACTGGAAGTGTGGCACAGCGTCTGGTTCTGGAGCCACTGGGGATTTGTCCTGCTGGTGCTGATTATCATCGGCTATACCAGATACCTGCATATGCTCGCTGCCCTCTTGAATGACCTCTTCTCCACGCCACCGCCCCGGGGTATTCCCGGCCGCATCAACCTGGAGGATGAGGCCACTTTTGGGGTTGCCAGAATAGACGGCTTCGGCCGCAAGCAACTCCTCGACCTTTACGCCTGTGTTGAACCCGGTCACTGCCAGGAGGTCTGTCCAGCCTATGCCACCGATAAACCGCTTAACCCCCGCTCGCTGATTAAAGACCTCAAATTAAATCTGCTGACCAACGGCCCCCTGCTCCTGAAGAAAAAGGAAGCATCGCTGCCGTTGATTGCCGGGAATCATGAAGGCAGCGTCTCCGAAGAGGTAATCTGGGCATGCACCACCTGCGGCGCCTGCATGGAGGTATGTCCGGTAAATGTCGAGCATGTGCGCCACATCATTGATATGCGGCGCAATCTGGTGCAGTTACAGGCCAGATTCCCCGATGAACTGCTGAACCTTTTCGCAAATATGGAACAGCGCAGCAACCCCTGGGGCATCGCCCCGGCAGAGCGCGCCAAGTGGGCGAGCGATATTGACGTGAAACCTTTCTCGGCTGATGAGACTGAATATTTATACTACGTCGGCTGCGCCGGCGCCTTTGACGCCCGAAGTCGGCGCACCACAGTGGCGGTGGCCAATATCTTAAATGCGGCCGGCATTTCCTGGGGTATTCTGGGTAAAGATGAACTGTGCTGCGGCGATAGTCTGCGGCGCCTGGGCAATGAATATGTCTTCGACCGCATGGCACGGGAAAATATCAAACTGTTTACCGAGAAGGGGGTTACCAAAATCATTACGCAATGCCCCCATTGCTACAGCACATTTAAGAACGACTACCGCCAGTATGGCATTGAGCTGGAAGTCTACCACCACACCGAATTCATCCACCGGCTAATTCAAGATGGCAAACTGAAACTAAAGCCGGTAACCGACCTGGGAAAGCTCGTCTTCCACGATTCCTGCTACCTCGGGCGTTACAATCAAATCTATGAAGCACCCCGCGAGGTAATCGCCGCCGTCACCGGCCAGAAGCCGACAGAGATGGACCTGCGCCAAAAGCGCTCTTTTTGCTGCGGCGCTGGCGGTGGCCGGATGTGGATGGAAGAAAAGCTGGGCAAGCGTATCAATGTTGCCCGCGTGGAACAGGCGCTGGAAAAAGACCCGCAGACAATCTGCGTCTGCTGTCCTTACTGCATGGTTATGTTTGAAGATGGGCTCAAAGACAAGGATGCCATGGAACAGGCGCAGGTCCTTGACCTCGCCGAAATCACCGCCCGGGCTATAAAGTAGCTACCCGGCCAGAACAGGTGCTGGCGCTGTCCCGTCAATCACGACCGCGGTACCCAGAGCACCATCCTGGGCTTCCTGCCCATTTCCTTGGCTAACTCTTCGATTGGCCCGTATTTCATACAGGCGGCCATGCAGTGCTGCACACAGGCAGGCTGGAGCCCCTTGCTGGTGCGGGACGCGCACAGGACACACAGCTCAGTGGGAAACGGCAGGTAGGTGAGATACGCCTTGTCATGGGGCAGCTTCTGCACCACTTCAATCACCTGTATGCCGGCCATACCCGCTGGCCACTGGTATTCCTGGGCGCAGGCTACCTGACAGGCATAGCAGCCGGTGCAGTATTCATAATCTATCAATAGACCGTATTGAGGTTTCTTAGGCATCTCCCGCCTCCTCCCTGCTATTGACTTTATAGACCCGGCAGAGCAGATGCTTCATCGGGGCACCCAGACCGTCCTTGCCCTGGAAGCCCATGGGGATGAGTTGATTGACGTTCGATTCCCACACCCCGTACAGTGAAGGCTCTGCCCCCGGCTTTTCCGGAAACCACCAGCCGTGAGTGGCCATCACCATCCAGGTCGGCACCACCAAGGTGACCTTGGCCTTGAATTTACACCTGTCCAGCCAGTTTTCCACCCAGACCCACTCCCCGTCACCGATGCCCAGTGAACTGGCTGTATCGGGATGGATTTCAATCACCGGGTCGGGGTCAATCTCCCGCAGCCAGGGGATGTTCCGGTGCTCGGTATGGAAATACACCGGCGACCGCCTCCCCGTTGACAGTATCAGCGGATACTTCTTGTACATTTCCGGCTGGCTGACCGGTGTGAACGGCGGCTCCTCATAGTGGGCCATAGGCTCCAGTCCCCATTCTTCACGCAGCGACGAGTACAGCTCAATCCTGCCGGACGGGGTCTGAAATCCCGGTTTCCTGTCCGGGCGCAGCAGCCCTTTCTCGAACCGGTGGTACGGGGCGCTGGGGTGGCCTTCCGGTGGAAAGGCCCAGCCTTTTTTCTGTAATTCCCTGAAAGTCATACCGGAGGGTTTTATAATCTCATCATAAAGTTCATGAATGCTTTGCCAGCGGAAATCAGGGTCGAATCTCCGGGCCAGCTCAAAATTGATTTCCACGTCGGGCTTGCATTCCTCAACGGTCATGGCCTTGTTTATGCTCTGGAGGGGCACCCACCAGCTCCTGATGCCGTCTTTTTCCAGGAAAGTGGCCGACGGCAGCACCAAATCCGCCAGCTGAGTGGTGGGCGTCATGAAAAGGTCAACGGCCACGACGAAGTCAAGCTTCTTGAGGGCCTCAACCCACTTCTTGGGGTCAAGACCTATGCCGGCCACCGGATTACATGTCTGTATCCACATGCCTTTTATGGGGTAGGGTTTCCCGGTGAAAATCTGCTCCAGGACCAGGTCCGTCTGGGCCCGCCAGATAAACCTGTTCAGGGGGCCATACCGGTCAGCGCCAATCCTTTTCTTGTCAGCCTCTTTGGATTTCAGTTTTATAACTCCCTTGGCCCCGGGTAGAGCATAGGCAACGGCATCAAAGGCAAAGCGGGAAATCACGTTCCCGCCGGGCACATCCAGGTTCCCGGTGATGCACCACAGGTTGGCAATTGCCTGGACGGTGGGCGTGATGGCCGGTGTCATATCAATGGGCACGCCCCAGTGTATGGCTGCCGGCTTGCTTTGGGCGTAGAACCGCGCCGCCTCCACAATATCTTCCTCCGGGACCCAGGTGATTTCGGACACCCGTTTCACCGGATACTCCGCCACCTGCTGGCAGAAGGCGGACCAGACCGTTTTAGCCGGCACTGTTGCTCCATTGGCAAGAGAAATTTTGTACTCCCCTTCCAGGGCCGGCTTCACATCCGCCTGCTTGTAGTCCAGTTCTGTGGCATCCCAGACCACCGGCATTCCCGTCGCCGTGTCCCACACCGCAAAATTGCCCGCCGAGCCACCATCCACCAGGTCGCTCTCCCGAAGCAGCTTCCCGGTGTCGCTCCTGATAAGGTGGGGCGCATTCGTCCACTTCTCGACAAAACCTTTGTCATACAGGCCTTCATTAATAATCACATTGAGGAAACCCATGGCCAGAGCCCCGTCCGTTCCGGGGCGGAGCTTGAGCCATTTTTTCGCCCTGGAGGCAAACCACGACAGCCTGGGGTCAATGGCGATAATCTCGGTGCCCTTCTTCATGAGGTCGATAATCCAGTGCCCGAATACATTGTCCGGACACGAGGCCGGGATATTGTAGCCCCAGATTACTATGCACTTTGGAATCTCATAACGCGGGTCGTCGTAGCGTTTCGGGAACCACTGCGCCGCGTCGAGTATGCAGTAATCTCCCTGCACAGTATCAACGGCGGCGATTCTGGGGCTGTAGCAGGCGATGCCGCTCAGGGCGAACATGACATTCGGGCTGCCGTAGGCATAGGCCAGCATACATATCCAGGGGCCGATGTCCCGACCGGTGCCCATGGAAAAGATGACGCTCTCCGGGCCGAATTCTTCTCTGATTTTGCCAAGTTTACTTTCTATTAAATCGAAGGCCTCATCCCAGGAAATCTCCTGCCACTTGCCCTCCCCTCTCTCCCCCACCCTCTTCAGGGGACGGGTCAATCGGTCGGGGTGATGTACATACTGTGTCATGGCCAGACACCGGGCGCAGAGTCGACCCTGGTTCCAGGGATGTTCCGGGTCGCCTTCAATCTTGACCAGCCTGCCGTCCTCGATATGCGCCAGCACTCCACAGCCACCATGGCAGCCGGGCCCCGCCGACCACGTTGTGGTACGTATAATTTTGCGTTCACCCCGCTTCATCGCCCGGATTCCCCCTTATTTTAAAAATCCTAGTAATGCGAAATATGCATCCCGCAGCTCACCACCAGCGTATGGCCGGTGATGGCGCTTGATTCATCCGAGGCCAGGAAAACTGCCGTTGCCGCAACCTCCGATGGCTCAATAAGCCTCTTGAGAGAGAAGTCTTTTGTAAGCCTGGCCAGTACTTCTTCCTGGTCAACCCCAAGTGTCTCCGCCTTGGCTCTGGAGGCATTGAGGATACGGTCGCCCCTTACCGCTGCCGGGCTGATGCAGTTCACGCGGATATTGTGCTCTCCGGCTTCAATGGCCAGCGTCTCGGTGAAAGCAATGACCCCCATCTTGGATACACAGTACGGACTTCTCATCGGGAAACCGGACATCCCGCCCACAGAACTTATATTGATAATATTGCCGCTCTTCCGCGGTATCATGTCCTTCAGTACTTCCCTGGAACAGAGCATCATTCCCGTTATGTTTACGGCCAGGACCTCGTTCCATTTGTCCAGCTCCATATCGACTATCCTGGCGGTGGGGCCGGGAATGCCGGCATTATTGACCAGGATATCTATCCTTCCGTATTCGGTAATGGTCTTGGCCACCATTTTCTTGACCTGCTCCTCATCGCTGATATCAGTCGGTATTGCCCTGGCTCTTCCTCCGCCTGCGTTGATAGCTTCAGCCGCCTTATTCAGCCTGGACGCGGTGCGCGCCGCGATGATCACAATCGCGCCCTCGGCGTTAAAAGCCTGCGCAATGGCCAGTCCGATACCTGAGCCGCCTCCCGTAATCAAGGAGACCTTATCTTTCAGCCTCATTGTTTATGACCTCCATACCCAGTTTAAGCATTCTAATCCAAAGGCTATCTGTTGCGCAATACGAGTTCATACCGTTCCCACGCCGGGCTGCTTTCCACTAACCTAGACTTGATTACACCGTCCCGGAGAGTGTATAGTGCTGCTAGCGAGCGTTGGCAATTATTTCACCTCTCGGTGGTAAATGGTCATGAATTTTATGGGCTATCGCCGGCGAAACGGTTCTGTGGGCGTGCGCAATCACGTGCTGATTTTCCCGACCACCGTATGCGCCTCAGCCGTGGCCGAGATGGTCAGCAGAAAGGTGCCCGGCACAGTAGCCGTTGTTCACCGTCATGGCTGCGGCCATATCGGAGAGGAAGAGGAGCTCATGCTCCGAACCATGACCGGTTTCTGCGCCAACCCCAACGTCTCAGGCGTATTGCTTGTCGGCCTGGGGTGCGAACAGCTGAATCCAGAGCTGATTGCCGAAAGGTTATCCGCTCGCCAGCAGAGGTTCGAGATACTGAATATCCAGGAAACCGGCGGCACCACCAAGAGTGTAACCAGAGGCGCGAAACTGGCCAGGCGGCTTGTGGAAGAGGGCGCCACCGCCAGGCGAGAGTTATTCCCTGTTTCCGAACTAATAGTGGGCCTGAGCTGTGGTGGTTCCGACGCCATTTCCGGAATAACGGCCAATAACGCGGTTGGCGTCGCCGCGGACCTGATAGTGGCCGGGAAAGGAACGGTCATCTTCTCCGAAACGCCAGAAATGATAGGGGCGGAAAACGTCCTCGCCAGACGGGCGTCAGATGCCCAGATAAGAAGTCGTGTTTACGCAGCTATATCAGCCACTTATGCCAGCATGAAATCAATGGGCCTTGATGTGCGCGGGGCGGAACCTTCACCGGGCAATATAGCCGGCGGGATAACCACTCTGGAAGAAAAATCGCTGGGGGCCATACTTAAGGGCGGTACCACGCCGGTGGTGCAGGTGACTGATTTTGCTCAGAAGCCAGACCGGAAAGGTCTGATAATGATGGAGGGGCCCGCTCATGACGTGGCATGCAACAGCGGCTTTCTGGCCGCCGGGGCCCAAATCGTCGTCTTTACCACTGGCAGGGGCACTCCCATTGGCACGCCCATTGCCCCCGTAATCAAGGTCTCATCCAACAGCACCCTCTATGAAAAAATGAGAGACAATATCGATATAAATGCCGGGACAATAATAGAAGGTACCGAATCAATTCAGGGTATCGGCGACCGCATTTTCAGAGAGATTATTGAGGTAGCTTCCAGCAAATTAACCAGGGCCGAGGTTCTGGGCCACCGCGAGTTCGCCATACCTTCCATCATACCCACCGTGTAGAAGCTGAGAATACAATGAGTAACCCCAAAACAGACCTGTACCTGCTGAGCACCGGAGAACCGGTTACTTCTTTAAGCCCTTATTCATCGCCCCTGGAGGAGTACCGGGCAGCCTTCAAGGAGCGAGAGCAGCCTTTTCTCGTATTCTATTTCTTTAACGGAAAGGCCGTTAAATCGAGAGCTTTGTCCCGCGGAGAATTCTGGGACCTGGCCTGCTCCGGGGCCGCCTATCTCTCCGAGCAGGGAGTGACCAAAGGAGACCGGGTATTACATTGCTTTTCCCACAATAGCCTGTATGATGCGGTTTTTAGACTCTCGGCTGTTCTGCTGGGCTGCGTTCCGGTGACCGTCAACTGGCAGGCAGACGATGACGAACGCGTCATCAGCAAAGCGAAAATAACCGGGGCCAGATGCCTTATCTTCGACGAAGAGTTCGCCAGCCGGATAGAGATTATCAAATCACATTCACCTGTTAAACTGGCGCTTGAAGCCAGGAAAATTGAAACGTACCAGAATATTCCACTCACCACTTATCCCCGTCTTGGTTATGATGACGAAAGGATAGTGATTTTTACCTCTGGCACAACCGGGGAACCAAAAGGTGCCAGCCTGCCGTACCGCAGTTACCTGGCCAACCAGCTGACTTTCGAGGGGTATTTTAACGTATCAGAAAAGACGGGGCTTGATATCCTGCTGGTCAATCCCCTGCATCACACCAATTCCACAGCATTCTTAGATTGGGGGATGCGGCGCCGCGGAACAAAGATTCATCTCGTACAGCGTTATGCAACGCTTTACTGGCAAATACTGGTGGATGTGGCCAGGAAAAAACGTGACCTGCTCATTGCCCCTATGGTTGCCCGGCATATTGATTTTCTGAATGAACTCTCCGCTCGATTTGAACTGCCTGTTGAGGAGGATGCCTTAAAAGAAGCACTCGGCCAGACTGATATCATGATTGGTTCGGCACCGGTCGGCCCGACCACGGTGCAGCGCGTCATCAGCTTGAGCAATCACCTGCCCATTGTCCGCTTTGGCTCAACAGAGACCTGCCTGCAGGTTATGGCCACACCGAGGACACTGTCACCAACTGGACTGATGAAGGCCTTTGAGGCCGGGTTGTCTCATACATATCGAGGCGAGAGAACAGTAGGCTACTATATCGGCCGGGAACATTTTCCCGTCACACGGGTTAAGGTGGTTAAATCCACTGACCCGGGAAATAAGTCATATTTATTGCCCTGCGATACCGGAGAGCCAGGTTACCTGATAACGCAGGGGGCAAACATCATGAGCCACTATGTTAACGATGTGGAAGCTACCGAATCTGCCTTCCGGGACGGCTGGTACACCGGCTTAAGAGACATCGCCTTTGCTCTGCGTAATAAAGCCGACGGACAGCTGGACTACTACTGGGTGACGAGGGACTCCGCCCTCCTGATCCGGGGGGGCGCCAATTATGCCTATGACCAGGTCGCGGCCGAGTTAGCCAAGATACTGACTGCCGATTTCCATATGAAAGCTGAACAGTTCAAGCTGGCGGTGGTCGGTCTACGAGTCGAGAGCGAACATGAAGATAGCTGCTGCGTTACCATTGAACTCAGCGAAGAGGTATCTCATAAACGACAGGAATTAGAGGCCGATTTTAAAGGTAGAGCCCGCGAAAAAGTGCCCAAAGGTTTCCGGCCTGACTTTGTCCGATTTGCCAAAATTCCCACCAATTTTAAAGGGCTGGTACTTATTCCAGAATTGAAACAGGACTTTACAAAATCATTAGCAGCGGAAGGACTGAAAATATATAAATAGGGGGGGCCCCGTATTCTGCCTTTGCTTCACTCCTTTTTTATAAACCGGGGAAGAAGGTATCAAATAATTCCACCTCAGCCAGTGATTCCCCTATGCCCGAAATTAAGAAGATTGTCCCCAGTATGAGGCTT
>CAZQWO010000007.1:0-3549 GCA_964597015.1 uncultured Dehalococcoidaceae bacterium
TAAAGGGGGATTTGAAATCCCTCTCAATCTCCCTTTAGGAAAGGGAGAGGTCAAATCTCTCTTATTCTACTGTTTCTTACTTCCCCTTTTCCTTCTTGTCTTTCTGTTGCTTGGGTTTCTTGACGTTTTTTCTGCCTTTACTGCCCACCGTTATACCTCCTGTTTACCTTTTTTACTCGTTGAAGAAATTGCTCTCTTATTCTGCTTTTGTTCCTACTAGTGCTGTCCAAGTTCCTAAAATAGCAATTGCTCCACCACCAATCATTATAATCCAACCCAATATATCAATGCCTTCTTCAGTAAACCAATAACCTACCTGCATGCAAATTCCCCCAATAACGATTGAAGCTAGTATGCCTAGCAGCCGCCAGAGACCGCCTTTTTTAACACAAGTATTGGAAATTATCACTACAATCCAGAAAGCAAAAGCCAGTGGCATTAGAAACAACCAAGTCAGACAGCCCATAATTCAACCTCTACACCCACCTTGTCCGCTTACTAAAACTCTTGGCGGAGGTGAGGGTGGGGATTTTTTCCTCAATACACAGAGATTCCACCAGCTGCCAGAATTCTGCCCGGTCGGCGCCGGTGACCACCGCCTGCTCGTGGGCTTCGCTCAAGGCCACCGGGTAGCCCTGTCCCCGCCGGCACTGGTCAAGTACCAGGGCGTGGGTTAATTCCAGCAATTCTGAATTTTCCGCCACCCAGCGCGGCGTCTCCACCCGCGCCACCTCTTCCTCAAGCCTTATGTAAAAGAAATATATACGGTGTTCGCCGTAGCGCTCCTTCGTTATCTTAGACGGGCTTATAAACAGCGCCGACCTTTCTCCCGGCGCAAGCACGTCCATGAACAGCTCGCGGTCGGTAACCCCGGCCACCCCTTCACAGTCCCGGTCCTTATGCGGCGGGCAGAAGCGGTCGCAGTCGGCCACCTCGTGGGGGCATATCGCCACCCGCAGCACGTTGACCACATCGGTACTTCTCGGAAAACTGATATAACTGGCCAGCGCCACCTTCTTATCACGGTTCTGCTTCTTCATTTCCTCAAGGCAGGGCAAAAAACCGTTGTCCAGCAGCGCCTCGGCAACGAAGTCGGGATACGCCTCCAGCCCCCAGAGAATCAAAGTGCCATCGAGCAGCGCCAGACAGAGTGTGCCTGATTCCTGTTCCGCCGCCAGTGCCGACAGGTGGCGGCACTCCTCGACGGCGCGCTTGATGCCGAGCAATGTGCCCTCCACCATCTGCTCGCGACCGGCGGCTGCCGTCGGCTTGATAACCAGCTCTTCATCTTCGGCGTAGAGGTGGGGCACACTGTCAAGAGCAGCGTCCGGCGCATCGCCATAGCTGAGGGCAACCGCGCCGATGTTTATCAGATAGCACCGCATGGAGCGGTGGCGGTCAACGTCAACGTGTGAGCCGTCGGTGGCAAGCACGCTGAATTCGGCGGGGAGGGGCGGCGCCGGGAATCTTTCGACCAGCCCGTTGGCCAGTTCCGCCACCAGCCAGGTGGTCCGGCTGGCTGCGATTTTCCTCTTCAGTTTCCCCAGGTCTATAGCTTCATCGCCGAAGATTTGCCGCGCGTAGTCGAGTCGCTGCTGTCTCTCCGCACGACCATCCTTCAGTCGCGCCACCATGTTGACGGCCTGCGAAGCAATTTTGGTTAAGTCCAGTGACACCCTGCTACCTCTAGGGCAAAGTATAATCCATCACCAGTACTAACTCAAGCCATCAGGACACCCGGCAATGAGTATGATATGATAGGAAAGAGGCCCAAATGCTTCCAATTTTGCTCAGCGTTGCCGTCATTTCCTTCTCCGGGGTCATGATGCCCGGCCCCATGTTCGCGGTTACGCTGGGGAAAAGCTACAAGTCGCCCTGGGCCGGAGTCTGGATAGCCCTCGGGCACGCCGTTATTGAGGTCCCTCTAATCCTGCTCATCTACTTTGGCTTCGCCCAGTTTTTTCAGAACAGCATCGTGCGACTGGTGCTGAGCGTGGCCGGCAGCGGCATGATTATCTGGCTGGGCGTAAGCATGTTCCGCGCCCGCACCGAGGTGGTCAGTAAAGGAAAAGACCTGCCCTACAATGCCTTCACCGCCGGCATTCTGACCAGCATTTTTAACCCCTTCTTCCTGGTCTGGTGGGCGACCATCGGCGGCATGCTCATCATGCGCATACTGGAGTTCGGCACGATGGGACTGATTATATTTACCATCGTGCACTGGCTGTGCGACCTTGCCTGGCTCACGATTGTTTCCAACGTGATTTACCGGACGCATGCCTTCTGGGGGCAGCGCCTGCAGGAGTGGCTCTTCATTGCCTGCAGCCTGCTGCTCGCCGGCTTTGGCCTCTGGTTTCTGATATCGGGCATCCAGTTTGTGATTGAGAGGTAAAAATGAAGGTAGGTTATGTTTACGACCCCGTATACCTGAAGCACGACACCGGCTACCATCCGGAAAACGCCCAGCGCCTCGAAGCCATTATGGCTCACCTTGAGGAGACGAGGCTGATAGACCAGTTAACGCCAATAAAGCCCCGCCCGGCCACCGTTGCCGAAATCACCTATATCCACCAGGCATCATATATCTCTCGCCTTCAGGATATGGCGGTGCGAGGCGGCGGCTGGCTCGACGCCGACACGGTGATGTCGCCGGACTCCTACGATGCCGCCCTTTACGCCGCCGGCGGTGTCATCGAGGCGACCGATGCCGTCATCAGCGGCAGGGTAAACAGCGCCTTTGCCCTGGTCAGGCCCCCCGGCCACCACGCCACGGCGATGGCAGCCATGGGCTTCTGCCTGTTCAACAACATCGCCATCGCCACCCAGCATGCCATGAAGAAGCATAAAATCGATAAAATCGCCATCATTGATTTCGATGTGCACCACGGCAATGGCACCCAGGAAGCTTTTAACGGCAACCCCCGCGTCCTCTACGTCTCAACGCACCAGTATCCGCATTACCCGGGCACCGGGACTGTGAACGAGGCCGGGAGCGGCAGCGCCGCCGGCACCAAGGTCAACATTCCCCTGCCCAGCGGCTCGGGCGATGACGAGTACCGGCAGGTTTTCGAGCAGATAATCGTGCCCGTGGTCAGGCGCTTCCGACCGCAGCTCATTATGGTGTCCGCCGGCTATGACGCGCACTGGAAAGACCGCCTGGCCATGATGGAGGTCAGCGTCACCGGTTTTGCCCAGATGGCACGGTTTATTAAAAATCTGGCCGACGAGCTCTGTGACGGCAAAGTGGTTATCACCCTTGAGGGGGGCTATAACCTGAAAGCGCAGGCGATGTCGGTAAAGGCGACCTTCGACGTCCTTCTGGGCAAGAGCGATATTGAAGACCCGATTGGCCCGCCGGAGCGCCGGTGGGCGGCGCCGGATATCAGCGACCTAGTCACAAGGATAAAGGAAATACACCGCATTGCCTGAGGAATCTTTTAGAGCAGCAAGATGATAAAGGATTTGATATTTTATACCATTGCCGCCAACGTGATTGCCCTGATAGCCGCCCTGACCGGGGCCAGCCTGGCCGTTATTCTGTTTACGTCC
>CAZQWO010000007.1:3649-26652 GCA_964597015.1 uncultured Dehalococcoidaceae bacterium
CGTCGCAGGGCTCAACGTGAATTACGACGCTGGCATGCTGCAATTTGCTCTTGATGTCCTGCTCCAGGTAGTCGCACATCCGGTGCGCTTTTTCGATGCTGATATTTTTGGGCATGACCAGATGCAAATCAATGTAACGCTGTCTCCCCGCCTTCCGCGTGCGCAGGGCATGAAAATCAACCAGCTCCCCGATATGCTCCATTATGGCGGCCCTGATGATATTTTCCTCGGTCTCCGGTAATTTGACATCCATAAGGCCGCCAAATGACTTCCGCAATACTTCATAAGCCGATTTGAAGATAACCAGAGATACGAGCAGGGCGATTATCGGGTCAATGACAGCGAGGTTGGTGAAGCGGATGACCACCAGCCCCACCAGCACCCCGGCCGCAGAATAAACGTCGGCCGCAATATTACGCGCATTGGCCTCAAGTGCCACGGAATCGGTAGTTTTGGATATCTTGAGCAGGTACCTTGACAGGAAAATACTGACCACAATGGAGACCAGCATGACGCCTATGCCGGCTTCCGTCAATTCCAGGGTTGTGCCGGTTATTATCCGGCGAATCGCGGAATATATAATCAGGCCGCCGGCGGCAAAAATCAGCACCGCCTGCACCACGGCCGCGATGTTCTCCACCTTGCCATGACCGAAGGGGTGGCTCTCATCCGCGGGCCTGGCAGCGATAACAATGGCCAGAAAGGTAATGGTAATGGCCAACAGGTCGAGAAAACTGTCCACCGCCTGGGCCAGGACGCTGATGCTCCCCGTGATGACTCCCACCACCACCTTGAGCAATATCAGCGCGATGACTACACCAAGGGAAAGTACGGCAGCGCCTTTTCGGGTGGCAAACATCATTCCCCGCCTATCTTGCAGCTTTGGCCCACGCAAAAGGCAGCCAGCTGATGAATCTCCTCCACTCCCCCCTGTCCCAGACCACCAGCAGCGTGGGGGCAATGCAGACGGAACTGAACGTGCCGGCGATGATGCCGATAATCAGGACGGCGACCAGGTTCTGAATGGTGGCACCGACGAAGAACAGCAGCGCCAGGACGGCAATCAGCGTGGTCAGGCTGGTATTGATGGAGCGGCCGAGCGTCTCCACCATGCTGTTATTCACCACCGTCTCAAAGCTGGCGTCTACCTCCAGCCGCAGATTTTCCCGTATGCGGTCAAAGACGACCACGGTGTTGTTCACGCTGTAGCCGATTACCGCCAGAATGCCGGTGATGAACATCATGTTCACCTGCCAGTTCAGTATGCCGCCCAGAATGGAGAAAATTCCCAGCGCCACCAGCGCGTCATGTATCAGGGCGATAATGGCGCAGGTGCCGTAGTGAATAGGCCTGGGCATACGGCGGAACGCCCAGGTAACGTAGAGCAGAATACCAATGGCCGCCACCGCCACGGCGATAATCGCCGTCCTTACCGTCTCGGTGGCTATCATCGGTGACACGGAGGAGAACTCGGGCTCGGTGAGCTTGCCAAACTTTTCTTCAAGCCCGGCTTCCAGCGCTGCCTTGTCCTCCGCAGTCAATTCCCCGATGCGTATCAGGTAGTCGCCGGCACCGGTACGCTGGATAATCACACTATCGTGACCCAGTTCCACCAGCGCCGCCTTCAGTTCGTCCTGCGCCACCTCCTGTTCAAAGTCGACGGTAAGCAGCGAACCGCTGCTGAACTCAATCCCCGTTTTCAGGCCAACGGTCAATAAAGAGATTATCCCGACCAGGATAACTATCCCCGATATCAGAAAGAACCGAAACCTTCTGCCGACAATGTCAAACATTTCTTTTACCCACCCATACGCTGAAAAGGTACGTCTTCTTCGACAGCGGGCCGCCGACGAACAGGCGCAGCAGGGTGCGTGTCACCACGATGGCCGAGAACATGCTGACCAGCACACCGATGAGCAGGGTTACGGCGAAGCCCGCCACCGGCGCCCCGCCGACTATGCTGTTGCCCACCCAGATAAGAATCAGGCAGACAATGATGGTGGTTATATTGCTGTCACGGATGGCGTTCCAGGCGCGGTTGAAACCAGCCTCGATAGCCGCCCCGAGCGTGCGCCCGGTACGCACTTCCTCCTTCATTCTTTCAAAAATGAGCACGTTGGCGTCCACCGCCATGCCAATGGAAACGATAAAACCGCCGAGACCGGCCAGGGTCAGCGTGACCGGCCAGAGCTTGAAAATAGCCAGCACAATGGCCCCGTAAAACATCAGGGCCAGGCAGGCCAGGAACCCGGAAACACGGTAGTACGCCATCATGAAAAGCATCACCAGAATGATACCGATGATGCCTGCTTTCACACTCATATCAATGAAATCGGCGCCCAGAACGGGGGATACGGTCTGGTCATATATCGGGGTGAGCGACAGCGGAATACGCCCGGCATTGAGCAGCTGGGAAAGTTCCTGGGCTTCATTCAGGCTCAGGCCCTCAATCTGTCCCCGGTCAGAAATCTTGGAGCGGACGATGGGAGCAATCGGCTCACCATCATCCCCGAGCAGGGGCTCACCACTCAGGTAAATGCCAAGCGGCTCCCCGATAAGCCGACCGGTAACCTCCTCGGACAGCTTGCTTCCCTCGCGGTTCCACTCAAAGACGAGCAGCACTTCACCAAGCTGACCGGTGGTAACATAGGTACTTTCTTTGAAGTAGGAGCTGTTCAGCTCCTTTTCCTGCCCGCCTATAACCGCCGTTGCCGGTACCCACTCCTCCCCACCCGCACCTGTTTTCAGCTCGCGGAATTCGATGAGCGCCGTCTGTCCAATGAGCTTCTTGGCTTTATCGGCCTCGCCGATGCCCGGCAGTTCCACCACGATGCGGTCGTCGCCCTGTTTCTGTATCACCGGCTCGCTTACGCCGAGGATATTGATGCGCCGCTCAATAACGGCCACGGCGCCATCGATGGCCTCGGCTTCTTTCCCCGACTCAACATCCGAGAAATCGGCCAGATAGACCATGTGGATACCGCCCCGCAGGTCAAGGCCCAGGCGCATTGCCTCCCGACCCCACAGCGGGTAAAGCAGGGCAATGATGGCAAAGGCGAAAAGGGCCATGACTATGGACAGTGTAACCAGATTTCTTGTGGTCATTGTTCTGTAATGCTACTTTTCCTTCCGCAAAGGAATATTCAGATTATTTTTAATATAGTTTAAAGATTCCTCTCTGGTGGTCACCTCTCCGGCCGCCTGTGCCTCACGTACCGCCTCAAGTATTTCCGCGAAGCGCGGCCCGGGACTCAACCCAAATAGCTTTATCAAATCGTGCCCATCGACGAGCTTCAGCGGCACCGTCAGCTTCTCTTCCTCCGCATGCTTGGCCAGCACGTAAGCAATAACTTCGGCGTGCTCCCGCCAGTGGGCCAGGTCAAAATTCTTTCCCCTGGTGGCCAGATGGTCGGCCAGGCTGAGGAAAAGTATGTCAATGCCGGCCTCTTCGGTATCACGGAAATAGCGGTAAATGGCCCGACTGGTCGGCAGTCCCTCGTGGCTCATCTGCGTGGGGCGGAGATGTGACTTCACCATTATCTCCACCAGCTTTACCTCCCTGGCGCTGAACCTCAACCTCTCCATAATACCGGTTACGGCAGTGGCACCCTCCTCGGCATGGCCGAGAAAACGCGTTTTCCCGCTCTCCTCAACCGTCTTGGTCTGCGGCTTGGCGATATCGTGGAGCAAGGCAGCCAGTCGAAGCAGCGATTTCCTGGTGCTGCCGTGGCCTACATTGCTGGAGAAGTGCTGCGCCAGCTCCTCCGACCAGGGGACGGCTGCCAGTGCTTCCTCGTCAGCGTACTCCCAGTCCCCTTCCCGCAGCAGAAAATCAACTGCCTGCACGGTACGTAAAGAATGCTCGAAGACGTCCCAGTAATGCTCTTTGGGCTGGGTCACTCCCTTCGTCTGCGTCATCTCGGGGAACAGGCTACCCATCAGTCCGAGGTCTTCAAGATACCTGAGGTGCTGACCACCGTGCGGTAACACCAGCAGCCGGAGCAGTTCCTCTCTTACTCTCTCCCCGGCCACGCTATCGATGAGGTGAGCATAACGCCGGACAAGCCCTTCCGTATCCTCATGAACTGTGAAAGAAAGTTCCGCGCCCAGACGAACCGCCCGCAGCAGGCGGACCGGGTCATCAACAAAGGCCGACTCACCCACCACCTTTATAATGCCGCGATTGAGGTCATCCTGCCCGTGAAACGGGTCGATTATCGATGGCGACTGAGGTTCATGTATCACTTCCTCCAGCCCGATTGCCATCGCGTCTATGGTGAAGTCCCGCCGAGCCAGGTCCGGCTCAATGCCGCCCTGAATGGTGGTAAAATCAAGCTCCCATTTTCTATCGGACACGGCGAGCACCACTCTGCCTATCCTGTTCTTCTCGTCCAGAGGGACATATTTACCACCCAGGCTGGTGGCTATTCCAGTTGCTGCTTCGAGAGCATCTCCGGCAACCGCGATATCAATATCCTCCACTTCGCGACCGAGCAGTAAATCGCGCACCATGCCGCCAGCAAGATATGCCGTTATCCCCCGGTCGGCAAGGCAGTGATAAATTCGGGTCAACAGAGAAAGGATGTCTGGCGCAATGGATATCTTCACTTCTGGCGTCACTAAAGAGTACATCCGTTAAATGATACTGGAAGCAGCGCATTTTATCAAGTCTGGCTGGCTTGACGCTGGCCATTGAAGTTGGTTAAGATGAGCCAATGATGTTCAGGCGCTCCGGAATATCTTATGCGTGGGCCATTGTGGGCATCGTCATCATCAGTATGACGCTCATTTATGGCATCAGGCATTCCTTCGCCATCTTCTTCCTCCCCATTCTGGAGGAGTTCGGCTGGAGCCGCGGCAGCACCGCCTTCATGCTTTCCCTGAATCTACTGGTATATGGTTCTCTGGCGCCCGTCGCCGGCAGCCTCGGCGACCGCTGGAAACCGTATCGTGTCATGCCCATCGGCCTCATCGTTCTGGGTCTGGCAACGGTGGGCTGCGCCTTTGCCCAGGAGCTGTGGCATTTCTATTTGCTTCTCGGCTTTGTGGCAGCAATCGGCATGTCCCTAGCCGGCTGGCCTCTGCTGGGTCCGGCGCTGGCCAACTGGTTTGCCCGGAAGCGAGGGCTGGCCATGGGGCTGGCACAGATAGGGGCTGGCCTCAGTTTCACCTACGGCCTGTACGCCGAGTTCGCCATATCGCAGCTGGGCTGGCGTCATGCCTACTTTGTGCTGGCGGGAACCCTCTGGGCGATACTTTTACCGCTCTACCTTCTCTTCTTCCACTTCCGCCCGGAAAGCAAGGGATTAAAACCATACGGGGCAGATGAACCGGCAGCTGCAAGGCATGAAGCACCCAGTGCGTCTGAGACCAGTCAGACCACAGCCGGCGACTGGACACTCAGGCAGGCGATGGGTACCTACCAGCTCTGGTTCCTCATGCTCACCTACTTTCTCTTCTGGGGCATTGGTACCTACCTGGTTGTCACCCATCAGGTCAAATTCGCCGAAGACGTTGGCTACAGCAGCACATTTGCCGCCTCAATCTTCGCCATATATGGCGTTGCTCTGATAGGGGGTAACCTGTCCTCCGGCATTTCAGACCGTATCGGCCGCGAGATGACGATTACGTTCGCCAGCACGCTTATGATTGCGGTGCTGATAGCGCTGGTCTCAGTGAAGGACACCTCCCAGCCATGGCTTCTCTACGTGTATGCCATATGCTTTGGTTACGGAGGCGGCTTTTTCACCCCCGCCATGACCGCCGGCGCGGCCGATATTTTCCACGGCAGGCACTTTGGCGCCATTGCCGGCATACTGCTCACCGGCATGGGCATCGGGGGCGTGATTGGCCCCTGGCTGGGCGGCTATATCCACGATACCACCGGCAGCTATACCAGCGCCTTCATCCTATGCATGGTGGCTTTCGCCCTTGCCTGCATCGCCTTCTGGGTGGCCGCGCCGAGAAACGCCGCCAAATTGAATGCTAAAATAATGAGGATACCCCCGCCATCCGGTTAGCATTAAGGCCATGTTATTTCAGGGAGATAAACCGGTAGACAACCAGACTCTGGACAAACTCGCGGAGAGGGCTGCCGACCTTATTATGAGGTCGGAAAGAACCGTGGTGTTCACCGGCGCCGGCGTCAGCACCGAGTCGGGCATACCTGATTTCCGCAGCCCGGGCGGTATCTGGGACCGCTTTAACCCTGACGATTTCACCTACCAGAAATTCATCCGTGATGCCGATGCCCGACGCAAGCAGTGGCAGCTGCTCTGGAAAGAGCGCCTGACGGAGACGGTGCAGCCAAACCCTGCCCACCACGCCATTGCCGAACTGGACAGATTTAAAAAACTCGACTGCGTGATTACCCAGAACGTGGACAGCCTGCACCAGGCAGCCGGCGTCCCCGATGATAAAGTTTTCGAACTGCACGGCAGCATGCGCCGGGTAATCTGCCTGCAGTGCGGTCGGAAATACCCCATGGCGGAAATAAAAGAGAGACTGTATGCCGGTGAGGATGTCCCCGATTGCGCGGCATGCCACGGCATACTGAAGCCGGACATCGTCCTCTTCGGAGAGATGCTGCCGGACGAAGTATTTTCGGAAGCGGCACGCCGTGCCGGGAAATGCGACCTTTTTATCGTCGTCGGTTCCAGCCTGGTGGTCTATCCGGCGGCACTGATGCCCGGCTACGCCGTCGACTCCGGCGCCAATCTTGTGATTGTAAATCTGAGCGAAACGCCGATGGATGAACGGGCGAGCATAATCATCAGGGCCAAAGCCGGAGAAGCCATGACAAGAATATTGCAGAAGCTGGCCGGAAAGATGAACGGTTGAATTGATATCGCCCTTCAACTATAATTTAGTGGCTCGTAAATTCAGCGCTGTTTGATGTTCTGTTGATGAAAACCAAACTGGCCAGCAAAGTCCTGTCCGGCGATACCATCGCTGCCGCCAAGCTCATCAGCGGCATAGCCGATGAAGTGCCCAGTGCCTTCGAGGAGATGAGCCATATCTACCCCCATACCGGAAAGGCATACATTATCGGCGTTACCGGCTCGCCGGGTGCCGGCAAGAGCACCCTGACCAGCAATCTTATCAGCCACTTCCGCAAAGAGGGCAAGACCGTTGGTGTCATAGCCATCGACCCGACGAGCGCCTTTACCGGCGGGGCATTGCTGGGCGACCGGGTCCGGATGCAGCAGCATGGTGAGGACAGGGACGTCTTCATCCGCAGCCTAGCGACGCGCGGTCTGCAGGGCGGCCTGGCCAAGGCCACCATCGGGGCGATTCACATCATGGACGCGATGGGCAAGGACATCATTCTGGTGGAGACCGTGGGCTCGGGGCAGATAGAGATAGACATCACCAGAGTGGCCGATACCACCCTGTTCGTCATGACACCGGGGGCGGGAGACGCCATTCAGATGATGAAGGCGGGCATACTGGAGGCCACCGATATCTTTGTCATCAACAAGGCGGACAAGGGAGGCGCCGATGTTATAAAGGCCGACCTCCAGTCCATGCTTTCGATGAAAAGCTGGCTTCCGGGCGAATGGCAGCCCGGCATAGTCCTGACTGAGGCCATCTACAACAAGGGTACTGCGGAACTGGCCGCCGAGATTGTCAGACATCATGAGCATCTCGTCGGCACCGGCGAGTTGAAGAAACGGAAGAAACAGAGACTCAAGCTGGAGCTGATGGAAACGGTGGAAAGAATGGTCAGGGACCGCATCACCAGCCTTGACGACGGCGGGTATTTAACCAGAATCATTGATGACCTGCACAACGGTAAAACAGACCCCCGGACAGCTTCCCGGCAGCTGGTCAACCGTCTGGCCGGCGATTTTGGTCAGACTGGTAAGCGCCGCGAACACCATGATAAGTCCGCTAAATCAGGATAAGCACAATCAGTCCGCACTGACTTCGTGAGCTTAAGCCTCCAGAACGAAGGTCGGGCTGGCGCCCTCGCCGGCGGAGTATTTATCGCCGGGGAAAACCCTGGTCTCGGTCATCCTGACCTTTTTGCCGATGAGCGCTTCCATGGTGGCCTTTTCCGGCTCAACGCCGATTAAGTTGCCCATGAGCCAGGCGCCTTCATCGAGCTCCACCAGCAGGATATGGTAGGGCACTTCATCCTCACGTCCTTCAGAAGTGACGTTGCAGGTGGTAAAGGTCTGTACCCGGCCGGTGCCTTTGAGTTCCAGAACCTCCAGGTCCGGGCTGGCACAGCTGCGGCATACCATTTTGGGGGGCACGGTCACCGCGCCGCAATCCTTGCATTTCAACCCCAGCAGCTTCTGCTGCTTCAGTGCCTCGCTGTATTCCTTATGAGTCAGCTTGTATTCCATCATTGCCTCCAGGTATCCAACGCCTTTTATTACCAGCCCCGCTGGAGAATCATATTGACCAGAGTACAGCCATCGCCGCCCAGCGTGTCGGTCATGCCGATTCTGGCCCCCTCCACCTGCCGTTCCGGCTCCACTTCCCCCCGGAGCTGCTTGGCTATCTCGTAGACCTGCCCGGCACCGGTGGCGCCGATAGGGTGTCCCTTTGCTTTGAGACCGCCGGAAAGATTGATGGCAACTTTGCCGCCGATGTCGGCCTCGCCCTTCATCCAGGCCTCCCCAGACGTGCCGAAATCGAAAAAGCCGAGACCTTCCGCCGCAATCAGACTGGCGATGCTGAAACAGTCGTGCAGCTCGCAGATATCGATATCATCAGGTTTTAAACCGGCCATGTCATACGCTCGTTTGGCCGACAGCTCCCTGGCCCTGAGCCTGGGCAGGTAATCCTGCTGGCTGGCCATTGGTCCATTGGAGGCCTGTCCAGCACCGACAATGAAAACCGGCTTGCTGGTCAGCTTTTTGGCCACCTCTTCCGAGGCTATCACCAGAGCGGCAGCGCCGTCGGAAAACGGGCAGCAGTCATGCAGCTGCAGCGGCGTACTCACCATGAAAGAGCTCAGCACCGCCGCCGCGTCCACCTCCTTGCGCAGGTGCGCCTTCGGGTTTAACAGGCCGTGTTTGTACGACTGCACCGACACGGCGGCCAGCTGCTCTTTCAGTTTCGGAAGCGGTATGCCATATTTCGCGGCATAGAGGTGGGCCAGCATGGCAAAGACCGCCGGAAAAGTGATGCCGGAAGGAAACTCGTATCGGGAATCGCTGAACATGGCAAAGGTGCGCGTGGCCAGCGGGGTGCCCATGGTGGCCGCCCTCTCCACACCACCGCTCAGGACCACATCATAGAACCCGGAAGCCACCCATATCCAGGCATCCCGAAGCGCCATGCTCGCCGAGGCACAGGCGCCCTCGTATCGATTCGCCGGCACGTTAAAGCAGCCGATGTTTTCGGCGGCAAAGGCCTGCACCGAGCCCTGTCCTTCAGAAAAGTCGCCCAGCACGTTGCCCAGGAAAAGGGCCTGGATATCTTTGGGCTTCAGGCTTGATTCAGCAAGCGCCTCCGCAGCCGCCTCGGCAAAAAGCTCGACACTGGTCCTTTCCTGCGGACCGCTGAACTTGGTTTCCCCCACGCCAACTACCGCTACTTTACGCATTAATTCTCCTCCTGCTCAAAGACTCAATCCTATATAATTAACTTACAATATTCACCAGGCACCGTCAAACGTCAGGACATCGCCTTCAGGAGCAATTCGGCGATGTCCATAGCCCGGACCGATTCCTGCGCCTGTTTGGTCTGTACCCCGTCCTCGAACATCTGCAGGCAGTAAGGACAGGCGGTGGCAATGACCCCGGCACCGGTCAGCAGCGCCTGCTCGGTGCGCATCTCATTGATGCGCACACCCGCCTTCTGCTCCTCCAGCCAGAGATGCCCGCCGCCAGCCCCGCAGCAGAAGCCGTATTCCATATTGCGCTCCATCTCCACCAGCTTCACGCCACCGAGGCTGCGCAGCACCTGCCGCGGCGCGTCAAAGATACCATTGTACCGTCCCAGATAGCACGAGTCGTGATAGGTCACCACGTCGGCCATCTCCTTGCTACCCTGCAGCCTGCCTTCCCTGATGAGACTGGCCATAAATTCGGTATGGTGAATGACTTCAAAATCGCCGCCGAACTGCGGATATTCATGTTTCAACGCGTTATAGCAGTGGGGACAGCCGGTGACTATCTTCTTCACACCATAGTTGTTCAGCAATTCGATGTTCTGCTGCGCCTGAATCTGGAAGAGGTACTCGTTGCCCAGCCGTCGCGCCGGGTCGCCGCAGCACACCTCTTCCGTACCCAGGATGCCAAAATTGACTCCGGCCGTTTTCAGGATTCGGGCAATAGCCTGCGTCACCCGGGTGCTTCTTTCTTCCAGAGCCTCGGTGCAGCCGACCCAGAACAGTATATCAACGTCGCTATCGTCAGCCAGCGTTTTAATTTGCAGTCCCTCCGCCCAGTCGGTGCGGCTCATGGTCGTTCCCCGCCAGGGGTGTCCCCTAGCCTCAAGGCACTTCAGAGCGCCTTCGCCGGTCTCCGGAATGGACGCCTGCTCCATCACCAGGCTGCGCCTCATCTCGATGAGCTTGACCATCGGCGCAACGTATACCGGGCAGACCTCCTGGCAGGCATAGCAGGTGGTGCAGTTCCAGATTTCGTCCTGGCCTATCACCTCGCCAATCATCGCCCGTCCATTTTCGCCCGGCTCCACCTCCCCGTTCTTCTGTTTCAGCAGCGCCGGCGCCCGCTCCAGCAGGTGTTCTTTCAGATCCTGTACCACTTTCTTCGGGCTCAGCGGCTTGCCGCTTAGGTAAGCGGGACAGCTGTCCTGGCAGCGCCCGCAGCGCGTGCACGCATCAAGGTCCAGCAGGTGTTTCCAGGTAAAATTCTGGATACGGTCGGCGCCGAAGGTCTCCGCCGCTTCCATATCAATCGGCACCATAGCCCCCCGCGGGCCAAGATTCCGGAAAAAGACATTTATCGGGGAAATGATGATGTGCCACAGTCGATTCCAGGCCAGCGAAACATACACTATCGCGCCGAGCGCCAGCAAGGCATGCAGCCACCAGATGATTTCGTGCCACAGCAGCAATGCCGGCTGTCCCAGCCCGCGAAAGGCCAGAGCCAGGACATAGCCACCGGGCGACCATAGCGCCCATTCGGGGCTGGTCTTCAGCTCGGTGGCGGCAATGCGAAACCCCTCCACGACAAAGCCGCTGACCGCCAGTATGAGGAGCAGCAGCAGGGCAATCAGGTCTTCCCTGCGGTTGTCCAGTCGGTCCGGCTTCTGAATATAGCGACGGAACAGGGCCATCATGATGCCGATGATGAGCAGCAGGCCGAAGATATCAAGGACCAGCGACAAACCAAGATAGACATCGCCTTTCAGGAAGTCATAAATGTAATGGCTCGTGCCTACCAGCACTGTGCCGATGAACAGGACGAGGCAGCCGGCGAAAATAAGGAAATGGATGATTCCCGGATACAGCTCCCGGAAACGCAATCCCCGGCTTACACCGAAGAATTTACCATGCAGTAAGAGGTGAACCACCACGTAAGTCAGAAAGGCCCAGGCCCTCCTGCCTAACTGATGGAACCGCTCGTCCGGTTGGCCAATGCGCCAGAGCCTCACCCGGCGGTACAAGGCGTATATAAAAATGCCGACGGCCACCGCCGCCAGCACATCAATAATAACGCCTAATTGTATATTCCAGAATACCTCGCGAGCCGGCACTTTTATCTCCTTCCAAAGGCAATTTTATCAGCGCAGGCGGGTAACGGCAAAGTAAATACCTAGTGCCACTGATATTAGGTCAAACAAAATATGAAGAATGCCAGCAGGAAGTCCGAAAAATAAAAAGATGCTGACCAGGTAACTGATAATCACACCCGTGCCGGCTACTGTTGCCAGTCCCCGACCACGCTTCCGGTTGACGGCAAGGCTGGTTACCTCGCCAATTGCGTAGCCGACGCCGCCACCAAGCAGCAGGTTTAGATAGAAGAATGGTATAAATTGATTTACAAATCCCCAGATAACGCCGGTTACCAGCGCCATGCCCAGGGCTGTCCCGGCCGCTCTGAGGTAATAAACGGTGGAGACACGATAGGTGGGCAGTTTATACAAACGGGCACATTCCGGGCACCTGGCACCCACCGGTGTCTGCACCATACACTTGGGGCAAATCGGCTTACCGCATTTGCCACATCTCAGGTTCGTTTCCACTCCGGGATGGGCCGCACATTTCATCAGTCAATCTCTTTGCCTAGTTCCTTTATATCTTTGGCTGTTCTGGAGAGCCGGTACATCCAGGCCTTCCGGTCCATGATGTCCCGGTCAAAAAGCAGGCGGTTCAGCAGCACCCTCTTTCTACTGACCGGGGTGGCTTCAGCCCTTCTTGGCGCCACCATCCGTTTTATCACCACCGCCAGAAATATGGCCAGAAACCCCAGCGCCGTCGTTGCCGGCTCGCAAAAGGCGCTGACGATGGGCAGTGAGGTGACACTCGCCAGCACCGGCAGCGGTGAGCTGCGCAGTATGACGGAGCCAACGACAAGTAAGGTGAAACAGGCGATTGCTGGCCATGGCGTCATTTCGCTGATTATCGGGGTTACCAGGACAATCCCCATCGTGGTGGCGATACCTCTGCCACCGCCAAAACGGAAAAAAATGGACCAGTTATGCCCGATGACCGCCGCCGCACCCACCACCAGCTGCTGGACTACGCTCAGCCCCAGGACCTGCGCCACCCAGACCATCAATATCCCCTTCCCCAGGTCAAAAGCGCCCACTGATATACCGAGTTTCCAGGAGGTCATCCGCCAGAGGTTGCCGCCTCCAAGCTGACCGGTGCCACACTGCCTGATGTCTATACCACGGACCAGCTTGGCGGCAAGATAAGCTGTGGGGACTGAGCCCAGAAGGTAGGCCGCGACTATTAAGGCAAACCAGATAGCCACAATTTCTCCGCCGGAAAGACTTATTTTAAATAGGCTAACTCTAACATCTTTGGCTCGGCCCGCGCAATAAGCCCTTTTACCGCTTCCATGGGCACGTCCACGCCGCCCATCAGGGTCTCGGTGCTATCATCCAGACCGTGATAGTCCGTGCCGCCGGTAACCATCAGGCCGTTATTTTTGGCCATGGCAATCAGGCGGCCAATTTCTTCACCGCTATAGCCATTGTAATAGGCTTCAATGCCCGCCATCCCGACGGCTTTCAATTCCGCAATCATCGCTTCCGGGTCAGGGACGGTGAACGGATGCGCCATTACAGCTACCCCGTTACTGCGCAATATCAGCTGCACCGCCTCCGCCGGCGTCACCTTTTCCCGCTCCACATAGGCCGGGCCGTCGCGCGCAATATACTTATCAAACGCTTCTTTTATGGAACTGATATATCCCTTTTCCAGCATCGCCCGGGCGATGTGCGGTCGGCCAATGGCACCGTCGCCGGCAATCTCTTTGACACGTTCCCAGCTTATGTTGATGCCAAATTCGGCCAGCTTGGCTATCATTCCTTGCGCCCGCCCCTCCCGGGAACCGCGAAACCTCTCGAGGGCAGTGGTTAGTTCTTCGCTCTGGTAATCGATGAAGTAGCCGAGGACATGAACCTCACCGCTGGCAACGTCCGTGCTCAGTTCCACACCGGGAATGAACTGGAGCTGCTTTAGCTCCCGCGCTGCCTCAAGGGCCGGTGCTATGCCGTCAATGGAATCATGGTCGGTCAGGGCGATGGTTTCCAGGCCGAGCCCCACCGCCCTGCGGACGATTTCCTGCGGACTGTACCTTCCATCCGAGGCGGTGGAATGAATGTGCAGGTCAACCTTGCTCACGGCCTCTCCAGCTGCCGAATAATGCGTTCAATATCGATTGCCCGCCCGCTGTTTACGTCCACGTTAACTAGGATGGCGTTGAAAACCGGCTTTCCCTTACCCACGGAAAGATGGTGCGGCACTCCGGTAAGAAAACGCCGCAGGACCGATTCTGGGTCATCGCCGATGATTGAATCAGCTGGCCCGGTCATGCCGATGTCAGTTACATAGGCCGTGCCCTGGGGCAGTATCTGCGCGTCAATGGTACCGACGTGCGTGTGTGTACCCAGCACCGCGCTTACCCTGCCGTCCAGATACCTCCCCATCGCCATTTTTTCCGAGGTCGCTTCCGCATGGAAATCAACGATAATCACCGGCGGCCGGTCCTCAGTCTCTTCGAGGAGCCTGTCCATCGCCCGGAACGGACAGTCGATATCGGCCATAAAGGTCCGGCCCATCAGGTTGACCACCATTGCCTGCTCGGTGATAATGTAGCCCCTCCCCGGCACTCCCGGCGGGTAGTTCAGCGGGCGCAGCACCGGCATTCCACTGTCCAGCTCAGGAATGATATCCTTCTGTGCCCAGATATGATTCCCTGACGTCAATACGTGAACGCCGGCCTCAATGAACTCCCGGGCAATGGCCGAAGTCAGCCCGAAACCACCGGCGGCATTTTCGGCATTGGCGATGATTATGTCCGGCCGATATTGCTGCCGCATCTGTGGCAGGACCTCGTGCACCGCTTTCCTGCCGGGCTGACCGACGATATCACCTATTGCCAGTACTAACATACTCGTCCTTTATTTGGCAAAGTCAACGGCCCTGGTCTCCCTCAGCACGGTAACCTTTATCTGCCCCGGGTACTCCAGGCCCTCTTCTATCTTCTTCACGATGTCGCGGACGAGCCGCATGGCACCCAGGTCATCGATTTCCTCCGGCTTGACCAGTATGCGGATTTCCCGTCCGGCCTGAATGGCATAGGATTTCTCCACGCCCTTGAAGTCATTGGCGATGTCCTCCAGCGCTTTCATCCGTTTCAGGTAGTTCTCCAGTGACTCGCGCCGGGCGCCCGGCCGGGCACTGCTTATGGCGTCCGCCGCCGAGATGAGAAAGCCCCACATGCTCACGCTATCCGTCTCCAGATGGTGCTCGGCAATGCCCTGCACCACCTCCGGCGACTTTTCCCACTGTTTTACCAGGTCGGCACCTATCTGGGCATGTGTACCCTCCACCTCACGGTCAACCGCTTTGCCAATATCGTGCAGGAGCCCCGCCTTCTTGGCAATGCCCACGTTGGCTCCCAGTTCGGAAGCAATCATGCCGGCTATATAGGCGGTCTCGATGCTGTGCGTCAGGGTATTCTGGCCATAGCTGGTGCGGTATTTTAACCTGCCCAGCAACCGGATAATCTCCGGACGCAGCCCGTGCACACCGACCTGATAGGCTGCCTGCTCACCGGCGGCGTTGATGTCCGCCTCTACCTCTTCCTTCGCTTTGGCGACTACCTCTTCAATACGCGCCGGGTGGATGCGACCGTCAAGAATCAGCTTATGCAACGAATTTCGGGCGATTTCCCGCCGCACCGGGTCAAAGCTGGAAAGGGTAACCGCCTCCGGTGTATCGTCGATTATCAGGTCAACGCCGGTCGCCTGCTCAAGGGCCCTGATATTGCGCCCTTCCCGTCCGATGAGCCTTCCCTTCATCTCATCACTGGGCAGCGGCACCACGGATACCGTGGACTCGGTAACAATCTCCGAGGCACTGCGCTGAATCGCCTGTAACAGGATTCCCTGGGCTTTCTCAGCAGCTTCTTCTTTCAGCTTTATTTCCCACTCGTGAAGTCGCCTTGAGGTCTCCTGCGCCATTTCCACCTGCATGGCGTCTATCAGCTGCTGGCGCGCTTCGGCACTCGACATGCCCGAAATCAGCTCCAGCTGCTTTAACTGCCGGTCCCTTATTTCGCCAAGCTGGCCGCGGATGGACTCCACTTCCTTTTCCTTGCCGGCCAGACCGCGCTCCCGCTGCTCGACACCTTCTAGCTTCCTATCAAGGTTTTCTATTTTCTGGCTCAAACGGTTTTCCTGCCGCTGCAATTCGGAACGCCGCTCACGGTACTCAGCATCGGCTGAGGATTTGATTTTCCTTGCCTCTCCATTGGCATTGTCCAGCACCCCTTTGGCCTCTTCCTGGGCATCACCGACCATCTTAGCGGCGCGGCGTTCGGCCATCCTCATCTGTCGGTTGAACGTAAACCGCCGATAGGTAAAGACGGCCATACCACCGATAATGACGCCGATAACGATACCAACAAATAAAATGGCGATTATAACCAGGATATCTATTCCCATTTCATCACCCCCTTTTCTTTATTTTTTACTATCGGGGGCAGCTTGAGACAGCCGCGTCGCTGAGTTTCCCCAGTACACAAGCTATCCCGAGCCATTCCCTCGTTCCTGCCATACCTTTTCCACAGTATGGCCGATGACTTCATAGTTAAAACCGCGACGGCGGAGATAGTCTCCCAGCCGGCGCCGAAAGCTCTGATAGTCAGTCGGTGCCCCACGGCGCGCCTTCTGCAGCGCCGCCCGATAGGCATTTTCACCATCATCCATACCGGCTACTACCTGCTCGATGACGTCGTTCGTCACTCCTTTTCGTTTCAATTCCAGCCCGGTGAGCCACTGGCTGCGCGGGCTGAAGGACTCCCGGTTCTCCTTCCAGAATTGCGCAAAGTCCCCGTCATTCAGCAGGTTCTGTTCCCCCAGCTGGCCGATGGCTGCGCCTATGGTTTCCGCGTCAAAGCCGCGGCGCTGCAGCCGCTCTCTGATTTCAGACTCGCTGCGCGGACGGTAGCTGAGGTAGCGATAAGCCGCCTCCAGACAGCGCTGCAACTGGTCGCTGCCGGTCAGCAACTCTATGCGGTCGCCGGCTAGTTCCTGGCCCACCTGCAGGTTTTCTTTCGCGGCGACCTCAGCGCCGAGGCTGAAGGCGAACCGTCCGTCCAGAAACACGTTCACCCTTTTTACCTTTCTTCTCCCGGCACGGAGGGCGGTAATTTTGCTCACCTTACTTCTCCCCTTCAAAAACACAAGGCCGAAGCCTATGCCTCAGCCTTGCACGCTCTACATTATTCTGTTTTCTATTATCCTAATATGCCCTTATTCTTCGGGCACGGTAGAATGAGTGGTATTGGCTGAGGCCCTTATTCTCTGTTCTATTTCCTGGGCAATTTCCGGGTTCTGCGCCAGAAATTGTCTGGCCGCTTCCCGGCCCTGCCCAAGGCGGACATCGCCGTAAGAGAGAAAGGCACCAGCTTTAGTTACTAACTCCATTTCCAGACCGAGGTCAATGAGGTTGCCCCCTTTGCTTATACCGTGGTCGAACATGATGTCAAAATCAGCACTGCGGAATGGCGGGGCGACCTTGTTCTTCACAACCTTGGCCCTGACGTGGCTGCCGATGGCTTCATTACCCTGCTTGATGGTTTCAACACGCCTGAGATCGATGCGCACCGAGCTGTAGAACTTGAGCGCCCTGCCGCCCGGCGTTACCTCGGGATTGCCGAAGATAATGCCGACCTTCTCCCGGAGCTGATTGATGAATACTACCGCCGTCCCGGAGCGGCCAATCGCCGCCGCCAGTTTGCGCAGGGCCTGTGACATCAGACGCGCCTGCAGACCCACCTGAGGCTCCCCCATATCCCCTTCAATCTCAGCCCGGGGTACCAGAGCCGCCACACTGTCAATCACAATGGCATCAATGGCGCTGCTCCTCACCAGCGCCTCGCAGATTTCCAGTGCCTGCTCCCCGGTATCCGGCTGGGAGATAAGCAGGTCCTCAAGATTAACACCGCAATTTGCCGCATAAGATGGGTCCAGGGCATGTTCAGCATCAATATAGGCAGCCGTACCACGTTTTTGAGCTTCAGCAATGATATGCTGGGCCAGGGTGGTCTTCCCGGATGCTTCCGGACCGAATATCTCCGTAATCCGACTTCTGGGAATACCACCAATACCTAAAGCCAGGTCCAGAGCCAGCGAACCACTGGGGATGGCCTCTACGGGAGAAATGCCCGCAGCCTCCCCCAGCTTCATAATGGCGCCTTTGCCAAACTTTTTCTCAATCTGGCCAATCGCCAGCTCTAAAGCCTTCTCTCTTTCGGTAATCATCTGCCTTTTTAACATAATAGCAGACAAGTTTTAACAAAACAAGGGATAAAGTTGTCACAGACAGATGCGAAATTAAAAAGATTTCAGATAATATTGACAAATAATTATCTGGGGTTATAATGAATGGCAATTGTACCTTAATATTCAGGGAGGAAGAAATGTGTGAATTCTGCCACAAGCACGGAGAAGGTAAGAAATGGTATCTGCAGGCCAAGAATTACTCTGAAGACCTGATGAGCGACCTGAATCGACGCAAATTTATCGCCGACTTCTTCGCACACCCTGAAGACCTCGTTGAGAAAGTAGGGAGTCTGGAAAAACTTAACCGGGCGCCGGCTTTCGTGAGAGGGGTGCTGACCCCTTATATCTCTGGCCGGCAGAAAAAAATACACTTCGGCCAGGTCCTGCCCATCGAGGACGTGGAACGCATATTCGATTTCGTCAATAGCGTCATACGAGTGGCATGCATGTGCCGTCAGGGCAGTCTCGGCACGGAGCAGCGTTACTGCTATGGAATCAGCATGGCACCACAGGGGGGAGAGATGCGGAAGGTAATAGAGGGGATTGACGCGGCTTATCTGACGGGACCGGACACGGCCGGCCTGGAAACGCTGACCAAAGAAGAGGCGCTGGACAACTTCCGCGAGCATGAGAAAGAAGGCCTCTGCCACAGCGTGTGGACCTTTATCACTCCATTTATCGGGGGTATCTGCAATTGCGACCGCTCCGACTGTATGGCCATGCGCGCCACGGTAACGTATGGCCTCCCGGTCATGTTCCGCGCCGAGTATGTGGCGGAAGTAAATCCTGAGCTATGCAACGGGTGCCGCCAGTGCATGCGTTCCTGCCAATTCGGAGCGATAGGCTACAGCGCAGCCAATAAAAAAGTGGTCATTGACCCGCGGCGCTGCTACGGCTGCGGCGTTTGCCGTGCCGTCTGCACCAAGGATGCCATCACGCTTCATGACCGCACCAGCGTACCCGTGGCGGCCAATATATGGTAGCTGGAAACGTGGGGTACAGAAAAGCCGGCAAATGTTAATAAAACAAGGGGGAAATTTATCAAGTACTCCAAGATAATGGCTGTTTATTTTTTTAAATTTTATGTATAATGCCGACTAGTATGGCTATATATGATGAAATCAATTACTGGTCGGAAATAAAGATAGATATTGTAAAGAGGTATGCCGCAGAATACTCCCGAATTCTGACAAATCAGAGGGGGTTACATCATATATACATTGATGCCTTTTCTGGCTCGGGTAGGCATTATTCTAAAACCAAAAGAGCTTTCGTGTTGGGAAGCCCGCTAGAAGCGGCAAGACTTAACCCTCCATTTAAAGAATACTTTTTCATAGACATTGACAAAGAAAAAATGAGCGCCCTTCAAAATAACTTCCACGAAAGAAGGGACATACATATATTGGGTGGTGATTGCAATACCCTATTGCTTCAAGAGGTGTTTCCATACATTCAAAGCGAGAAATCCAGAAGAGGTCTCTGCCTGCTTGACCCCTATAGTATAGATCTGACTTGGGAAGTAGTAGTTCGAGCTGGCCACATGAAAACCATAGAAATTTTTGTTAACTTTCCCGCAATGGATATAAACCGCAATGTGCTATTAAAAAAACCTCAAAATGTACGAGATTCCGATATTAGACGGATGAATATCTTCTGGGGAGATAACACCTGGCAAAACATAGCTTATGATGAAGTATTTGACTTATTTGGGGAACAAAGAAAGAAAAAACGTCCAATTACGGAAATGGTATACGCATATAAGAAACGACTCGAAAATATGGCAGGATTTGCGCACGTATCAGCACCGTTGCCAATGCGAAATACAAGGCGAGGTATTGTCTATTTTCTATTGTTTGCATCACAAAAACCTGTGGCAGACCGCATTGTAACCTATATTTTTAATAAATATCGCAACTATTAAGGAGTCGAATGTCAGCATTATCATCTATTGAGTGGACGGAATCTACATGGAATCCCTTGACTGGCTGTTCTAAAATAAGTCCTGGCTGTAAAAATTGCTATGCAGAACGTATGGCAATACGCTTGCAAGCTGCTGGAAACCCTAATTATAAGAATGGCTTTAAGATAACCATGCATAATCATGTGCTCAACTTACCTCTGCAATGGCGCAAACCAAAGACGATATTTGTCAATTCAATGAGCGACCTATTTCACGAGGAAGTGCCTGATGAATTCATATTTAATACTTTTTCGGTGATGCAGCAGGCTCACTGGCATAGATACCAAATTTTAACAAAAAGGTCAGAACGACTTAGAAAGCTCGGCGCCCAACTATCTTGGAGGCCAAATATATGGATGGGTGTAACTGTTGAAAATTCTGACTATACTAATCGAGTTGATCATCTTTGTTACACTGGCGCACATATAAAATTCCTTTCATTAGAACCTCTGCTCGGCCCAATTCCTAATCTCAAATTAGAAGGGATAGATTGGGTAATTGTTGGGGGAGAATCTGGGCCCATGGCCAGGCCAATGAAAGAGTCTTGGGTAAAAGAAATCCTAGACCAATGCCAAAATGCGGGGGTACCGTTCTTTTTCAAACAATGGGGAGGAGTAAATAAAAAAAAGGCTGGTCGCATATTGGAGGGAAGAACTTGGGATAGTATGCCCGTTGGGCAAAATTTAGTTGCTTGACATACTTCTCAAAATTCCGGCATCGGCGGCAGGGAGCGTTTGTGTTCGCTTTTCGCCGTCATCGCTTCAATCTTTTTGCGCACTTCCTCTGACGCTTTGCCGGTGAGAACATATCCATCAAGCTCTTCATAGCTCACGCCCATCTCGGCTTCATCCGTCTGCCCCTCCCACAGCCCCGCCGAGGGCGGCTTATCGATAATTTCCCGGGGTATGCCCAGATGCCGGGCCAGCTCTATTACCTGCCCCTTGACCAGGTTGCCCAGCGGCAGTATATCCACCCCGCCATCCCCGTACTTGGTGAAGTAGCCAACGGTCAGCTCGCTGCGGTTGCTCGAGCCGGCCACCATATAGCCCAGCTGGTTGGCGATATAATAGAGCGTCACCATCCTCAACCTCGGTTTCAGGTTGGCCTGCGCCAGGTGTTTTTGTTCCGGCTTGTCCTTATATTCAGGCAGCCTGCTTACGATGGTTTCATAGACAGCGTCAAGAGCCACCGTCACCGTGGGGATTTGAAATTTTTCCGCTACCGCCTGAGCGTGTGCTTTATCGCCAGGGTTACTGTAACAGGGCATCATCACGCCCAGTGTACCCTCCGGAAAGGCGCGTTGACACAGCACCGCCACCACCGCAGAGTCGATGCCGCCGCTCATCCCGATTACCACTCCCCGGCAGCCCCTTGCCGTTACTTCATCTTTAATCCACGATGCTAGTTTTTCAGCCAAATCCCCGATATTCATCCGCAACCTCCGCGGCGGTTCCGTGTTATCGCCAGTATACTATGGCGCGGTTGGGCGGTCAAAATGGCGCTATACTTTCGATAATTATTATTATATACTCTGCGGGAGAGGTGATGGTATGCCTTTAAGCCACCGTGAAAGAGTGCTCAAGGCGCTGAGCCACCAGGAGCCGGACCGTGTTCCCATTGACCTCGGCAGCACCAACAACAGCAGCATCCATATCAAAGGCTATCAAAAACTGAAAGCCCATTTCGGCGTAACGGACGAGGATACTATCATCCACCGCATGATGCAGACGGTGGGAGTGCACGAGCCTGTTCTCCAGGCCCTGGACGTCGACCTCCGTTATATCACTTACGGCATCCCCGACAGCCGCCCGGATAAACCGGTCGGCGAGGACGGCTACGAGGATGAGTGGGGCGTTGTCCGCCGCATGCCGGCAACTTCCCTTTATTATGACCTGGTGAAATCGCCCCTTGCCGGAGCGATAACCATCCAGGACGTGGTCAAATATCCCGCGCCTGACCCCACTGACCCCGGTTACACCAGGGGGGTGCGGGAAAAGCTCAAGCACTACAAGGAAAACACCGATTACGCCGTCGTGCTGCGCCTGCCGTCGGTATTTGTGCACACGACGCAGTACCTGCGCGGTTTTGAGGACTGGTTTATGGACCTTGCCGCCGACAAAAAGCTGGCGGGCGCCGTGTTTGACCTCGTTACCGACCAGACCACAGCCGTGGCCGCGGAACTTCTGAAGATTGGCGGCGACCTTGCCGACATCGTGGTTGTCAGCGATGACATGGGATTTCAGAACGGGCCGATTGTTTCCCCCGAGCTTTACCGGGAGATTTTAAAACCACGCCATAAGAGATATTTTGACACCGTCAAAAAATACACCTCGGCATTCATTCACTTCCACTGCTGCGGCTCCATTTACAAACTGCTGCCCGACCTTATTGACATCGGCGTGGACGTCATTCATCCGGTACAGGTTGCCGCCAGAGATATGGACTCCAGCAAGCTGGCCGCTGATTTTGGCGACCGTCTGAGCTTCTGGGGCGGCATCGATACTCAGTTCGTGATGCCCAAAGGGACCACCGACGATGTTAAAGCCGAAGTCAGGCGGCGCATCAGGGACCTCGCTCCCGGCGGCGGCTACATACTGGGAGCGGTGCACAATATCCAGCCCGACGTGCCGGTGGAGAACATCCTGGCCATGTATGAAGCCGCCAAGGAGTACGGTAAGTACCCTATTTCCCTGGACTGAGACGATTCAGAGTTAATCAAATTGACCCGGAGACGATAGAGGGCGTAAAATTAATATGGGAGCCTGAAAATGCCCATATATGAATACACCTGTCCTGACTGTGATATCACCTTTGAGCTGATGAAGCCGTTCAGCGAGGCGGATAAAGATGCTTCTTGCCCTCGCTGCCATAATCAAGCCCGGCGAATAATGTCGCCCTGTGTTTCCTTCTCCAAGAATAGCAATGGAGAAACGTCCCGCGTCTCCGGCGGCGGAAATTCCTGCGCTGGATGCAGCACCGGCAGCTGCGCCACCTGCGGCCAGTAGCGAGGAGGACACATTACGGCCGTCCCCACCCGCCACACCTTCGCCCACGGCGACAGGGTATTGACATTTATTTTACAAAGATTATAATT
>CAZQWO010000008.1:0-13306 GCA_964597015.1 uncultured Dehalococcoidaceae bacterium
GTATACAGAAGCGTACCTGAAGTATTATAATCAAGGCTAAAGCAAGGTGAAACAGATACATGCATTTTGATTTCTGGGATTCATTGCGGAGGCGACTGCACCGCATACGCCGCGGTTTCAGCCGACTGTGGCTCAATTACATCTATCAGAGCCTTCTGGCCACGGCGGTCATCTTTATTATCCTTCTTTTATTAAACCTGGAACACGTAGTGGTAATTGCCTCCATCGGTGCCACCGCTTTTATTGTTTTCACCATGCCCCGCAACGTAACCGCCGCGCCCAGGCGGGTAATCGGTGGCCATATCATCGGCTTTGTCTGTGGCTCAGCCTTCGCTTTTATCCCCCACGCCACCACCCTCACCGCCATTCTCGTCTATTCACTGGCCGTAGGTATGGCCGTTTTCCTCATGGTAGCCCTTGATGCCGAGCATCCCCCCGCCGGCGGCACGGCACTCGGCGTGGCTATCACCGGCTTTTCCATCAGCGTCATGGTGGCGGTGCTGACCAGCAGCATCTTGCTCTCGCTGGCACACCGCTTCTGCAAAAAGTATTTGAAAGACCTGACTTAGCTAGTAATATCTTTTAAAAGCCTTGAAGGTCTTTATTCCCCAAATATTTCCGCCGCCCGGTTCATATTGGCGATTACATCAACGCCGAAAGGACACCGCTCCATACAGCTGCCGCATTCCGTGCAGGCCGAGGCTTTGACGGGCAGCGCCTCGTAAGCAGACGCAACGCCGCTGCTCATAGCCAATCCAGCGGTATCCACTAATTTCGTTAGCGCTCCAATATCAATGCTGACCGGACAGGGCAGGCAGTGGTTGCAGTACATGCAGCTCCCCTGCAGCTTCCACATGGGATTGCCGTGAATGGCACTGAAATCCTTCTCCTCGTCAGTGGCATTCAAGAAGGCCAGGGCTTCCTGCACCTCGGCAACGTTCTTACAGCCCGGCACCACGGTACAGACCCCCGGCTGGGAAAGAGCATAGCCCAGGCACTGGACCGGTGTCAGCACGATGGAACTCGGGTTTTCCCGGAACAGCACCCCGGAGGCGTAAGGTTTCATCGCCACCAGGGCCACGTCCTGTATCGCGCAGGCGTGGTAAAAGGCTTTGCGCACCGGTAGAACCTCATCAACCGCAGATGGCGTCCGTTGCAGCACGACCTGACTCAACCTCATCCCTTCCAGCATCTTTTCGGGATAGGTGTCAATGGCCGGGTTTATGGGAAACATGAGCACGTCGACATAACCGCCGTTTACCGCCCGCAGAGAGGTCGACACGTTATGGCTGCTCATGCCGATAAAACGGGCCTTGCCCTCCTGTTTCAGCTTCAATGCCAGGTCCAGCAGTCCCCCGGATTGAAAAATCCGCTCGTAATCGTCCTGCTTCTCCACAAAATGGAGCATGAGCACATCTATATAATCGGTTCTCAGCCTGGTGAGCAGGTCATCATAGTAGGTTAGAGACTCATCGTTGTCTCTTGACCGGCAGTACTGGCCATCGCGCAGAACCGCTCCCAGATGGCCGGCAATCATCACCTTCTGTCTTTTATTCCGCAGGGCTGTGCCGAAGTTATCGCGCACCCCGGGCGATGCCATAAACAGGTCGATATAGTTCACGCCGTTGTCGATTGCCTCATGCACCACGGAAACAACCGTTTTTTCCGGTTCAAATTCTAAATATTCCGCCCCCAGCCCCACCACGCCAACATCTACGCCGGTTCTGCCCAGTTTCCGGTAAATCATACACCCCCCTGAAACGTTAATTTGCTGCCTCTTTATCTATCTTCCTGAAGACTTCCCTGCAAACTGGTCTACCACCTTCAGAAATTGCTCTGGTGCCTCGAGATGGGTCCAGTGGCTTCTGGCCGGAATTACCTCGAGCTTTGCTTCCGGTATATGTTCGACCATGAACCGGGAGCATTCCACCACCGGCGCATCGCCGTCACTCATCACCACCAGGGTTTTCACCGAAAGTTTCTCCAGTTTGGGTGCCAGCTCGAAGATGCTGGGTCGTTTCCCCTGCACACCCCGGATGACAGTGGCCAGTGTCTCTGGCGAGTTGGTGAGCTCAGCTTGATACAGCGCCTTACCTAGTTGCGGGTCAGCGAAAGCGGAACCCCAGGCAGGTAACTTTTTCATCTCTTCTACATAGGCGGCAATTCCCTTCTTCTCGGCGGTGTCAGCCATATGCTCCCACCATTTCCGCCACCACTCCCTGTCTGATGAGCCGGACCCGATACCAACGGGGATGAGGCCGATACACCGCTCCGGGTACTTGAAGGCAAAGTTAAGCGCCACGTTCGCCCCCATGGAATGCCCGCCAATAATGGCTCTATTTATGTCAAGCGCATCCATTAGACCGCGCATATCTTCCACCATGATATCCTGTGAATATGCCTCAGGTCGGTCGGGTTTCTCCGAGCTACCGTGCCCCCTGGCGTCATAGGCAACCACCCGATAGCGGCCCGCAAAGAATGCCATTACTCCTTCCCATTCCTGACAGGCCCCACCCAGTCCGTGCGCCCAGACCATGGCCGTTCCTGAACCTCGCTCCTCATAGTGAATCCTGACGCCATTTACCGCAATATCCGGCATTCCCTGAACCTCCCTTCCGATATCGGTGTATTATGACATTATTCATAAAATGAGTAAAATTGACGGAAATGCTATAATTACTTGATTTTTGCACCGGTAAAGCAAATCCCAAACCTAAGGAGATGAAATTATGGGCGACAAAGTAAGAATGGAAGGAATTATCCCGGCAATGCTGACCCCCTTCACCAGAAGCGGAGATTTAGACCTGGATGGCCTGAAGAAGAACGTTGATTTTCTTATCGAGAGCGGCGTGAGCCAGATAATGTGCCTGGGCAGCACCGGTGAAGCCGCCACCCTGACGCGACAGGAGAGCGTGAAGGTGACCGAGGCAACGGTAAAAGCAGCCGATGGCAGAGTTCCCGTCATGGCCGGTACCGGCGCCACCAGCACCCGCGAGGTTATCGAACGTTCCAGGGAAGCTAAAAGTGCCGGCGCCGATTCGGTCATGATTGTGACCCCGTTCTACGAGATACCAAATCAGGATGGCCTGCTCAAACATTATGCCACAATCGCCGAAGCGGTGGACATCCCCATCTGCCTGTATAACATCCCGCCGCACACCCAGGTGGAAATCGCGCCCGAGACACTGGAGAAGCTGGCCGATATCGATAATATCGTGGCGTTGAAGGACAGCAGCGGCAACCTGAGCTACTTTGCCGAGGTGATGCGACGGGTGGGCGATAAAATGGCCATTCTGACCGGCGGCGACGATATCACCCTGCCCTGCTTTGCCCTCGGCTGCCACGGTGCCATCCTGGCGCTGGCCAACATTGCGCCGCGAATGGTGGTTGACCTTTTTCAGGCAAACCAGCAGAAAGAGAGAGAGAAATCGCTGGACATCTTTTTCAAGCTGCTGCCCATTGCCCGTGCCATAAGCGTGCCTCAGAATTTCCCCGCCCCGGTGAAGGAGGCGGTCAACATGCTGGGCAGGCCGGCCGGGCCAGCGCGCAGCCCCATACTGCCAGTAGGCGCTGCCGAAAAAGCCGATATTAGAAAAGCGCTGCAGTACGCCGGACTGCTGTAGCAGAGAGGCAAGTATACGATGAAAATCACCGGTGTTGAAGCCATTGAACTGCGCCTTCCCGAGTCATACGCCGGCCCGCGCCTGATTGTCCGCCAGACACTGGTTATAAAAGTCCATACCGATGAGGGCATTGTCGGCATCGGGGAGGTCGATTCCAGCCCTTCGGTGGTCAGGGCTACCGTTGATGCGCCGCTGGCGAACAGCCCCATTTCCGGACTCGGCCAGATTATTATGGGGCAGAACCCGCTGGAAATACGTTACCTCAACGACCTGATGTACCAGGCCACTTTCGACTACGGTCGAGGCGGCGTCGTCCTGCACGCTATCGGGGGCATTGATATAGCCCTCTGGGACATCGCCGGCAAATATTATAACCAGCCGGTGTACCGACTTCTCGGCGGGCCGTTCCAGACCAGGATACGTGCTTACGCCAGCACCCTGTTCGGCAGCAACGGCAAGGAGACCGCAGAAGAAGGTGAAAAATGGGTAAATAAAGGTTTCACCGCGGTCAAGTTTGGCTGGGTCCCGATGGGGCAGAGCGAAAAGCTTGACCTGGAGCTGGTCGAAGGTGCCCGGCAGGGAATCGGCGATAATTGCAATCTGATGGTTGACGCCGGCTGCTGCTGGGACACGGCCACCGCCATCAAACGCGCTCAGCAGTTCGAAGACCACAACCTCTACTGGCTGGAGGAGCCACTCGCTCGGGACAATATCGATGGCTACCGGCAGCTAACCAATGTTTCCCGAATACCGATTGCCGCCGGTGAAGGAGAAGCCGGCCGCTATGCCTTCAGAGACCTCATCGAGCGCGGCGGCATCCATATCGCGCAGATTGACCTGGTTCGCAACGGCATCACCGAGTCGATGAGGATTGCCGATATGGCCGAAGACAGGGGACTGAAGGTGGTCAACCACCACTGGGCCTCCGATATTAACCTCGCCGCCAGCCTTCACTTTCTGGCCGCTCGCAAAAGCACCTTTATCCTGGAGTACTGTGTGGCGGAAAGTCCACTCAGATGGGAAGTAACCAGGAAAAAAATGGAGATTGACGCCGAGGGCTGCGTCTCTGTACCCGACGGACCGGGCCTGGGGATTGAACTGAATGAAGAGACGATAGAACGCTACCGCGTGAATTAATAAACAAGGAGGCATTATGGAGAAGAAGCTTGCCGGTAAAGTACAGACGGTACTGGGCCTTATCAACGGCGATGAACTGGGCTTGACCCTGCCTCACGAGCACCTTCTCCTCGACCTGACCGTGCGTTTCAAGCTCGCCGAAGAGAGCGTTACCGCCAAGACCATGGCGGAGAAACCAATGACGGTAGATATGGCGGGCTGGATTCGCTTTCATCTCTTTGAGAACCGGGACAACCTGCTGCTCAATGATGAAGCGCTGGCAATCGAAGAAATCATGCGCTTCAAGCTCGCCGGAGGTAAAAGCGTGGTGGATGTGACCAACTGGGGCATCGGGCAGGACCCGCATGCTATGGCCCGCATCGCCCGCACCACTGGTCTGAATATCATCATGGGCACCGGCTACTACACCATGGACTCGGGCTGCGCCGAGGCGCTGGCCAGAAAATCCGAGGAAGAAATCTGCGAGGACACCGTCAATGATATTACCATTGGAACGGACGGTATCTGCGCCGGCATCATCGGCGAGATAGGGGCTGACTCCTGGCCGCTCCATGAGATAGAGATAAAGTCGCTGCGGGCTTCGGTTAAGGCACAGCGCGCCACCGGAGCCGGTCTGACCATTCATCCCGGCCGAATTGACGAATCACCGCTCCAGATTGTTGATATCGTCAAGAAAGCTGGCGCCGATATGAGCCGGGTGGTTATCGAGCACATCGACCGCACCGCCTACTCCTTCGATACCATGGTGAAAATCGCCAAAGCCGGCTGCTACCTTGAGTTCGACTGCTTCTCTATGGAGGGCTACTACCCCAAGCGCTACGGCGTTTTTGATATCCCGAATGATGCCCAGCGCGTCAATTATATTATCCGCCTTATCGAACTGGGGCACCTGAACCAGATACTGGTCGCCACGGACACGGCCATGAAATCGCGTCTTACGGCCTACGGGGGGCCCGGCTACGCCCACATCCCGGAGAATGTTATCCCCTGGATGCACGCCAAAGGTATGTCCGAAGAAGTCATCAACACCATTACCGTGGAGAACCCGAGGCGAATTCTGACCTTCGTGGCGCCGTCAAAATAATCGGCCATGGATGACTCTACAGGTAAGGCGAGGTGAGCGGCAGTTTCAAGCCAAACTGGTCGGTGAACTCCCGCCTCATCTTCCGGTAGAACTCGATGCACTCCTTATTCGGCGTCCCGGAGGCAATGTCAAAATAGTCCGGCAGTTTTTTGCCCGGCGGCGGGTCTTTCAGCTTGTCCTCGTAATTATCCAGCAGAGTCGTCACTATTTTATTGGCTTCTTTTAAAAAAACAGCTCCGGTACCGGGTGGCCTGCTTTTCTCTTGCAAAGAAGCCCCCTTTAGTGTATAATCTAACCGATTAGTTACGTTTTGGGTTATCGTAGTCTTATTAAATCATTCAGATTATTTAGATTTGGATGGCCAGAACTCTAACTAAAATATGAAAGGAGGAGGTCATCCAATGGTTTTTCAGGAAAAGTCTCTCCAGTGTTCCGATTGCGGTGCCACGTTCACCTTCAGCGTTGAAGACCAGGAGTTTTTCCAGTCCAAGGGCTATACCAATGAGCCCAAGCGCTGTCCCTCGTGCCGTGAGGCAAGGAAGGCAGAACGATACGGAAGTGGCAGCTACGGTTCCAGTCGCCAGATGTTCCCCGCGGTATGTGCTGAGTGTGGTAAAGACACGCAAGTACCTTTTGAACCACGCGAGGAAAGGCCAGTGTACTGTAGCGATTGCTACCGCAAAGTCAGACTGAATAGATAAGAAAGGTTTAATTCGAGTTGCGTCCGGGTCGGGCAACTGACCCGGATGTGATTCTAGAAAGTTTGAGTTTTATCGTTGGAAGTATCAATACGACAAGGAGAATCACAGGAATCATTATTACGCCGCTTTCAAAAAAGGGTGCAGATGAGTGGTGTCCTCCGAGAAGCGAAGTCCCATCGTTATTTTATATCCAAGCGAGATGCCGCCCGCATCAAGGCTAAAAATAGCGCCAAGAGAAGGCTTCGTCAGGGAAAATAGGTGGGTAGGACAAGTAATTGGGAAAAAGGGGGAATAGACTATGAAAATATATGTTGGTAATTTACCTTTTGATGTGACCGAAGAGGAGCTGCGGGAGGAATTTGCTGCTTTTGGAGAAGTGGAGTCTGTAGCCGTTCCGACCGACAGGTATAGTGGCCGACCAAGGGGCTTTGCATTTGTTGAGATGCCCGCAGTATCCGAAGGCCAGGCTGCGATTACCGGCCTCAATGGGAAAACACTGAAAGAGCGGACACTTAATGTTAGTGCAGCTCGTCCTCGTCCCGAGGGTGGCAGAGGTGGCGGGTCTTATGGAGGCAACAGAGGTGGCGGGTCTTACGGAGGCAAAAGAGGTGGCGGATATGACGGCGGCAGAGGGAGGAGATACTAACCTGAACTAAGGCCTACACAGAAGGAGGTGTGAAAATGCTTGGCGTGACGGAAGCAGGGTTGGAAGAGCTTAAAAAGATTTTGGACGAGCACACCGACAATGCTCAGGCAGGATTACGCTTGACCACGGACCAATCTGGCACACTTGGCCTGACCATTGGTGTAAAATCTGCTGAGGACGAAGTTTTAGAGCACAAAGGCTCCCAGTTATTGATTATTGAGCGAAATTTATCTGCCAGTCTTGAAGGAGTCACCATAGATGCCGAAGAAACTCCTGAAGGCCGTAAGCTTATGATAGCAAAAGAGGCCTCCGAGTAAATCCATATTAACGAGTCGCCTCCTGTTAACCCTGTCCATGTGAAATGTGGTTACGGCTCTATCAGCGGCAGCGGCTTTAAAACAGGCCTTCTCTCTTCAAGCTCAGATATCTCCGCTCACCGATGATGACATGGTCTAAGACATCTATTCCCATAATCTCGCCCGCTTCGGCAAGTCGTTTGGTCAGGTTTATATCATCCTCGGAAGCTTCGGGGTCGCCGGAGGGGTGATTATGGGCAAAGATAACCGAAGCGGCGCTGGCCGAAACTGCCTCCTTGAATACCTCCCTGGGATGGACAATGCTGCTGTCCAGACTGCCCACTGATATCTCGGCTACCTTGATGAGCTGGCTCCGGGTATCCAGCAGCAGGGCCAGAAAATATTCCTTCTTCTTGCTTTTCAGCCGACCGCGAACCAGCGCCACGACATCTTCGGGAGTTTTTACCACCTCCCTTTTCCCGCCATCCCGGTAGCCTTCCAGTCGATTGGTCAGCTCGAAAACGGCCTTTATCTGTGCCGCCTTGGCCAGGCCAATTCCCCTGACCCCGGCCAGTTCTTCAAGTGAGGCTTCGGCAATTCCCTTGAGGCTGCCGAACTGGCTGAGCAGCCTCTGGGCGGTTACCATCACCGACTCGCCGGCGATGCCCCGGCCCAGAATAACCGCCAGAATCTCCTGCGCTGACAGTGCTTCAGCACCGAACTTCTGCAATCGCTCTCTAGGCCGCTCAGAAACCGGCAAATCGTGGACGGTAAATGACTTTTTTACTTTGCTTTTTTCCACGGCGCTACCTGAAATGGACTGTACTTATTTCACTATATAGCTGAGCCAGAGGTCATTAAGACCATCCATATCAAAGCCATATACTTTGAGCAGGGCCTCGTCGTAGCCGCTCCCCTCACGAAATATGCTCAGCAACTCAAGCATCTTACCCTGGCCATAATTGTTGATTAAAAAATCAACCAGGCTGTAGCTCTGGGCGTAAGCGAGCATTGATTCCTCTGCGTAGGCGGAAAATGGGCTGGAAAGGCTGCGCACCGTTATCAATCCGTCTTCCTTAATCGCCTCGACCAGCAAGGAGAGAAAGACCGGCTCCAGCGGCCCTTCGGAATACATGGCCAGGCCCTCATCGAGCCAGGTGGGCAGGTCATTGTAGGGATTGAAGACCATCTGATGGATTACCAGATGCGTCAGCTCATGGGTCATCGCCCGTTTGCCCCAGTCGAGGTTACCCGGAGAAATGCCGATGGCAATGGTGCTGAACCTGGTATAGGCAACGCCCCCCGTCCACTCCTGGGGGAAAATCATGGCGCCGAGCAGGTCTTCAGACTTGGCGTAAATATATATTGCGGCCGGACCTGACAGCTCGGCACCGGTATCACCGGCCAGCCGCACCAGCGCCTGCTGGGCGGTAGCCATCAGTTCCCGCGCGAAGGCCTCATCTCCCTCGTACCAGTACAGGGTCAGCAGCCCCTCGCTCAGGCTTCGCCAGGGATAGCGACTATCATCGACATGGACAACGGATGGTTCGGTTTCCGCTTTCTCACCACTGGCATCCTCAAGTGTCCACCAGTAGCCCACGCTGCTGCCCGGCGGCAGGCCGCCGCTCTTTCTCATATCCCAGCTCCACCCAGCATCGACCCGCGTGGCCGGTTCAAACTCAAGGCACACCTCGCTGACAACCTCGGCGTGCCTCATGCGGTCAACGGTATAGTGCAGGCGGATGTCGGTGATATCGTCATCGCTGGCTGCGGAAAGACTGAAGTTGACCCTCATCGGAAAATCAACTTCCACCCCGCTCCCCAGGACCTGAAGGCCGCCTGCGGCCTCAACGCCGGCCGGGCCCGGAAGGAACGGGAACAAACCGACCACCAGTATTAAAAGCAATGCTTTTCTCATAACTCCTCCCTCCCCAGGCCGGACCGGTGATATGCTTCCAGAAAACCATCCAGCTCACCGTCAAGCACGCTATCGGGGTCGCCGGTCTGAAAGTCAGTCCGGTGGTCTTTGACCATCTTGTACGGATGCAGAACATAGCTTCGTATCTGATTTCCCCAGCCGGCGGCGATGCGTTTTCCCTTAAGCCGGGCTTTTTCCTCGGCGCGCTTCTCCAGCTCCAGCTCCAGAAGTCGCGACTGGAGTATGGTCATGGCGATTTCCTTATTCCGGTACTGCGAGCGTTCGCTCTGGCAGTGTACCACGGTTCCCGTGGGAATATGCGTCAACCTGACCGCGCTGCTCGTCTTCTGCATATGCTGCCCGCCGGGCCCGCTGGAGCGGAATGTCTCCACTTTCAAATCGTCGGGGTCGATTTTGACGTCAACATCCGCCTTGGCCTCTGGCATTACCTCCACCAGGGCGAACGAGGTGTGCCGGGCGTGGTCAGCGTCAAACGGGGACAGCCGGACCAGCCGGTGAACACCGTGTTCCGCTTTCAGGTACCCGTAGGCGTAGTCGCCAGCTATTTCAATGACCGCGCTTTTCATACCGGCTTCCTCACCCGCCGTACTTTCCAGAACTTCCGCCCGGTAGCCATGACGCTCAGTCCACCGCAGGTACATCCTCATCAGCATCTCCGCCCAGTCCTGGGACTCGGTACCGCCGGCACCGGCGTGAACCGCCATAATAGCGTTGCGTGCATCGTATTCACCACTGAAAGCAAGCTGGAATTCGAGCCGCTCAAGAGCTGCGGCAACCTTATCGGTCTCCGCCTGTATCTCAGCCTGGAGTGGTTCATCTTCCCCGGTTAAAGGAATCAGTTCCACCAGATCGAGAACTCTTTTTTCCAGCCCACGCCACTGCTCCACCACCTTTTTATGCTCCGCCAGCTGACGCATGGTATCCTGCGCTTTCCCCTGGTCAAGCCAGAAATCCGGCCGTGCCGATTCCTTCTCCAGTCTGCCGATTTCCGCTTCCCTGCCAGCAATGTCAAAGATGCACCAGTGCCATGGAGATTCGAGACTGCAAATCTGCCAGCTTGTCCAGTAACTCCTGCATATAACCTGCCTCTCGTTTTAATAAAGCTTTCCCTGAAGAGTCGGCTCAGGCGAAGGGACATATTCTTTCTCTTCTATATTGCCGCCGGCCGCCAGATGGGCCAGCCGCAGCGGCTCCGGGATACGGTAGCCGCGACAGCACGACAGTACCCAGCGAATGGCTGTCTCAAGGTCCACCCTGTGGCCGATAGAGATATATAGCGGGTTGGTATCAGCCTTGGTGCGCAGGACAGCCCCGATTACTTCGCCACCGTCCACAAGCTCGGCGAAACTGCCCGGCTCATTGGCCGGCATCTCGTGGCGACCGCACAGTCGCGATTTGGCACAGCCAATGGTCGGCGCATCCAGAAACAGCCCCAGATGTGATGCCAGCCCGAGGCGTCGGGGATGTGCCAGCCCCTGCCCATCCACCAGAATGAGGTCAGGCGTTACGGTCAGTTTCTCACAGGCGGCCAGAACCAGCGGTGATTCCCGGAAAGAGAGCAGGCCTGGAATGTAAGGAAAGGGCAGTTTCTCCTTTACCGTTTTCACTTCAACCAGCTGCAACGCCGGGTAATCCATAACGACCACCGCCCCGGTAGCCATATCCTGAGCACGGCTGGCGGATATATCAGCACCGGCAATAAAACGCGGCTCATTGATTTCGCTGGTTCGCGAGACCCTGGCGGCCAGTTCTCGCTGGATGTGGAAAGCCCGGGCCGTGCTGACCTGCCAGTCGTGCAGACTATGCGCTTTCATACCCCGAATTATAGCTTCAATAACGCCATCTGGCAACTAATTTCGCAGTTGCCATTGACAGACACCAGAACAATGGTGCATAATTAGTATCTGGAAAGTTAAACAAGACATGGTAAAAATCAGACTACGCCGCACCGGAGCCAAGGGTAAACCCAACTACAGACTGGTTGTCGCTGATTCCCGCTCACCGCGCGATGGAGCCTTCATTGACATCATCGGTCATTTTAACCCCCTCACTGACCCGGAAACCGTGGTTATCAACGAAGACAGAGCACGCCACTGGTTAAGCAAAGGCGCCCAACCGACAGATACTGCCGCCAGGTTACTGACCAAGGCCGGCATTCTACCAAAATCCAATACAACTAAGGAGAGCCCCAAATCATGAGTAAAACCGACGAACAGGAAGAACCCGAAATCAAGAGTGAAGCCGACGATGAGGAAGAGCTCGAAATCAAGAGTGAAGCCGACGATGAGGAAGAGCCCGAAATCAAGAGTAGACCCGGCACGCAAGGAGCAGACATGAAAGAACTCATCGAATACATCGCCAAATCAATCGTAGATGAACCGGATGAAGTAAAAGTTGAAGAGGAAACTGACGAAGAAGGCCTGTTGACGCTAAAGCTGCAGGTCGCCGATGAGGATAAAGGAAGAGTCATAGGCAAGCAGGGCCGAATTGCAGAAGCCATGCGTGCCCTTCTGAGGGTAAAAGCCGCCAAGGCTTCTTCCCGCGTTAGACTGGAAATTGTCTGAGCTCACTCCATCAGAAAATCCTGAATCAGAAACAGAATCGCCCGATTCGGACCACATTACCATCGGACGCATTATTGCCCCTTGCGGAAGCAAGGGCAAAGTAAAGGTCCAGATAGAGACTGTTTTTCCCCAGCGGTTTTCCCCCGGCGAACTGGTATTTGTCGACGGCAGGCCGATGGCCATTGCCGACGTCTCATGGCACCGCGGCCGGCCGATGGTCAAATTCAACACCATAGACTGTGCCGAAGACGCCCAACAGCTGCGGGGCAAGTCCATAGAGATACGGCAAAATCAGGTCCAGCCACTGCCGGAAGACCATTACTACCATTATCAGCTCATCGGGCTGGAGGTCAGGACTACCGGAGGCGAGCACCTGGGCAAAATCAGGGAAATCATAGCCGGCCAGAGCAATGATGTCTATGTGGTGCCGGGCACAAAAGGTGAAATCCTGGTTCCGGCCATAGAAGATGTGGTCAGGTCAGTGGATTTAGAGCGCGGCTTTATGGAGATTGAGCCCGTCGCGGGCTTGCTGGAACTGAACCGGAAAAAGAGCGATTAGATTTCTCGCTAACATTTTCTTCTTCTCCTCTGCGACGTCTCCGCCACCCTCAGGCGTGCCAGCGAGCGGCGCAACGCCGCCTCCGCCCGGGCACCGTCTATGCCAAGTTCACGCTGCTGGGATAACCTCTCCCGGGCGCGTTTTCTGGCCTCCTCCGCACGGTCAACGTCTATTTCTTCCGCGCGCTCAGCAGCATCGGCCAGGACCACTACCCTATCGGGACGCACCTCAAGGAAGCCGCCGGATATTGCCAGCGAGACTTCCTCGGCGCCTTTTTTTATCCGCAGCTCGCCGGGCAGCAATGTCGCCATCAGCGGGGTATGGTGGGGTAAAATCCCCAGTTGCCCTTCAGCACCGGGCGCCACCACCATGTCCACGTCATCGGAATAGACCATCCGCTCCGCAGTTACAATATCGAGCCTGATACCCGGCATCGCCTATTTCCCCGTCTTTTTCGATTCTTTCTCAGGTTCGGCCTCGACTTCTTCGGCGGCTTCCGCCTTTCTTTTAGCTTCTTCCGCCTTCTTCTCTACCTCTTCTTTTCCGGTTTCCTCTTCCGCCTCTCCCTCTTCTTCTTCCCCTTCGCCTTCTTTTTCTTCCTCTTTGCCCTCTTCCTCTTTCCCGGCCTTCTCTGCCTCTTTTTCCTCTCCTTCACCGCTAATCTTTATCGTTTTGGCCTGCTTGACCACTTCTTCGATGGCACCAACCATATAGAAGGCCTGCTCCGGCAGGTCGTCGTACTTGCCGTCCAGTATCT
>CAZQWO010000008.1:13406-25165 GCA_964597015.1 uncultured Dehalococcoidaceae bacterium
CCAACCATATAGAAGGCCTGCTCCGGCAGGTCGTCGTACTTGCCGTCCAGTATCTCCCTGAAACCGCGAACCGTGTCCTTTATCGGCACGTACTTGCCCTCCCGACCGGTGAACACCTCGGTGACAAACATCGGCTGCGACAGGAAGCGCTGGATGCGCCGCGCCCGGCACACGGTGAGCCTGTCTTCCTCGCTGAGCTCCTCGATGCCGAGTATGGCGATGATGTCCTGCAGGTCCTTGTAGCGCTGCAGCACCCGCTGCACCTCGCGGGCTACCTGATAATGCTCGTCGCCGACCACGGCCGGCGTCAGGATACGCGAGGTTGAGACCAGGGGGTCGACGGCCGGGTACAGCCCCTGCTCGGCAATGGACCTCTCCAGCGCAATCACGGCATCAAGGTGACCGAACGTGGCCACCACTCCGGGGTCGGTATAGTCATCCGCCGGCACATAGATGGCCTGAAAGGAGGTGATGGAGCCGTTCTTGGTGGAGGTAATCCGCTCCTCCAGCTCGCCCATTTCCGTGGCCAGCGTCGGCTGGTAGCCCACCGCCGAGGGCATGCGCCCCAGCAGCGCCGAAACTTCCATACCCGCCAGTGTATACCGGTAGATATTATCGATAAAGAGCAGCACGTCCTGTTTCTCAACGTCGCGGAAATATTCTGCCATGGTCAGCCCCGTAAGCCCGACGCGCAGGCGGACGCCAGGCGGCTCATTCATCTGCCCGAAGACGAGCACCGTCTTATCAATGACGCCCGACTCCTTCATCTCGCGCCACAGGTCGTTGCCCTCACGCGACCGCTCGCCGATGCCGGTGAACACGGAGAAGCCGCCGTGCACGGTAGCAATGTTGCGAATCAGCTCCATAATGATGACCGTCTTGCCCACCCCGGCGCCACCGTAAGCACCGATTTTACCGCCCTTGGTGAACGGCGTTATCAGGTCAATGACCTTGAGGCCTGTTTCCAGCATCTCGGTACTCGTCGACTGTTCTTCAAGCGATGGCGATGGTCGGTGGATTGACCAGTGCTCCTTCGCCTTTACCGTGCCGAGGTTGTCCAGCGGCTCGCCCATAACATCAAACAGGCGCCCCAGTGTGGCTTTGCCCACGGGCACTTCGAGCGCCGACCCCGTATCCACCACCTCGGCGCCGCGTTCCAGGCCGTCAGTGGGTGATAGCGCCAGACATCTGACCCAGTTATTGCCCATATGCTCCTGGACCTCAAGCACCACCTTGCTGCCGCCATCGGTTTTAATCTCAACCGCATTATAAAGCGCCGGTAACCCGTCGGGTGGGAATTCAACATCCACCACCGTACCAATTACCTGAGTTACTTTGCCTTTTGCCATTATTACCTCCTAGGTTAAGCCAGAGCTTCCACGCCGCCGGCAATGTCCAGAAGCTCCGTGGTAATCGCCTCCTGGCGGGCCTTATTATAGAGCAGGGTCAAGCCATCAATAAGCTCGCTGGCGTTATCCGTCGCGTTCTTCATGGCCACCATCCGCGCCGACTGCTCGCTGGCGATTGACTCCAGAATGGCATGATAGACCTGCATCTCAACGAAACGGGGCAGAAGATTACCCAGCACCTCGTCATGCCCCGGCTCATAGATATAGTCCACATTCTGTGCGGACGGTATGCTGGACGGTTCCACCGGCAGCAGCTGCTGTACGCAGGGACGCTGTACCATCGTGGAGACAAACTGCACATAGACCAGGCATACCAGGTCAAAGACGCCCTGGCTGTAATCTTCAATTACGATTTGGGAAATGGGCAGGGTGTCCATCAAACTGGGGCGGTCGCCGAGATTGGTAAATTCCGCCACCACCTCCCTCTCGGACCGCCGCAGAAAATCAAGCCCCTTCCGCCCGACGGCGATGACAGTAACCGGCGACTTCTGTTCCAGAATGTAGCCGGCAATAGCGCGGTTTACATTGCTGATAAGTCCACCGCACAGACCGCGGTCCGGGGTAATATGAACTAGGGCAACTTTATTTACCGGGCGCCGCTGCAGCAGTGGATGTGGTTCCCGTCCGGGCTCGGTCAAAGCGGCCAGGTCGGCGATGACCTGCTGAATTTTATCCGCGTAGGGCCTGCCCGCCAGGCCGCGCTCCTGCGACCGCTTCTTCTTGGAGGCAGCAATCATCTCCATCGCCCTGGTAATCTTGGCCGTGGTGGTTACGCCCCTTATTCTCCGTTTAATAGCCCGGATATTAGCCAACCTGCTCCTCCAGTTACTTGAAGGACTGCTGTCCTGGAATTATCGCTACTCCTTAACCCCTGACATGCTGAAATAACTCCGTGTAATGGAGTTCTTTAAACTCTTTTATCGCCTTGATTAAAGCCTTCTCTGCCTTCGCACCGAGCTCTTTTTCCTTGGCAATAGAGGCAACGATTTCAGGATGATTTGCCTCCATAAACTGATGAAACTCGGATTCGAAAAGAGCGACCTTGTCTACGGCGATATCATCAAGATAACCATTAACGGCGGCATACAGAATTACGACCTGCCTCGCCAGAGACATAGGCACGAACTGAGGTTGTTTCAGGACCTCGGTGAGTCGCTGGCCGCGTTCCAGTTGGGCCTTCGTCGCCTTATCCAGCTCACCGGTGCCGAACTGGGCAAAAGCTGCCACCTCGCGGTACTGGACCAGTTCCAGGCGCAGCTTACCGGCAACCTGCCTCATTACCCGGGTCTGCGCCTTGCCCCCGACACGCGATACCGATAAGCCGACGTTCAACGCTGGTCTGGTGCCGGCGTTGAAGAGGTCGGTCTCCAGGTACATCTGACCGTCGGTAATTGAAATCACGTTGGTGGGAATGTAGGCAGAAAGGTCGCCGGCCTGCGTTTCGATAATGGGCAGCGCCGTCAGCGAACCGCCGCCGTATTCCTCGTCGTACTTGGCCGCCCTCTCCAGCAGTCGACTGTGCAGGTAGAAGACATCGCCCGGATAGGCCTCTCTCCCCGGCGGTCGGCGCAGCAACAGCGATAGCTGCCGGTATGCCCAGCCATGCTTGGTAAGGTCGTCATAGATGACCAGCGCATCCTGGCCATGCTCCATAAACTCCTCGCCGATGGCGCAGCCGGCATATGGTGCCAGGTATTGAAGAGCCACCGAATCGGAAGCGTTGGCCGCCACCACGATGGTATGCTTCATCGCACCGTGGCTTTCCAGTGTGGCCACCAGCTGCGCTACCTTGGATACCTTCTGGCCAATGGCGACATAAATGCAGGTGAGGTCACCGTCTTTCTGGTTGATTATGGTGTCAACGGCAATCGCCGTCTTGCCCGTGGAGCGGTCGCCGATGATCAGCTCGCGCTGCCCCCGGCCAATGGGAATCAGGCTGTCAACCGCTTTGACACCGGTCTGGACCGGCGTGTCCACGGACTGCCGCAGCACCACGTTTGGCGCCACGCGCTCTACAGGCCGGGTCTTTTTGGTTTTAATGGCACCCCTGCCATCCAGAGGACGACCCAGCGGGTCAATGACCCGCCCGATAAGCGCCTCACCGACGGGCACCTCCACAATACGCCCGGTACAGCGCACCTCGTCGCCTTCCTTGACCTTGAGGTAGTCGCCAAGGATTATCGCGGCCACGCTGTCCTCTTCCAAATTGAGCGCAATCCCCATAATATCATTGGGGAACTCAAGCAGCTCGTTGTATTTTGCTGAGGCCAGCCCGTGAATGCGGGCAATGCCGTCACCAATCTCGATTACGGTGCCCACATCCACCATGGCAACGGCGCTGCCAAACCGCTTTATCTGCTCTTTGAGCACCGATACTATTTCCTGCCCTCGGGTCGTCACTGGAGCTACCTCCTCTCCGGGTTAATTCATCTGCTTTTTATTTCACAGCCTGCCCTCCACCAGGTTCTCCACGACCGACGGGTCGGCCAGCGTGCTGGTATCGCCCAGGTTACTGACATCTCCGGCCGCAATCTTGACCAGGATACGGCGCATGATTTTGCCGCTTCTGGTCTTGGGCAGACCCTCGGCAAACTGGATTTTATCCGGCATGGCGATGGGCCCGATTTCTTTACGGACGTGGGCGACGAGCTCCTTCCTGAGCTCATCCGTACCCTCCAGCCCCACCTTCAGGGTAACGTAGGCATAAATGCCCTGCCCCTTCACCTCGTGGGGCATACCGACCACGGCCGCCTCGGCTACTTTCTCGTGGGAAACGAGCGCGCTTTCCACCTCGGCGGTACCGATACGGTGACCGGAGACATTGATTACGTCATCGATACGGCCCATCAGCCAGTAGTAATCGTCCTCATCTATTCTAGCCCCGTCACCGGTGGTGTAAACGCCCGGGAAGCGGACAAAATACGTCTCTTTGAATCGCTTCGGCTCACCGTAAACGCCGCGCATAAGACCGGGCCAGGGCCGCTTCATCACCAGGTAGCCACCCTCGTTCACCCCCACCGTGGAACCATCTTCCCGCAGTATGGCCGGCTCAATGCCGAAGAAAGGCACGCCGGCGGAGCCGGGCTTGGCCGGCATGGCGCCGGGCAGGGTGGTAATGAGGATACTTCCAGTCTCCGTCTGCCACCAGGTATCCACAATCGGGCACCTGCCCTTGCCGATAACGTTGTAATACCACATCCAGGCCTCAGGGTTAATCGGCTCACCCACCGTACCGAGAAGCCTTAAAGAGCTCAAATCACGTTTACTGGGCCACTCTTCACCTTCACGCATGAGGGCGCGTATAGCCGTGGGGGCGGTATAAAAAATGTCAACCTGGTACTTCTCCACGATATCCCAGAACCGGTCCGGGTGCGGGTAGGTGGGGATACCCTCGAACATGATACAGGTGGCGCCATAGGCCAGGGGACCGTAGACAATATACGTGTGACCGGTTACCCAGCCAATATCGGCCGTGCACCAGAAAATATCCTCTTCCTTGACATCAAATATCCATTTGAACGACTGATAAGCATGAAGCAGGTAACCTGCCTGGGTGTGCATCACGCCCTTTGGCTTGCCCGTACTGCCGCTCGTATAAAGGATAAACAGCGGGTCTTCTGAATCCAATCTCTCAACATCGCAGACAGGCTTAATATCCACGCCCGCCATAAGGTCATGCCACCACTGGTCGCGTTTCTCCTTCATGGGCACGCCGATATCCGCCCGCTTGACCACGATGGCGTTCTTGACATCGGGGCAGGACTCGAGCGCCTGGTCAGCATTGTCCTTGCTGCGGATAACGCGGCCGCCCCGGTAGTAGCCATCGCAGCAGATAAGCATCGTCGAGTTGCAGTCCAGTATCCGGTCGCGCAGCGCCTCCGCGCTGAACCCGCCAAAGATGACGCTGTGAATGGCACCGATTCGGGCACAGGCCAGCATGGCAATGGGCAACTCGAGTATCATCGGCAGATATATCGAGACGCGGTCGCCCTTCTTCACACCCATCTTCTTCAATACGTTGGCGAATTTACAGACCTCGCGGTGGAGCTGCTGGTAGGTCATTACCTTGGTATCGCCTATGTCGCCTTCCCAGATAAGAGCCGCTTTGTTCCGGCGCCACGTCTTGAGGTGACGGTCAAGGCAGTTATAGCTGATATTCAGCTTGCCCCCAACAAACCATTCATGTTTCCCCTCAGCAAAGTCCTCAACTAGTACCTTGTCCCACTTTTTAAACCAGTCGAGTTGCTCCGCCATTTCTCCCCAGAACCCTTCTGGGTCCTTTATGGAACGCTGGTAAAGCTTCTTATATTCAGCCATGCTCTTGATGTATGCCGACTGGCTAAAATCCTTCGGGGGAAGGAAGCTCCTCTTCTCCCCCATCATTGATGTTATCCCTTTAACCTCGCTCATTAAATCCTCCGTCTAATACTTAACCGCTTTCAGAACGGTGCGCTTCACTTTTCCTCTCGCCGTATACCGGATGTCTGCCTTAGTCCTGCGCGGTCACGCCCATCAATTGCGTATAGGCGTTATGGAGCCTGGTAGCTATGGTCTGAGCGACGCTCCGGTGTATTTTGCATCCAATCGGTGGGTGGCTCTGGCACAACTGCGCGAGCTCCAGACCCTTGAACGCCAGCACCTTGGTGGTCTCTATGGCTCTGACCGTGCTGTACATGCGATAGGGAGGCAGCATAGCTGACCAGCACACCATCTCAAAGTTCGATGCCGCCTGTATCTGGCGGTGCATCATCGGGCCCAGCTCCAGATATATGCCGACGAGTCCGTCCTCAACGATGAATACCTTCTCCTGAGTCCGGCCCTGCCTGCCCAGGCTATCCCCGACTTCATAGACTTCGCTGGCGGCCATACCGGCAATAAGTTCCAGCTGCTCTTCATCCAGCTCACGGAACATGGGACACCGTTTCAGTATCTCAACCTTTTTCATTCTGATTCCTCCTCTATACCTTTCGTAACTTTTTATCGGTTACCGCCCGGCACCGGCCAGCTCCTTCTTCAACGCGGCCAGTTTGTTACGGGTGCTACCGTCCAGTAACCGGTCTCCAATCCGGGCGACAAAGCCGCCGATTATGCCTGCGTCAACCTCCGGCCTGACCTCAATCTTTTTGCCGATGATTTGACCAAGATGTCTGGCAAGTTTCCGCTCTTCTTCTTTATCCAGCGGGACGGCCGTGGTCACTTCAGCTATCTCTATACCACGATGACTGTTCAGAAGTCGCTGGAACTCATCGGCTATTTCACCCACCATATCCAGCCCGCCCCGGCCGATAAGCAGGTAAACCAGATTCAGCGACAGTGGATTTATCTTCGGCAACTGCCCGGATAGCAGTTTCGACTTTTCATCAAAATGTATTTTAGGACTCTCCAGAAACGCCAACAGGTCTTTTTCGCTCAGCACGCGGACGATCTCCTTCAGGTCAGATTGCCAGCGTTTCAGCTCGCCTGACTCCAGCGCGATTTCAAACGCCGCCCGTGCATATCGCTTCGAGTATACCCTTCTCGCCACATCCACTCCTTAGCAATAGTTTATTTCTTTTTCAGGGCATCGCTCTCTTTCAGGACTTTGTCAATAAGCTCGCGATGCGCCTTCTTATCCAGCGAACGGTCAATTACCTTCTCTGCCGCCGCGATGGTGAGGTCAGCCACCTCTTTTCTAATCTCGCTGATAGCCTCATCCCGCTCCCTCTGGATTTCGCCGCGCGCCTGAGTGATGATGGCCTCGGCTTCCTGCCTGGCGCCCTGCTTCGCTTTCTCCCTCATTTCCTCGCTGGTTTTCACCACCTGAGCAATGCGCTTCTGCCCTTCCCTGCTGGCCGCTTCCAGCTGCTTCTTCACCTCTTCTTCGGTGCGGGCAGCCTGCTCCTTGATGGCCTCGGCCTGGTCCACGCTGTCCTTGATTCTTTTGGAACGCTCGTCAAGCTTTCTCATTACCGGTTTGTAGGCGACAAAGTAAAGGACAACGAGCAGTATCGCCACGTTCACAATCTGTGCCAGCAATGTCGGCACATTTATGCCAAGCCCGGCAAGTCCCTCCATAGTTAGCTCCTTGTTACCTCTCCATTCCTGCTACAGCGAACCTGGCACAATTCAGGCGAAAAGTATTGCCAGCAGCACCATGCCCAGGACAAAGCACGCGCCCAGTATGGCGGCGGCAATAATGATGCCTATTGAAATCGGTATGCCATCCTGTCCCATATCGGCCTCCTACACAATCAATGCCAGAATAATGGCGACAATCAACGCGTAAATGCCGATTGCCTCGCAGAAAGCAGTCACCAGAATCATGTTGGTCATTATCGGACCGCTAGCCTCGGGATTGCGGGCTATTCCCTGGAGCGCCGAGTAACCAATAAGCCCGATGCCCAGCGCCGGCCCCAGTAACCCCAGCCCGGCGGTCAGCCCCACAGCCAACATCTTCATCGTCTCAGGGTCCATATTCAACCTCCTTCAGCGATTTACCCAAGCATATATATTCTATTATCAGGACGACTCTTCCCCATGGTGGGCTACCGCCAGGGTCAGAAAGACCAGCGTCAGCCCGCTGAAGATGAGCGCCTGCACAAAACCGACCAGCATCTCGAGACCGTAGAACAGCGGGGCAACTACCCAGGGTATCAGGAAGACCACGATGAGCAGTAGTATTTCGCCGGCGGTCATATTGCCGAAGAGACGAAAGGTAAAACTGACAACACGCACCATCTCACTCAGTGCTTCCAGAAGCCCGACAAAGATGTGAATGAAGCCGGTAAACATTCCGCCCAGCCCGGCCCGCAGCCTGCCTTTCGCCATGTGCCCGATGCTCTGAAAAAACTGCCCCACGTTGAGAAATTTGCCCAGGTATCGCAGTCCCAGCGACCTCAAGCCGAAGTACTCCACGAAGACAAACGAAACTAGCGCCAGCGCCAGCGGCATATTGATGTCGGTGTTGGCGCCGCGCAGCAGATGCACATGCTCCCCCTCAGCGTTGGTTATGAATATCGAGCCAAAGCCCGGAATCAGGCTCAGCCAGGCGTTGAAGGCAACGAAAAGGAAAATGGTGGTGACAACCGGGAAGAACCGTCGCCCGTTTTCCTCCCCGGCAACTCTCCGGCAGAGGTCATAGAGCCAGCCCAGCAAGAATTCAAAGGCGCTCTGCAGCCTTCCGGGTATAATTCTCATGCGGCGCGTGATTATGTATGACAGGCATATCAGCACGGCCATCGTAATCCAGGCGCCGATGATGCTGTTGGCTATCGGAAAGCCAAAGAGGTGAAAGACCGTTTCTGCGGGAAGGTGTAATTCGGGTTGAGGAAGACTTAGCCAAGCCGGCAGTCCCAGATCGCCGAAAATTTTTCTGCCCAGCGGACCGACCAAAAAGCCGACGATGAGCAGCAGGACAAACAGGACCAGAATCCCCACCAGAAGAAGTCGTGGCATTCCCAGAATACGGCGCTTGGCCATCAACCACTCCCCCCATTTTTCTTATCTCTTATCAGCGGTATGAGCATCCGGTATACCCCGTAGAAAGCAACGACAATGCCCAGGAACAGCCCCACTATACCCAGAGCGGGAGAGGTATTCAGTCGGTCATCCAGCCAGAGTCCGGCCACCACGCCCAACACAATTGCGCCGCCGATGAAAAACCCCACCCCCACCAGCCGCAGGGCGGCCATCCATCTGCTCATATTCGTCTCTATACCTGCGCCCACGCGCAGCCCGATATATTTTATCATCACAAGCGGAAATAAACTACCCGAGGTTTCAGGAAATAAAATAGCCCCAACATTTATCGGTCAGGGCTATCCGTCGCTACAAATGATTATAATAACCATAAGGCTAATCTATCGGCGCTTCTCCTGACCGAACAGCCTTGAGAAGTCGCCATCAAAGTCCATCAGGAAATTGTGCATATCGAGCACGTCATCAACTTCAATCGTTTCATACCGGTAGCCTTCCATGCCGGCACCGGCAAGGTCGTTTGCTTCCTCCGGTACTTTACCCCCCTTCACCACCGCTGCCACCAGACACTGGGTATGGCATTTTGAGCAGAGAACCTTTAAAAACCACATATCTTCGCGGTGGCCGATAACATCAACGTCATAGGGCTCATAGTTCCGTCCGCATAATTCACATTTTATCGAGGCCATCAATTTCTTTATCAGTCTATCTTCCACCGCTCGGGCTCCTGTTACCCGGAACTGCTATCTTCATGATTTGCGCTTGTCAAAATCATCCATGTCAAGCGTATTGATGAAGTCATAGAAAGCGGAGAGTTTTTTCATCTCTTCTTCGCTTACCTTTTTATCCTTGGTATCAACCTCGTCAGATTCCTCTATAATCGGCTTCCCGGTCTCTTCATCAAGCAGAATGCCCGCTTTGTCCAGTACGGCTTCCTCGGCAAATATGGGGGCATCCGTTCGCACCGCCAGCGCCAGTGCATCACTGGGACGAGAGTCAATCTCTACCTGCTCGCCATTAACATTAAGCATAATCTTGGCATAGAAGGTGTCACTCTTCAGGTCACTGACAATTATGGAGTCTATCGCCGCTCCCAGTGAGTCAATCACGGAATTGAGCAGGTCGTGGGTCAGAGGTCTGGGCACCGTAACGCCCTGCAGTTTCACGGCAATGGCATCGGCTTCGGCTGGGCCAATCCAGATGGGGAGATACCGCTTGGCCAGTTTTTCCTTGAGAATCACTACCCGCTGGTAATTCATCAGGCTCACCCGGATGCTATCGATGCTCATCTCAATCATAGCCAGACCTCCCCGATTAATCAGCCCGCAGTTTCATTCTACGTCAGGAAGCTACGCTTGTCAACCAGAATTGGCACCGGTCGCTCTCCGCCATTATCCTTATATAACTTAAGTTATTATGTTAAGTTAAAGGGGGATTTTAGCTACCCGATGTGGTATAATATAGTTGTCGACTTTTCGGCATTCTATCAGTGAGATTGAAGCCCCCGTGATCAGGCGTCTTACGATTCGTCAGCTCAGTGAGGAAAGAGAGGAAAACCTCTCACCGTACGCGGTGAAAAGCAGGTTCTCCAGAGGCAGACTGAAAGACGAAGAGCCCTGCCCGATAAGGACCGCCTTCCAGCGTGACCGCGACCGTATCATCCACAGCAAGGCATTCCGTCGCCTCAAGCATAAAACGCAGGTATTCATCGCACCGCTGGGCGACCACTATGTGACCAGGCTGACCCACACCCTGGAGGTCTCCCAGATAGGCCGTACCATAGCCAGGGCGCTTAACCTGAACGAGGACCTGACCGAGGCAATTGCCCTGGGACATGACCTGGGGCACACGCCTTTCGGCCACGTCGGGGAAGATGTGCTCAACGAGCTTTACGCGCCGGGGTTTCGTCACAACGAACAGAGCCTGCGAGTGGTCGACCGGCTGGAAAATGATGGCCGCGGACTCAACCTTACGCTTGAGGTCAGAGACGGCATCCTGAACCATTCCAAATCGGGCAGCGATGTACTCGGCGACGGGTGGGGAAAGGTGGAAACCCTGGAAGGAGATATCGTCAAGATGGCGGATATTATCGCCTATATCAACCATGACATTGACGATGCTATCCGGGCCGGCATCATCATGGAACGCGACCTGCCCCTCGAAGCGGTGAAGGTGCTGGGCATCTCCCATTCGCAGCGCATCAACAGCATGGTCGATGACATCATCAATAGCTCGTGGGCGGCCAGCGGGTATGATAAAATAGAACCGGAAAGCCCGAAGATAACCATGAGCCCCGCGATTCTCGATGCCACCAACGTGCTCCGGGAGTTCCTTTTTGACCGGGTGTATAATGTAAAGTCCGCGGAGGAAGAGAGCGATAGAGCCAGAGAAGTGGTCCACTGCCTTTACCAGCATTTTATCCGGCACAAAGACGGTCTGCCGCCGGAATACCTCGCCTACAGTGACAATACCGAGCGCAGAGTCGTCGACTATATCGCGGGTATGACTGACCAGTATGCCCAGCGGGTAGCCGCAGGGCTTAAATAATTAATAAATATAATCAAGTGACCAAATGAGCGCCATTGACGAGGTAAAACAGAAGACAGACATCGTGGGCATTGTCGGCCAGTACGTCGCGCTGAAAAAGGCGGGACGCAACCTGGTAGGTCTATGTCCATTTCACAGTGAAAGAAACCCCTCTTTCTTCGTCTATCCGGAACAGCAGAGCTGGCACTGCTTCGGCTGCAATACCGGCGGCGACGCTTTTTCCTTCATTATGAAGAAGGAAGGGCTGGACTTCGGAGAAGCGCTACGCCTTCTGGCTGACAGGGCCGGCGTCGTCCTCCCCTCCCAGCCCGGCAGGGATGAGGAAAAAGAAGAGAAAGAGAGAATCTA
>CAZQWO010000009.1:0-24869 GCA_964597015.1 uncultured Dehalococcoidaceae bacterium
GCTTCGCCTTCTCCAGCGCCCGCTTCACTGTGAATACGGTTACCACCGGCCCGAGGGCACGGTCGGCCTCGACAAACAACGTGGCCGGCGTCTCTTTGATAACCCGAATGCTGGGCCTGGGATTCATCACCCCCTTTTCCACCCACTCCATATATATCGGGATAAGCAGCACTCCGTGGGAGTCAACACCCCTGAGACTGGCCCAGATGAGCTCCGACGCCTCAATTTCGGCATCTTCCGGCGGCATACCCAGCTTGATAAAAATTTCCCTGGCAAAACCCTTCAAAGGCTCCCAGGCAACGCGCACTTCGCTGGCCATGTTACCTCCTCTGATATTATTAAGGGGATAAACATCTTGATTGTAATGCGACTGAATTACGGTCGTCAAGCCGAGACTGGACACGGAATATCAGTAAGGTTATACTAATCTGAGAAAAAAAGTGAGCGACGTCAAATACAACCAGTTGATTCACGAAGACACCGCCATGTATGACCCCTGGCTCAAGCTCCTTCTGGGCGGCATACTGAGCTTTACCCTGCTCCTCGGCGTCTACCTGCTTTACGTGGACTGGACCGGGGCGCTGATTTGCTTCGGCGTGACCGTTTTCGATGCCCTCCTCTTCTACGCCATCCTGCCGCAGCGCTACCAGATATGGACGGACCGGGTGAGAATTGTTCTCGGCCGACCGTTTGCCGTGAACCTTCCCTTCACCACCATCCGCGAAGCGCGGTCAGCCGCCGGTTTCAAAGCCTTCGCCTACGGGGGTGTCCGCTTTGCCACTTCCTCAAAAACCGTCATTGAAATCGTCCGCCATCGCGGCTGGAACTTCGTCATTTCCCCGGCCAACCGCGAGCTTTTTCTGGAAAGACTGGCCGAAGCACTTAAAGGTTAAAGTATACCCGGGCGCCTGTATCCTATTCTTTGCTGCCCAGGTACTCCTTCGTTTTCCGGGCCAGTCCGGTCAGTAATTCGTTCAACTTCAGCGGCGGGACATATACGCAGAAAATCTTCAGCGTATCGGTCTGGCTGGTATTGAGGCACTCATGCTCCACACCCTTAGGGGCGATGATGACCGAGTCCGTCTCCAGCCTGACGGCTTTGCCGTTCATCAGGCACTCGCCGCGCCCGATAAAGTACATTACCTCGTCGCTGTCGGGGTGGGTGTGCTTCCCGGTACCACTTCCCGGCGGTATGTGCGAGAAAAGCACGGTTGCCGTTTCGTAACCCGTCGTCTCCGGGCAGGCGATAAGCTTCAGATATCTTTCCCTGGGCGGGTCCACCTTTACGGCGGGGAATTCCCACCCGTTATAGACCTTTACTGTCATATTTCCTCCTTTTTCCTCATATTTATAAGGCAATGCGCCCGCTAAACCACCTTGTATTATAACGCGCAGGGCTAATATAATAAAACACACGCAGAGATGCCATGGAAAATACCATCTTCATGATTCACGGGATGTGGAGCGGTGGCTGGTACTGGGATAATTATCAGCGGTTCTTTGAGGACCGGGGATACCGCTGTCTCACGCCGACGTTGCGCTTCCATGATGTGGACCCGAAAGAACCACCCCATCCCGAGCTCGGCACCACCAGCCTGCTCGATTATGCTGCTGACCTCGAGAATGAGATAAGGAAACTCGACCAGCCACCGGTTATCATGGGACATTCGATGGGCGGGCTGCTCGCCCAGATGCTGGGCAGTCGGGGCCTGGCCAGGGCGCTGGTCCTGCTGACACCAGCACCGCCAAGAGGCATCTGGTCTATGAAACTTTCTTCTGTAAGAAGCGTCTGGAGCGTGCTGACCACGTGGGGCTTCTGGCATAAATCTCACCGTCAGACTTATAACGAAGCCGTTTACTCAACGATGAACCTGCTCCCCACCGAGGAACAAAAAGAAACGTACGACAAGCTGGTCTTCGAATCCGGGCGGGCAACGTTCGAAATCGGCCTCTGGTTTCTCGACCGTAATCGTGCCACAGACGTTGAAGCCTCCAGGGTTACCTGCCCTGTCATGGTAATCGGCGGCGCACACGACCGTATCATGCCGGCCTCTGTTGTACGGAAAACGGCGCGTAAATATCGAAACGTCGCCACCTACCGTGAGTATGCCGACCACGCACACAAGGTTATCATGGAGCCGGGCTGGGAGAAAATCGCGGCGGACATTGCTGACTGGCTTGACCAGGCATTACTGCAAAGCTGAGCTAGGGAGACGCCACGTCCGATAGATAGTCTTCCAGCTTTTTCTTACCTGTTTTTCCCGCCGTCCTCTGCGGCAGTGAACTGGTGAAAAAGACCTTCTTCGGCAATTTGTAGTCGGACATGCGGCTCTGGCAGAAATTCCTGATTTCCTGTTCGGTGGCACTCATTCCGTCCTTCAGTTTAACAAATGCCCCCACAATCTCGCCGCGCAGCCGGTCGGGAATGCCCACAATGGCCGCATCAGCCACTTTGGCATGGCTGCGCAGCACGTTTTCAATATCACCCGGCCAGATATTCTGGCCCTTCAGGATGAGCATGTCCTTCTTCATACCGGTGAGGTAAAGATAGCCGTCTTCATCGATATAGCCCAGGTCACCGGTCTGGAGCCATCCGTTCTTTATCACCTCAGCGGTATCACGAGGATTATTGTAGTAGCCCTGCATAATGGGCCCCCGGACGACTATCTCGCCGACCTGACTGGCGGGCAGTACCCGTCCCTTTTCATCGGCCGCCCTTATTTCCCAGCCGGGCAGGGCCTTTCCTGATGCCCCCAGCTTCCTCGGGTCACCCGGCGGGTAATGGGTGATATGAGACACCGATTCGGTAAGTCCCCAGACATCAAAAATATCCGCATTATAGTAGTGTTTGAACTTTTCAATTAAGTCAATGGTCAGCGTGGCACCGCCGCTGCCCCAGAATCGGACCGAGCTGGTGTCGTACTTCAATCCCTCGCGCTCCGCAACATTTATGGCCAGGGCGTAGATATAGGGCACGCCGATATACATGGTCCCCCGTTCACGCTCAATGGTTTCCAGAAAGCTGGTTATTGACCGGCCCGTACCGGGCACAATAATCACCGTGCTCCCTTTATAAATGGAAGCCAGCATAACCGAGGTCAGCCCAAACTGGTGATACATGGGCAGCGCAAACAGCAACAACTTATCATTTTCGGTCTGCTGAAACCCGTCACCGGAAACAATCGCCTCAAAAACGAGGCTCCGGTGTGAAATCGCCGCGCCCCGGGGCCGGCTTGTCGGCCCGCTGGTGTAGGAGATAATGCCGATGTCATCCGGTTCCAGGGCAACGTCCACCCCTGACGCCGGACTGCTCGCCAGTGTTTCTTCATAGCTTGAGAATTTGCCACTGCATCTGCCGTCCAGGTCAATCACCCGCTTGATGTACTTGAATCGGGAAAGCACCGGTACCAGCGGCTCCAGAAGGTCGCTTTCCGCCACCATAATTTTTGGTTTACAGTTATCCAAAACGAGGGCCAGTTCATCAATCTTGTAGCGGACATCCAGCGGCACCGGGATAGCACCGGCTTTGAGGGTACCGAGGTAGACGATAACGAATTCCACGCTGTTGGTCATCAGTGTGGCGATGCGGTCGCCTTTCTCCACGCCCAGAGCCACGAAGGCGCTGGCCAGCCGATTTGAGGTCTCATCCAGCTCAGCATAGGAAAAACGGCGCCCACCACAGATGATGGCCGTCTTATCGGCGAACTTTTCCGCCGCCGCTTCAAGCAACTGCCTTAAATCTTCGACCTGTTTCACCATAATGGGCCTGGTGGGGAAGGGGGGACTCGAACCCCCACGTCTCGCGACACCAGATCCTAAGTCTGGCCCGTCTGCCAATTCCGGCACTCCCCCTAGTTGTAGTTCAAGCGCGGTGATTCTTTAGAGAAAACCGCTGTTAGGTAATACTATAACATTTAGAGCCTGCACGCTCAAGATACGCACCGCGTTATTTGGTCTGCTGAGGTATCTGATTAAAACTGGCTTAGCGCAGATTTTAATTGAGGTTGCCAGCCCTGTGATGTAAAATAACTATAGAAGTGAGGGGACAGAACAAGGAGGGAGAAATGAAACTGTGGCATGGGCTTATATTAAGCATGATTTTTTTAGCCATTATGCCTCTTTCCGCCTGCGAATATCTGGGCTGGGGAAGCCAGCAGCAGGTTTCTGAAGAGCAGATTAAAGCCTACCAGGAATACAATCAGAAATTAAGGGAATACCAGGAACAGCAGGCAGAATACCAGCGAAAGGTGGCTGAAGCCTATCAAGAACAAATGACTGAAGCCTACAAGGAATACAGTGAAGGGTTAAATCAATATTACGAAGACCGCCAGAAGTCTATAGAAAAGGCAATCGCCGAGAGCGAAAACCAGACCCAGTAGCCGCATCAACCGGTAATCACGAGGTATTCCCGAATAATATTTTTATGTCAATTAAACGGAACGTACAGCAGATATTTAACGAGTTGCCTGAGGGTGTGCTGATGGTGGCGGCGGCTAAAGCCAGAACCCCGGCCGAAATCTTGGAAGCTGTTGATGGCGGCGTACAGATAATCGGCGAAAACTATGTCCAGGAAGCAGAAAGAGCCCATGCCGTCGTCGGCCACAGAGCACAGTGGCACTTCATCGGCCACCTGCAGCGAAACAAGGTTAAAAAAGCGGTCCAGATTTTTGACATGATTGAGACCGTTGATTCATATGAGATTGCCCGGGAAATCGACAAAAGATGTGCCGAAATCGGCAAGGTCATGCCCGTACTGGTCGAGGTGAATATAGGCGAGGAGCCACAGAAATCGGGCGTACTGCCGCAGGCGACCGAGCAATTGTTAAAGGATATTTCCGCCCTGCCCAATATCAGGGTGGCGGGGCTGATGACCATGGGGCCACTCTCCGAAAACCCGGAAGACTCCCGACCCTACTTTGTGGCCATGAAAAAGTTATTTGACCGTATGAAAGCGTTAAACCTGCCCGGCGTTGATATGAAATACCTGTCAATGGGCATGACCAGCTCTTATAAAATCGCCCCGGGGGAGGGCGCCAACATCGTCAGGATAGGCACCAGGATTTTCAGCGAAAGGAAGTACCAGTAATACAGGGCAACATCTTGTATTTTTAATTAAATAGTGTTATACTCTATCGGCAAAGACTAGAGTGACTTTATCAAGTGGGTTTCATCCCCACTTTTTTATTATTGGCGATATTGGAGAGTTAAGTCAGAGATGAAAAGTGATTTCGTACTGGCCATAACTCAGCTTGCGGCGGAAAAGAATCTGCCCAAGGAGACCGTCCTTTCTGCCGTGGAGGCGGCACTGGCCTCCGCCTACCGGAAGGACAGCTTTGCTGCAAACCAGAACATCTCGGTCAGAATAAACCCGAACAGCGGCCGGGTGGAGGTGTGGGCGGAAAAGACAGTTGTGGAACGTCCAGCTGACAGACGAGCTGAAGTATCGCTGGAAGAGGCACAAAAGTTAAAATCAGACATCCAGCTGGGCGATATCATCATGGTGGAGTCGACGCCGGACAACGCGGGACGCATCGCTGCCCAGACAGCCAAACAGGTCATCCTCCAGCGGCTCCACGAGGCCGAGCACAGCGCCATCCTGGAAGAATACGCCGAAAAAGAAGACGAGGTCATCACCGGACTGGTACAGCGTATTGAGCCCGGACAGATCTACGTCGACCTGGGGAGAACCGAGGCCATACTACCCGCCTCGGAACAGGTACGCACTGAGAGGTACCGGGTCGGCCAGCGTCTTAAAGTATGCATAATCCAGGTGCTTACCACCACCAGGGGGCCAAGGGTGGTGGTATCACGTTCCCATCCTGACCTGCTCCGCCGACTTCTGGAGCTGGAAGTGCCGGAGGTCTATAACGGCTCCGTGGAGATAAAAGCCATCGCCCGCGAAGCCGGTTATCGGAGCAAGGTGGCCGTAGCCGCGCACCAGGATGGAGTTGACCCGGTGGGCTGCTGCGTTGGCCTGCGTGGCATCAGAATCCAGAACATCGTCAGTGAACTGAGCGGTGAGAAGATAGATGTCATTCAGTGGAGCCCCGATGTCCCGGCATTTATCACCAACGCATTAAGTCCGGCCCAGATTGTCAGCGTCAGTCTGAATGAAGAAGGGAAAATAGCCAACGTGGTGGTTCCGGATAAGCAGCTATCCCTGGCCATCGGCAAGGAAGGACAGAACGCCAGGCTGGCGGCCAAACTGACCGGATGGCGTATTGACATCAAGAGCACTTCAACTGCGGAGGCAGAAAAAGCAGCCGCCAAGCCAGCGCCGGAAGCTGAAGAAAAGGAAGAAGCGGTCGTCACTGAAGAAGAACCGGCGGCGGAAATACTTGAACCGGCTTCCGTTTCTGCAGAACCGGGCGAGGAGGTAGCTGCGGAAAAGACCGGGCCTTTGCCATCGGCGGAAGAGGTCTCCATCGAGCCACCGGTGTTTTTTGAACCGCTGGTAACGGAGGAGAAATCAGAGCTCAGATTCGCCGAGGATATCCTGGGACCCAAGCCAGACAAACCGCCAGAAAAAGCCAAGAAGAAGAAAAGGAAAGGGGCTCAAGCCAGGGAAGGTGCCGAAGACGGCATCAGGATTAAGAAGCAACGTCGAGATACTGATATCTCAGATGAAGATGAAGAGTACTAGTCCCCATTCCATTCGCACCAGACATGTGCCGCAGAGGACGTGCCTTGGCTGTCGGCAGGTAAGGGCAAAACGTGAGCTGATTCGAATCGTAAGGACATCGGACGGCAATATAGAAGTAGATACTACCGGCAGAAAGACAGGTCACGGCACCTACCTCTGCCCGAACCTGGCATGCTGGGAGGCGGGGCTCAAAGGCAATAGACTGGACTACGCGCTGCATGCCAGTCTCAGCAAGGACAGCCGGCAGCAGCTAATGAAACACGTCGAGGAACACTTGAAAGGAGTGACCAGTGCCCCGGGCGAAAAAATCGGATGATACGGCCGATGTGAAGGCTGAAGAAGCGACTCCACCACCAGAGACCACCAAAAAGGAGCAGGTGGAGCTGCCACATTCACTGAGCGTGCGGCAGCTGGCCGATGTCCTTCAGGTCAGTGCCATTGATATCATTAAACAGCTCATGCGGAAGGATATCATGGCCAATATCAATCAGGTTATCGACTATGATATCGCATCCGAGATGGCTGCCGCTCTTGGTTTTGAAACGCGCCTGAAGCCGCGGGCTGCCGAAGGCGCCGCCAGTGCTATCAGTGAGATAAGAAAGCGCCGCAAGCTGCAGGTTGAGGAGGCAGGAAATCTGCAACCGCGCCCTCCCGTGGTTACGGTTATGGGCCATGTTGACCACGGCAAGACGCGACTGCTCGACGCTATCCGCCAGACCAATGTCATGGACACCGAAGCCGGTGCCATTACGCAGCACATCGGTGCCTACCAGGTCACAGTGGACGACCAGAAAATCACCTTCCTGGACACGCCGGGCCACGAAGCATTCACTGCCATGCGGGCCCACGGTGCCCAGATAACGGACATAATCATACTGGTAGTAGCCGCCGACGACGGCGTGATGCCGCAGACGGTGGAGGCGATCAGCCACGCTCGCGCCGCCGAGGTCCCGATTGTCGTCGCTATCAATAAAATTGACAAGCCGGAAGCAAATCAGGACCGGGTGAAGCAGCAGCTGGCAGAGGCCGGGCTGCTGATTGAGGAATGGGGTGGAGACGTCGTCTGCGTGGCCATCTCGGCGAAAGAGAAGATAGGCATCCAGGAACTTCTGGAAAACCTGCTGGTTGTGGCCGAAGTGGAAGAGCTGAAAGCCAATCCATCGGGGGCGGCCTCCGGGGTGGTCGTTGAAGCTGAGATGGACCGAACCCGCGGCCCACTGGCCACCATGCTGGTAAATAGCGGTACCCTGAAGCTGGGTGATACCATCGTCGTTGGCAGCACATGGGGCCGCGTCAGAGCCATGCTGAATGACCTGGGCAAACAGTTAAAGAAGGCCGGACCGGCCACGCCGGTGGAAATACTTGGTCTGGACAGCGTGCCGCAGGCTGGAGACATCGTGACGGCCGTGACCAGTGAACAGCAGGCACAGGCACTGCTGGCAAAACACCGCCAGGCAATGGAAGACAGAGCCTCGGTTACCGCCAGGTCGGTGAGCCTGCATAACCTGCACGATAAAATCAGCAGCGGCCAGGTCAAGGGGCTCAATGTTATCCTCAAGGCGGATGTCCAGGGCAGTATCGAACCAATCAGGAGTTCTCTGGAGCGCCTGAGCACCAATGAAGGCCAGGTCCGACTCCTCCACAACGGTACCGGCAATGTATCCGAGAGTGACGTGATGCTGGCCACCGCCTCCAATGGCCTTATCATTGGCTTTGGCGTCGGCATTGATGAAGGCGCCCGCCGCCTGGCCAGCACGGAAGGGATTGATATCCGCAGCTACGACGTGATTTACAACGTTATTGACGATGTGGAAAAGGCGCTTAAGGGCCTGCTGGAGCCCGAATATGTTGAGGTTATCGACGGGCATGCCGAGGTCCGGGCCGTCTTTTCCGCAACCAAAGGCGCACAGGTGGCTGGCCTCTATGTTTTGGATGGTAAAATAAGCCGCAATTCCTCGGTTAGAGTGCGCCGCGGCGAAGAGGTCATCGCTGATACCACCGTGGGCAGCCTGCGGCGGTTCAAGGACGATGTCCGCGAGGTGGCCGCCGGCTATGAATGCGGTATTGGCGTCAAGGACTTTGGCGATTTTCAGGTTGGCGACCTGCTTGAATTCTACCGCATGGACAAGGCTGCCTAGCCAGGCAAGTACTATCAAACTCAGGAGCCCGTATTGTGTCACATCGCATTGAACGTGTGAACCAGCTCATCCGTCAGGAAATCAGCGAACTTTTACAGCGTGAAATCAAAGACCCCAGGCTCAGCAATTTCATTGCCGTAACCGAAGTTGCAACCTCGCCGGACCTCAAGTACGCCAAGGTTTTCATCAGTTTCATCAGCAATCAGCAGCAAAAACAGGACGCGCTCGACGCCCTCGCCGGCGCCTCAAATTTCCTGCGCAAGGAAATGGCCAGAAAAATCAGGCTGCGGCGCATTCCGGAACTCAGCTTCCACTGGGATGACTCCATTGAGCGCGGCACACATATCATGGACCTCATCGACCAGGTGACCTCGCCTGACCAGGAGTAAAGCCGCCCTCTCCGATATACCCCAACATTGCCACCATGACGCAAGGAGGCGCTATCATGATAAGATGGATTATCATCAGCATACTGGCCAGCCTTTCTGTTTTCTCATATTTTCTCTATTTTAACGCCAATGATGAGCTTGGTCTAACCCGGGCGGAGCTCAGTGCCACACAGACACAACTGGGTGCCACTCAGAATGAGCTGGGAACGGCAAAAGGGGAGCTGGATGCCACAAAAACAGACCTGGAAGCCAATACAGCCCGGTTGGCTGCTACTGAGACGCAACTAAAAACTACGGAAGGCGCGCTGCAGTCGGCAGAAAAAGAGCTGGCCTCCGCACTGGACACCGCCGGTGCGATACGGTCGGAACTCAATGAGAAAGAAAGCGAGCAGGTCGAACTGCAGACCAGCTACGACGGATTGATAGCCGGGCATGGTTATACCATCAAAGACCCCACTTATAAGGAGATGATGAGTTTTATAAGCGATGATGATACGGATAAAGCGGAATACATAACCGGCGAATATGAGTGTACTGATTTTGCCACCAGATTATGCAACAATGCCGAGGAAGAAAGTATCAGATGCGCCTATGTCTCTCTCAGGTTCCCCGGTGGGAAGGGGCATGCGATTGTCGCTTTCAACACCATAGATAAAGGATTAACCTATATTGAACCCCAGTACGATGACCTGGTTAATATCGTTATCGGCAAGCCTTTCTACAAATGTGTTGTGCCCAAAGAGGGAGTTGTGTATGAGAAACCAGCCCAGGACGATACCATTGAAAAAGTACTTGTTGCCTGGTAAAAAGAGGAGCTGCAGCGTAAGGGCCTGACATGGATGGCATTCTGAACATAGATAAGCCCCAGGGCATAACCTCATATCGCGTGGTAGCCGTGGTGAAACGACTCAGCGGCGAGCGCCGCGTGGGGCATGCCGGCACTCTCGACCCGCTCGCCACCGGTGTTCTGCCGGTCTGCATCGGGCAGGCGACGCGTATGGTCGAATTCCTGGCCGATGCCAGCAAAACATACCGGGCCGGGATTGAACTGGGGCTGACCACCGATACCTATGATGCCAGCGGCCAGGTTGTCCAGCGTGGAGAGCCTTCCGGCATCAACCGTGGGCAGGTTGAAGCGGCGCTGGTGCCCTTTCGCGGCGCCATCCACCAGACACCGCCGATGTACAGCGCCGTCAGGCACCGGGGGAAGAAACTCTACCAGCTGGCCCGTGCCGGCATAACTGTGGAACGGAAAAGTCGGCCGGCGAAGATACACCGTCTTGATATCATTGACTTCCAGCCGCCACTTATTACCGTTGAAGTGGAATGCGGCAAGGGCACTTACATACGCTCGTTAGCCCACGACCTGGGTCAGGTTCTGGGCTGCGGTGCCATTCTCAAAAGCCTCGTCCGACTGCGCTACGGTCCGTTTGATATCCAGGACGCGGTGAGCATATCCCGCCTTGAGGACGCATTTGATTCCGGCTACTGGGAGCATTTCCTTCACCCCATGGACTGCGTGCTCTCGGCCTGGCCGGCGGTGGTGGTTGATGAGGCCACAGAGCAGGTTATCAGAAACGGCCTGCCGGTTGCCCTGTCGCTGGAATCACCGGACGACCGCCGCTGCCGGACCTATACCGCCGATGGGCATTTTCTGGGCGTGCTGCGCTTTGGTAAGGAAACAGGAAGGTGGCACCCGGAGAAGGTCTTCCAGAACCGGGGCCGGTAACTGTCGAGCTTGTGTTATGCACGAGTCACCAGACGAAATCACTTGACAGCGCACGCCCGACAAGGTATAGTTCAACCGACGCTATTAAGGGGGAATCAACCAAACATGGGTAAAATAAACGTGGCCATTATCGGCGTTGGCAACTGCTCCTCGTCTCTTGTCCAGGGAGTCCATTATTACAAGGATGCAAAGGCAAGCGAGTTCGTGCCCGGGTTAATGCACGTGAACCTCGGCGGGTACCACATCAGCGATGTCAATTTTGTCGCCGCCTTTGATATTGACAAGAACAAGGTGGGTAAAGACCTGGCCGAAGCTATCTATACCAAACCGAACAACACCTTCAAATTCTGTGAAGTGCCACCTACGGGTGTTACCGTGCAGCGCGGCATGACCCATGACGGTCTGGGGAAATACCTGTCCCAGATGATACAGAAAGCCCCCGGCCCGACTGCCGATATAGTCAAAACCCTCAAAGAGACCAAGACCGATATCGTCCTCAACTACCTGCCGGTCGGCAGCGAAGAGGCGACCAAGTGGTATATCGAGCAGATACTGACCGCAGGCTGCGGCCTCGTCAACTGCATCCCGGTTTTCATCGCCCGCGAGAAATACTGGCAGAAACGCTTCGCCGAGAGAGGCGTGCCCGTAATCGGCGATGACATCAAATCACAGGTTGGCGCCACCATCACCCATCGCGTGCTCACGCGCCTGTTCCGCGACCGCGGCGTCAGGCTGGAGCGTACCTACCAGATGAATTTCGGCGGCAATATGGACTTCTACAATATGCTGGAGAGGGAACGGCTTGAGTCCAAGAAAATCTCCAAGACCAACTCGGTCACCTCCCAGCTTGATTACAAGATGAATCCCGATGATATCTACGTGGGCCCCAGCGACTACGTTCCCTGGCTGCTCGACCGCAAGTTCTGCTATATCAAGATGGAAGGGCGCACTTTCGGTGATGTGCCGCTGAACCTGGAACTGAAAATGGAGGTGTGGGACAGCCCCAACTCCGCCGGCGTGGTCATTGATGCCATCAGATGCTGCAAGCTGGCTATGGACCACGGACTGGCCGGGGAACTGGCAGCACCATCCGCTTACTTCATGAAGTCGCCCCCGATTCAATACACGGATGCCGAAGCGCACCAGATGGTGGAAAAGTTCATCGCCGACATGACCAAGGGCAAAACAGGAAAAACATCCAAGTAACGTTTCGGGGACTTTCCAGCCGCAATTCACAGAACAAGGGGGCTATTTGGGTCTGAAGAATGGAAGGGAGCTCAGCTAGCATCGCCTCAAATAACCAGCCACCCAGGTCCAGGTTAGCCGAAGCCCGCAAGGTCGCCGCTCACTGTATTTCCCGCCCGCTGGCACGACTTCTGGCCAGGACTGGAGTAACCCCCAATACCCTGACCTGGCTTGGCCTGCTGCTTTCCGTGGGGGCGGCGGTGCTGATTGCTCTCAAACAGCCCTTCGTCGCCGGCTTTGTGGTTATCGTTGCCGGACTGTTTGACATGCTGGACGGAGCGCTGGCCCGCTATACCGGCAAGAGCACCAGGTTTGGCGCCATACTTGACTCAACCCTGGACCGGCTGGGCGAGACGGCTGTTTTACTGGGTATCTTAATCTTATTTGTCAGGGACTATTCCACGATTGGTATTATTGTCGTTGGCTTCACCCTGCCCGGCGCACTGATGGTCAGCTATCTTCGCGCCCGGGCCGAAGCCGCCGGCTTGATTGGTGAGGTCGGCTTTTTCACCCGAACGGAAAGGGTTATCATTTTATCGCTCGGCCTTCTGCTGAGCAGCATTGACTACGCATTGATTGCGGCGCTGGGTATCATCGCCTTTTTCAGCTACCTGACCGTTGCCCAGCGACTTCTCAACGCCTGGCAACAGACAAGGGGGAGTTAGTTTTCACATTATTTTCGGGGAGGCTATGATGCCAGTAATTGCGATTATCGGGGCCCAGTGGGGAGATGAAGGCAAGGGTAAGGTAGTTGACCTGCTTGCCGAGCAGTCAGACATGGTGGTGCGATTTTCCGGCGGGGATAATGCCGGCCACACCGTGGTCAACCAGCTCGGTGAGTTTAAACTGCACCTGATTCCCTCCGGCATTTTTTCCGCCAAAGCCGTCTCCGTTATTGGCAACGGCGTGGTGGTCAACCCCCGCGTTTTGCTCGACGAGATGGCGGCCCTCAAGCAGCGAGGCGTGGATACCTCACGCCTGTTCATCAGCGACCGGACGCATCTGGTAATGCCCTACCACATTCTCTTCGATGGACTGGAGGAGGAGGCGCGGGGAGGCAAGGCCATCGGCACCACCCGCAAGGGCATTGGCCCCGCCTTTGCCGATAAAATTGCCCGGCTGGGCATCAGGACCTGCGACCTGCTGGACAGGGATATTTTCCGCGAGCGACTTTCCGCCATACTTGCCCATAAGAACTCAATTCTGACCAGAATCTACAATGTCGAGCCGCTATCGGAGGACGATGTCTATAAGGAATACTGCCGGTACGGTGAGATACTGGCGCCTCATATCTGCGATACCACCGCCCTGCTGGAAAAGGCGATAAATGATAAAAAACAGGTGATGCTGGAAGGGGCGCAGGGAACCCTGCTTGACCCCGATTTTGGCACCTATCCCTATGCCACGTCTTCTTCGCCAATGGCTGGCGGAGGCTGTCTGGGCGCCGGAATTGGTCCGACTAAGATAGACAAGGTGCTGGGTGTTTTCAAGGCATACTGCACCCGTGTTGGCGGCGGCCCCATGCCCACCGAGCTGAGAGATAAGGTGGGCGATTCGATACGGGAAGTCGCCCACGAATATGGCACCACCACCGGCCGGCCCAGGCGCTGTGGCTGGTTTGATGCCATTGCCGCCAGGTTCAGCACACGCGTGAATGGCTTTACTCACGCCATAATTACCCGCCTCGACGTGCTCGATACGCGACCCGCCCTGAAGATATGCACCGGCTATGAGCTGAACGGGGAGAAAATCGATTTCTTCCCGGCAAGCGCGACCACGCTGGAAAAGTGCCAGCCCGTTTATGAGGAACTGCCCGGCTGGCAGACCCCGATCAGCGATATCCGCGATTTTAAAAAGCTGCCGCTCCAGGCCCGGCAGTACCTTGCCAGGCTGGAGGAGCTCGTCGCCTGTCCCATCAGCGTGATATCGGTAGGCGAGCGGCGGGAACAGACCATCCTCAAGGAACCGGTCTGGTAGGAGCAATTAAGAAGAAAGCGCAATCTTAGAAAAGGGGGGCATTCCAAATGGAGAAAACCGAACCCATGGCAACCAAGGAAGAGTATGAAAAGCTGATAACACATCATGAAGACATTCCCCAGGTAGAGCTGATTCCCGGACATGTCAGTGTACACCTTATTTCCGGCGAACGGGCGACGGCCATGTTCGCTACCTTTGAGCCCAATGCCGTTGGCCCTTTGCACAAGCACGAACACGAGCAAATCATGATTATCGCCGATGGAGAGGGTGAACTGGTGACCGGCGGGAAACGCTATCCGGTCAAAAAGGGCGACGTTACCGTCTTCGCCTCAAATCAGGAGCACGGCACCTACGCCTCCGATAAGGGAATCAAGACAATCGAGATATTTATCCCGGTGCGTCAGGAGTACATGGATAAGCTGGCCGCGCTCAAGAAGAGCCTGGGGAAATAGTCTGATTATTATAAACCGCCCCTTTATTCCCCCGCCGATATTTTATACCCCCTCCGGGTCAGGTAATTGCCCAGCAGGATGGAGGTAATTATCACCAGCGGCAGGGAGACCAGCCACCGTATGGCGGTGAACTTGATGCCCAGAAACGAAGCCTCGAAGATGGTCATCGGGACGCGGCAGATGGCGGCAGCACCGAGGTAGGTGAAAATAACACTGAGCCTGGCCCCCTTGCTGTAAAGAGCGTAGGCCACCGGAAAGGCCAGATAAAGACCGCCAACCGTGGTGCCGGCAAGCAATATCATCCAGAGGTAGCCTTTTGCACCGGACTCCTCACCAAGATGCTTTTCCACGGTCTCCCGCTTCACCCAGACCTCGAAAAGACCGATTAAAATGAAAGCCCCCGGCAGTATCTTCAGCATAGCCACGGAAAAAGTGACGAAATGCTGCCCTATTTGCTGGCCGGGACTGAATCCCATCGACCAGGAAACCAGCAGAAAAATGAAGTAGCTGACAATGAACAATATGGTTATGATGGTGTTTCTTTTCACTGGAAAATCTCCCCGAAAAAAAGGCCAATCATAACGGCCACCGCAATGGCGATACCGAAGCTGATAACATTTCGGATAATGGTAACTTTTAAGCCGAAGTAGGCTTTCTCTATGGGCACGGTAAGCACGCCCACCATCATCAACGTGGTGGTAAAAGCAGCGATGACCATGTAAGCCACCCCTTTCTGGAGAAGTATGCCCGCCAGCGGGAACGCGATAAAGCCGGGCATATAGGTAACAGAGCCCAGAAGAGCGCCCACGACCATAGCCGTGAATTTATTATCGCTGCCGAGGTAACGCGAAATGAGTTCATCGGGCACAAGGTAAAGAACAGCGGATATCAGGACAAGCATTATCAAAAAAGCCGGGAGAATCCGGATAAACCGCCTGGCAGCGATTTTCAGCGACCGGACTGTCTTATCACGACTGAAGACCAGTGAAACGAGCAGGGCCAGTCCGGCGACGATATACAGATACATTTACCTGATGCCGCTCAATCCTATACCGGCAGGTCAATGGTGTAGTTCTTCAACGTGTCTTTGATAACTTGCACCGTCTTCTCATCAGGCTCGGTGAGCGGCAGTCGCGTCTTGCCCGCCCGGAAGCCGACCTGGTTCACGGCGTACTTTACCGGAATGGGATTCGAGATAATGAACAGGGCATTGACCAGCGGCAGAAGTCGGCGGTGAATAGCCGCCGCCCCGGCAATATCGCCGCTGAGGAAGCGGTCTATCATCTGTTTTATCTGTTTCCCCACCAAGTGCGACGCCACACTGATGATGCCGTAGCCGCCAATGGCCATAATAGGAAAAGTATCCTGGTCATTGCCGCTCCAGACAAAGAAATCGTCACCGGTCTCCTGTATAATCTTGGCAATCTGCTCAAAATTGCCGCTCGCTTCCTTTACACCGATTATGTTTTTTATCTTGCTCAGGCGGATAACGGTCTCGGCGGTCATATTGACCACTGTGCGCGAGGGCACGTTATACATGATGCAGGGCAGGCTGGTGCTTTCCGCCACCGTCCTGAAATGCTGGTAGAGCCCCTCCTGGGTGGGCTTGTTATAGTAAGGCACCACCAGCAGGCAGGCGTCAACGCCAATCTTTTCCGCCTCCCTGGTCGCCTCTACAGCCTCGGCCGTGCTGTTGCTGCCGGTGCCGGCGATGACCGCCCCTTTGTCGCTAACCGCTTCTTTTATTTCCCGGAACAGGCGGTATTCCTCCGCCCGCACCAGCGTGGGCGATTCCCCGGTGGTCCCGACCACCAGCACGCCATCGCTCCCGGAGGCCAGCAGGGCAAGGGCCAGCTTTTTCGCCTGTGCATAGTCTACATCCCCTTTCTCATCGAAGGGGGTAACCATAGCGGTAATCAATCTTCCCAGCTCTTTCATTTCGCCACCTCCCTTGGTTTTATCCAGTCACGTTTGAGCATTTCCTCGGCAATCTGGACCGCATTCAGCGCCGCTCCCTTGCGCAGGTTATCGGCGACAATCCACATAACCAGACCGTTCGGATGGGAAGTATCACGACGGATACGACCGACAAATACCTCATCGGTGCCGGCCGCCATCCAGGGGTGCGGATAGAGGCTGATGGCATTATCATCCAGTATCTTCACGCCCGGTGCTCCGACGAGTATACGCTCGACATCATCGGGCATCATTGGCGAGGAGAATTCCACCCACGCCGCTTCACTGTGCGAAATGAATACGGGCACACGGACACAGGTCGCCGAGATGGCGATTTCACTGGCGTGCATTATCTTTTTGGTCTCCTCCTCCATCTTCCACTCTTCTTTTGTGTAGCCGTCGTCGAGAAACACGTCTATCTCCGGCAGCACATTGAAAGCAATCTGATGCGGGTACACATGGGGAATGGTGGCCTGCCCCTCCAGCACCTGCTTGCTCTGCACATTCAGTTCCTCCACCGCCGCCGAGCCGGTCCCGGAAACGGACTGGTAGGTACTGACCACTATGCGCTTGATCGGGTTTACCTTATGCAGCGGGTAGAGAGCCACGACCGCCTGGATGGTGGAACAATTTGGATTGGCGATGATACCGTTGTGCCACTCGATGTCCTCGGGGTTGACCTCGGGCACCACCAGAGGCACGTTGGGCTCCATACGCCAGGCGGCGCTATTATCAATCACCACCGCACCAACCCGCGCCGCGAATGGGGCAAAATGCCGGCTTATTTCCGAGCCCGCAGAAAAAAGGGCAATATCTATCCCCTCAAAAGAGTCGGGAGCCGTCTCCATGACCTCGATTTCCTGATTGTTGACCATCATCTTCCGGCCCGCCTTGCGGTCGGAAGCCAGCAGCCTGATAGATTTCATCGGGAAATTGCGCTGTATCAGTACCTTGATAAACTCCTGGCCAACCAGCCCGGTAGCACCGACAATGGCCACATTATATTCGCTCATTTCCTGCTCACAGTCCCAGTAATTTATCCAGACCCAGAATAAATTCTTTACGCTTGACCACCTGTCTTATCGCCAGCATCACTCCGGGCATGTAACATTCCCGGTTAATGGTATCATGGCGTATGCTCAATGTCTGACCGGCCGCGCCCAGTATCACCTCCTGGTGGGCCATAAGCCCGGGCAGGCGTACACTGTGGATGTTCACTCCTTCCACCTGCTCCCCCCGACTCGCCGCGTCCTTGCCTTCCGGCTGGAGAAATGGCTTGCCTCTGGCCGCCGCCATCATTCTGGCCGTCAACTGCGCCGTCCCCGACGGGGCATCGGCTTTCCGGTTATGGTGCAGCTCAATTATCTCCGCGTAATCCAGGTATTTGGCGGCTATCCTGGCCAGGTGCATCATCAGGACGGCACCAAGGGCAAAGTTCGGCGCCATCACCACACCAATCTTGTTCTCCGAAGCCAGACGCTCAATTTCTTTGATGTCATCCGGGGAGAAACCGGTGGTACCGATGACCAGATTGACGCCTTTCTCCGTGGCCACACGCACCGCCGGCATGCTTGCCTTGGCAATGCTGAAATCCACCATGACGTCAGGTTGACAGCGGGTTAAGATATCACTGAAGTCAATGGAAAAAGGAACGGAGCCGGAACCATCAGGCAGCGACAGTGAATTACCGGCGGCTTTCAGGTCAACGGCGCCAACCAGTTGCATGTCGTCTTCGCCGCAGACGGCCCTGACCACTTCCTGTCCGACCTTACCAGCAGCCCCGTGAACAATTACCCTGATTGGATTCATCGTTTTCCCCCGGCCGGAGAAGAAAACTATTAGCGTCCCCGAAACGTATCTTTGGTCAGTGGTGGTCTGCGCCCGGGCGGGCCGCTCCGCCGGGAATAGGAATCTCTATCCTTCCGGTATGGCTGCTCTGACCCGTAAGAATCCCTGGCTCTAGCGCCAGAAGATTCAGACGCGTTTTCGAAGACCGCCCGGCGGGAAAGGTTCACCCTTCCCATATTATCGATATTAATCGCCTTAACCGTGACCTCATCGCCGACCTTAACCTCATCTTCCACCTTGCCCACACGATGGTCGGCCAGTTCACTGATGTGCACCAGCCCTTCCTTCCCGGGCAGTATTTCCACCATGGCACCAAAGTCGAAAATGCGCGTCACCTTGCCCGTATAGGTAGTACCAATCTCAATATCCTTGGTCAGCCCCTCTATGATAGCAATGGCTTTCTGCGCTGCTTCTTCATTGATAGCACCAATCAACACGACACCCTCATCGTCGATATCGATGGTGGTCTTGGTCTGTTCAATTATCGAGCGAATCGTCTTGCCGCCGGTGCCGATAACGCTGCCTATCTTTTCCCGGTCAATGGTCAGCTTGTACATCCGCGGCGCATAACGGCTGACCTCGGGTCGACTGGTGCTTATGGCCTCGTTCATCTTATCCAGAATGCTCATCCGCGCTGGATGGCTCTGCGCGATTATCTTCTCCAGGATCTCCAGGCTGACGCCTTTCAGCTTGATATCCATCTGCACCGCGGTAACGCCGTCCTTGGTGCCGGCAATCTTGAAGTCCATATCGCCGTAAGCGTCTTCAAGGCCCTCGATGTCAGTCAGCACCTGATATTCACCCTTATCGCCGGTAACAAGACCCATGGCCACGCCGCTCACGGCGGTCTTTATCGGTATGCCGGCATCCATCAATGACAGGCTTCCGGCACAGACGCTAGCCATTGAGGTACTGCCGCTGGAGCTGAGGACCTCGGAGACAAGTCGAATGGTATAGGGGAAATCCACATCAGCCGGCAACACCGGTACCAGAGCTCTTTCTGCCAGCGCACCGTGCCCGATTTCCCTTCGGCCCGGTGAGCCCATGCGCTTCACCTCACCGCTGGAGAAGGGTGGGAAATTGTAGTGATGGATGAAACGCTTCGCATCCTCAATACCGAGGCCATCAAGCGGCTGCTCCTGCCTGGTTGAACCCAGGGTAGCAATGGTCAATACCTGCGTCTGACCGCGACTGAAAAGGGCTGAGCCGTGCGTTCTGGGCAGAAGTCCAGCTTCGGCGCTAATGTGCCTGACTTCATCAAGGGCACGACCATTCAGCCGTTTCCCGGCCAAGACACCGTTTCTTACCTCAGCCTTGGCCCTGGCTTCAAAGGCAGCCAGTATGTCTTCCTCTGCATAGGTCTCGCCAAGGTCTTCCACCAGCCTCGTCTTTAATCTCGCGAACTTTTCCTCCCGAATGGACTTATCTGCTTCCGAAAGCACGACTGACACTTCGTCGCCAATAGCTGAAGCTACCGCCGAAATGACTTCTGAATTGAGCTCCGAAACCGGTACTTCCAGTTTCGGTTTGCCACAGGCCTGCTGCACCTGTTCCTGGAGTCGGATGATTTCCTGGTTGGCCTCAAAGCCGAACTGGATGGCCCTGGGCAAGATATCTTCGGGAACCTCCTTGGCGCTGGCCTCCAGCATGACAATGGCCTCACCGGTGCTGGCCACGATCAGGTCCAACTGGCTGTTTTCCAGCTCGGCCAGCTTGGGGTTCAGTATCAACTCGCCATTGATATAGCCGACATGTACGGCGCTTAGTGGTCCAGCAAAAGGTATCTCGGATAGGCACATTGCCGCCGACGCACCGATGACCGCCATGACATCAGGGTCATTTTCGTGATCAACGGAGAGCACGGTGGCCACAATCTGTATGTCCCGCCGCCACTCCTTGGGCAACAGCGGGCGTATCGGCCGGTCAACAAGTCGACAGGCCAGAATGGCTGCTTCGCTGGGGCGTCCTTCCCGGCGTATGAAGCCGCCCGGAATCTTACCCGCCGCGTACAGGCGCTCCTCATAGTCTATGGTTAATGGCAAAAAGCCAACGCCCTCACGGGGGTCATCAGCCACGGTAGCTGTCACCAGGACCACTGTATCCCCGTAACTTACCGTTACCGCACCACTGGCCTGGCCGGCTAATCTACCGGTTTCAATAATAAGGTCTCTGCCACCAACGCGGCACTGAAAAGATTGAAGATTTGACACTATCCCCTCCACACTCAGACCTTATTTGCGCAGTCCGAGTCGTTTAATAAGCTTATTATATTTACCAACGTCTTCCCGATTCAGGTAGTTTAACAGCCGCCTTCTTTTCCCCACCAGCATGAGCAGACCACGCTGAGAATGGAAGTCGTGTTGATTCTCGGCCATATGGTTGGTCAGCTGCTTTATCCTCTCCGTAAGCAGCGCTACCTGTATCTCGGTCGAACCGGTATCTCCATCCTTGTTTTGATAATCGCTGATAATCTCAGCCTTGGTCTCCTTGTCCAAACCACAACACCTCGTTATTCAATTTCCCCTGAAAATTACAAATCAAGTGATTATACCACACCATACTGATATGTGTAAATTGGCTCATGGGGCGGTAAAGTACACTCTTGCCGCAGAGTGCCTAACCCTTTGGGTAGGCAGGGGGGTTAGGCATGATTGAAATTCTTGCTGGTATATTGGTTATTATTGACTTTACATGCCTGATGGCTGCCTTACTTTATTGGATAGCTCTTGATTGTTTCAGAGATGTCCCAGAGGCACAAGCATATGTATCTTTAATTAATAGAGTGATTGGTATTCTTAAGCGTCTGATAGATTCCTATTCCAATCAACACCAAAATCCAAATAATCATCACCAAGCTTGCCAATGTCATCAATGTAACCAATACAATCTGAACCCAAATAACTTCATCAGCGATGGAAAACAGAAGCTTAATAGTGGCATATCCAGAAATCACAATTCCAGCAAGAAACAAGGCCCAAGTAGCCCAATTAGCGGTCTTTCTAAATTGTATGATACAAAAGACCACCAATGCAGAGAAAATAATAAGAAACAAAACCTTGACTATAAGAGGGGGAGTCAACATAAGGGCAATAACAATCAAAGCGAGCCCGATAAGAGCATTTCTAAGATTAGCATTCATGATATACCTCCTTTTGCGTGTAGCCGAGTATATCACGTAAAACATTATGGAAACAAGTGCCTAAAAAGATTATACTATCCTCTAAACAGGCAGGTAGGGTCTAATGATGTTTAGGCAAATATTAAAAGCCTGTTGGGGGGGTAAAGTGAAATTCTATACGAGAAAATGGAATGGATATGAGATTAGATTACTTCACGACCGAGAAGATTTACGGTCAACAATCGCTCCTTTGGTGCCGTATTTCTGGGATAGTGAAGTAGCTTTTGAGTTAGGTGTTAAGACACCAAAAAAGTTTGGTAATCCTACCGATAATTGGAGGTTTCGCTGGGAATTGAAAGACTTGGATGGGCAATTAGTAAAATCGGGCAATGCGGCTAAACAAGGTGATGGGAATATACTAATATCAAGCCAAGGTTTCCGCAGAAAACTTGTTTATTGGAACTCGGGAAAACGACGTGCCGTAGTTTTAGGGAATCTACATCCCCATAAAGAATATATGCTCTATATGAAGTTCGCTAATGATTTCGCTGAAAGTGAAAATTATCTAATGGCTAGTTTAAGCGTTGATGATAGAAGCACTTGGCAAATGCAAATGTTTATGGGCATGGTTCTAGTTTTGTTTACAATCTTTATGATGCTTTTTGTCCGCGGATGTGGCGTTGAAGTATAAAGGAGGTTTTAATATGAGTTTTATAAGAGCAAAAGAAATCCCACCACGTTCGGGGAATTGGTATGACTATGAGGTTGAAACTATCCACAAAGGCGATAAAGTCATTCAAAAGCATATCCGCTACATCGGGAAGTCTAGCCTACGCCATTCTTATTCTATGCGTTCTGGCAGAGGTGTTACACCTTATCCGGCAGTTACTTCACCATCAATTATGGGTACTCCTGAAAAACCCGCTAGAATTCACAAGATGAAAACACCCGCAAGGCAGATAGCTTCTGCTTTGGGTATGTATTATGGTGGAATGTCGCTTGATGCCATTCAACAGCAATTCAGACAAGACCATAACCTTGATATGAGTGAAAGCAATTACTGGAACTGGGTAAAGCGGTTTACCAAAGAAGCTATTAAGCAGAGCAAGGATTTTAAGCCTATTGTTGGTGATGTCTGGGTAGCGGATGAAACGTATATGAAGCTAGGGGATAGAACAGTCTATTTCTGGGATATTATAGATTCTAAGACTAATTACCTTCTGGCGTCTCACGTTTCGTTTAGCAGAAGTGGTAGGGATGCAAGGGTATTGATGCGTTTAGCAAAGGTAAGAGCGGGGAAATACCCAAAAGTTGTGGTAACCGATAAATTAAGGTCTTATATTATCGGAGTAGGGGATGAATACGGCTCTTATACCGAACATAGGAAAGGCGGGCCATTCAAATTCAAAGTTACTGGTGAATCTACGGCAGAGATAGAGCGGTTTCATAAAACATTAGAGCAGAGAACAAAGGTATTCCAGAAGTACGATGATATTGAAACCATTAAGTTATTAACTAGTGGGTGGCTGATTAACTATAACTTCTTTAAACAAAATGAAGGTTGCGGGAATATCCCGCCAGCTCAAGCTATGAGTGAAGTAGTGCCGTTCAAAGATTGGAACGATGTAGTCATACCAGAAGGCATTTCAAATAAGGACTATAAAATAAGCCTGTATCGCAGGAAATCGGTTAAACGGGGATACCCTGTTTATGATGCGACTTTGACACCCGTAGAGAAGTCTAGTGTAGAGAGTGCCTAATGCCTAATAAACGATTGTACTTTGCCCATGGCACGGCTCTTCCCGTTCAACATAATAGACATGGTATCGGCCAACTAGTATAATACACGTAAGCATGGGTAGAACGGTGAAAGAGAGCACAGGGGAAAACGTGGCGCCAGAGGTAAGCTGCCGCTTTTTCAGCGGTGAAACCTGGCGGGAAGACACGGTCACTATACCAGGTGAGCTGGCGCTGACCATCTTTGTCAACGGTGAGGAGGTCGCCACCATACTGTGCACGCCCGCCAGACTGACCCAGCTTGTCCTCGGGTTTTTATATATGGAGGGAATAATCGCCGACCAGCAGGATGTGGCCAGCCTGCGCGTTTGCGAGGACGAACCAATCGCCGATGTGAGGCTGCTGAAGAGTGAATATGAGGCAACACCGAGGCGCACCATCACCTCGGGCTGCGGGAGCAGCATCAGTTCTGATACCGGTGCCCCAAAGGTGGTCTCAGACCTCGTTGTTACCCCGGAAGAAATCCTGTCGCTGATGCGCCAGCTTTACCAGCGCCAGGACCTTTTTCAGGAGATGGGCGGCATCCACTCCTCGGCGCTGGCCGACCGTAGCGCTATACTGGTCTCTGCGGAAGATATCGGACGCCATAATACGCTGGACAAAATCATGGGTGAATGCCTGATGAAGAGGCTGCCGACGGAGGACAAAATCCTGCTGACCACGGGGCGCATCTCATCGGAAATGGTGCTGAAAGCGGCCAGAATGCAGGTGCCAATTGTGGTGTCGCGCGGCACTCCCACCGAGCGGGCCGTTAGACTGGGCGAAGAACTGGGTATCACCGTGATCGGCTACGCCCGCGGCAACAGGCTGTCCGTTTTCTCGGGTGAAGAACGATTGCCGGTAAACAACAACCCGGTTTCAGGTTGATAAAAAGCATTGCTTGCAGGAGGAACAGGTTATGCCGTTTCGCATGGGACCATGGGAGATAGCCCTCATACTGGTCATTATCCTCATCGTTTTCGGTGTTGGCAAGCTGCCACAGGTAGGCGGTGCCATCGGCAAGGGAATGCGGTCCTTCCAGAAAGGACGGCGCGGTGAGGATGCTGAAGAACAGAAAGAGGCACCGGAAACTAAAAAGTCTGCCCGCAAGAAAAGCACCAGGAGCTGAACATCACCGCCATCAGCTCGCCCGCTACTTTTTAGATAGCTGAGTTAATTACAGCATCCAGCCAAGGAACAGATATGGACTTTTTCGGCATCGGTTTAGGCGAAGTACTGCTCATCCTCGCTCTGGCCCTGATTATCTGGGGACCAAGAAGACTGCCTGAAATCGCCCGCACGCTGGGTAAAACAATGCGTAGCCTGAGAAAGGCGACCAATGACTTTACTTCCCAGGTGACCAGGGATATTGATATCGAAGAGCCGGAGAGCAGAGAAAAAAGAGAGCAGCTGCCACCGCCCAAGGAAAACCGTGTCGCCGATAAAGATACCGCCAGAGATGAGTGAAGACAGGAAACAGTCTATTCTGGACCACCTTCAGGAACTGCGCCGGCGCCTGATAAGAAGCGTCATCGCCGTAGCCATTACCTCGGTTATCGCCTTCATTTTTTATGACTGGATATTCTACATTCTGAAAA